>JAEDCW010000009.1 GCA_016293975.1 Clostridia bacterium
TGGCCGAAATATTGACCAGAGGCTGAATGAATGCTTTTTATTCAGAGCTTCCCTAAACCGCTTTGTGACTTGCTTGAGTGGTCAAAAGCAATCATCATAAAAGAAACGGCATCGCTATCACGATGCCGTTATTATTCCCTGCGCTTATTATCTGAAATCCACATCCACCTCGTTAAACTCGGGGTCGTCCCAGTAGCGCAATGTGAATGCGCTTACATTTAGGTGTTTGCCGAACGCCTGCGCCATAGCCAGGCAGGCTTCCTTATAGCGCTCGTTTGCCGCCTTAAGGTTGGTGTACGAGATGATAAACGGATGCATCCTCGATGGGTTGGTGGTCGCCTGATAATCGCTCGGCAGACCGCCCTGCTTCATGAATCTTTCAGCCTCAGAATCCGCCTCGGCAATTGATGTGTTGAGTATCTCAAGCGCATCGAGGTAATCCCAATAGGCGGCATACTGAGCGTATGTATAACTGTAGTCTGGAGTGGGGCTCGTTCCCTGCGTAGGCCACGGCTCGGGCGTAGTCCTTCCGCCACCGTCATCCGTAGGCCACGGGATAGGCGTGTCGCCTGGCGTAGGTGTCGGCGTAGGCGTGGGGGTCGGCCTCGGCGTCGGCGACGGTCTCAATGTGGGGCGCGGCGGAGTTGTGACCGGAGCATCGGGCGGTGTCGGAGAGGGTGTAGGCGTGGGCATTACCGCACCGGAGTTGATGAGTCTATCTACCTCTTCACCCAATTTTTCGGTTATTTCAAGATAGTGCTCCGCGAGCATGCTCTCCCATGTGTAGTTGGCGTACTCGGGCGTGAATTCGAGGTACTCTTTGAGCTTTACACCGTATACTTTCTCAATTATCTCTACTCTTTTCTCCTGGTCCGTGAGGCAGAAAAGCCATCCGAATATGTTCTGATTCTTTCCGCTTATCGAATGCATACCTATGTTCTCGGAATCGAGATTGTATGCAAACAGCGCCAGCGCCATAGTCTTGTCTAGCGATGCGTTGGTGTGGAGCTGTCCCTGGAACGCCTGAACGATGTCGGGTATCATGAGCAGCAAATTCTTTTCTTTCATGGCGTTGAACAGCGCTATCATCATCTTCTTCTGGCGGTTTATACGGTTAAGGTCGCCCGAAGCCGCGATATTCTTTCTGACGCGCATATAGTCGAGAACTCCCTGTCCGTCGAGGTGCTGGAAGCCCTTCTTATACTGTCTGCCTGCCATCTCAAAATCCATCTCGACGTCGTAATCCACTCCGCCTATGGCGTTTGCAAGCGCCTTTACCGTGGGCATATTGACGGCATAATAGTAGTCTACGGGTATTCCGCCGAGCATCCATGATGCCGATTCCATGACCTTTCTAAAGCCTGCATCGTTATATCCGCCGCCGCAGTTGATAGACGCGTTCAGCTTGTATATGCCCTGTACTCCGGGTATCTGCGCATATGTATCTCTGGGGAGGGAAATGAGGTCTACCCTGTTCTCCTCAAAGTTTACTGCGATGACCATCATAACGTCGGCATGATAATCCTGTTTGCCGTCCCAAGTCTCGCGCTCTACAGAATAGTCTACGCCTATTACGAGAATGTTGACTACGTCCTTCATCATCGACAGATCAGCTTGATTATACAGCACCTTGTACGGGTCGAGCGTGGGCGTGGGCGTGGGCAAATCGCCCGGGTTGGGCGTACTGATATCTATTGTCGGCGTCGGAGTATTGTCGAACACGCCGGCAGGGTTGTAAATTATGTTGTACAGCTTGACGCCTCCGGTGATTATTCCCGCAAGCAAAAGCGCACCCACGACGCAAAGTATTACGAGCCTCATAGTCTTCTGCTTGGGCGTAAGCTGTTTCTTTGGCTTTTTGGTTCTTTTGCGCTTGCCGTCACCTGCATCGCCTTCGGGTGTAAAGTCGGCGCCTGACACCGCTACACCTTTGACTTTTTCTTTGTTGTTCTCGGCGATAGACTCAGCCATTCTTACTTTCTTATCTTCCATAATTACCTACCAATCCTCACTGTTGTGAAAACCTACCGCATTTTAGCACTGCACAGTTCAAATGTAAACACGCACCTTCTCAGTGCGAATTGACTTGCTCTTTATAAACTCACCAAAAGCCCGATAGTTCCACGCTTTTTGGAGTTTTTTATATTATAGCATCATATTCACGCCGAATTTTATTAGTCGGAATAATTTACAAATCGGACATATTTCCCCCTGTTTCGTCGGTACTTAATGTTTTTTTATGTGTGTTTCTCTATGCGTCAACTAAAAAGGGCCGTGCATCGATAAGTGTAAGCCAATAAGTTCCAAATGGGTTTATATTCCGGGGTAAACGCTCCGACAAACCGAAGGCTATGCTTCAAATATAAAAACATTCGGCACCGCATTATCTCCAAAGGTCTTTATCGCCATTCGGTACATGGCTCTTGCATGTATTCTGTCGTGCCAAATAAAGCGTCTCAGAACCTTTCTCAATGACCATTCTTCATCATAGCTTCCAAGATAGACCGTATTATTTAAGAAACCCGGCCGCTTCTCCAACGAAGCAAAGCCCCTTTCTCTGCATTCCAGAATGTTTCCCTCGTTATCCGCGGAAACTCCTATTTCGCCAAAGTAATAGCCATTGACATTTTTCGTATGCTCATACATTTCAAATGCTGTACGGGGAATTTGCCCATAGAAAGTCGTCCTTTCCGGCAGACAGCTTTTGTCTTTACCCGGTATTGCAATGTACATCGTCAAAAAATCCCGTGCCGATTTCAAAGCGAGCGCCTTTAGCTCCAAATATTCGGCTATGCTCAGTGCTTTTCTTTCCTCGTCAAAAATGACGTCGGAATCCGCATCGGAGATTGCCAGCTCGGAGATTTTCTCTTGAACGATTTCAGGCTCAAGTAAGTCGGGCACGGTATCTCCTTTCCACTTTAGGTAGGAGGTGATTTCCGAAGGCATTTTTTCAATAGCCGCAGCTTTTGACGGGCCTCTCGTGAATGCTCATGCAAAGTTATCCGCATACAATATGCTGTCATTGCCATTATGCTCCCATACGCATCTTATCTTCATAAGCCTTCTCCCTCCGACACATTCCGTTTTACCGCTCTGTGTGTTTGCTTTTGAAAAAACGGCAACATGGTTATTTAGCCCGTCGCCGCTGTTGTGTTTTTATATGCCGCCGTTTACGACCGTCCGGCTGCGCAGTGCGCCGTCAGCCTCACGGAAGCAGGAACTTCTGCGAGTATTTTTTGAAATGCTTATCGTACTCGTTCTGGTTCGTCTCCTTTACGGTGTTGAGGTAGCTGTGCGTATCAAACGACGCCTCCGCTATCTGTATAATGCACACCGCTATATTGGAGCAATGGTCGCTCACCCTCTCCATATTTGTGAGCAGGTCTGTCAGCACGAAGCCCAAATTGATGGTACAACGTCCCTCTTGCAGTCTCCTTACGTGGCGCGCCCTTATCTCTGACTGGAGCGCATCTATAACGTCCTCAAGCGGCTCAACCTGCTTTGCGAGCGCAGTATCGTTTGTATAGAACGCCTCTAACGTCATATCGAGTATGTCGTGGAGCGCGGATATCATTACACCGAGCTCGGCAGTCGCCTTTTCCGAGAATGCAAGCTTCTTTTTGAACATCTCCTCCGCGGAATTCATTATGTTCTCCGCGTGGTCGCCTATCCTCTCAAAGTCGCCTATGACGTGCAACAGCTTGCTTATCTCGTGGCTCTCCTGCTCGCTCAGCTCCTTAGAAGAGAGCTTTACCATATACGTTCCGAGCTCATCCTCGAACCTGTCGAGCTTCGCCTCGAGCTCCTTCACCTTGTCCATGTCCGAGCTGCTGAATCTTCCGATATTATCGAGCGCTGTGTAGAATGAATCCCTGGCGGTCTGCGCCATCGTGTTGGCAAGCCTTCTGCACTGCTCCAAAGCGATCGCGGGGGTGTTTAAGAAACGCTCGTCCAACGGATTTGTCTCCTCGACCTGTTTCTTGTCCGGCACCAGCAGTTTCGCTATCCTGCACAACAGATTTGTAAACGGGTAGAACACTATGGTCGCACCGACATTAAATACGGTATGCACCACTGCTATATTTGCCGGGTCAAGCGGCTGATTTATGAAGTCGAAACCTATAAATGCGTTGAGTATATAGAACAGTGCGAGGAAAATAACCGTTCCCACGGCATTAAAGCTCACATGAACGATCGCCGTACGCTTTGCGTTCTTTGTCGCGCCCACACACGATATAAGTGCGGTGACGCAAGTACCTATGTTGGTTCCGAGTATGATTGGTATAGCTGCGCCGTAGGTTATTCCTCCCGTGAGCGCTAAAGCCTGCAGTATACCTATAGCAGCCGCAGAGCTCTGTATTATGCCCGTAAACACGGTGCCCACGAGTACGCCCAATATGGGATTCTCAAACATCGTAAATATAGATGCGAAGTTAGGGGCATCCGCAAGGGGTGCGACCGCATCGCTCATAGTCGTCATACCGAACATCAGTATTCCGAAACCCACAAGCGTCGAACCTATCGCCTTTTGCTTTTCTTTTTTTGAGAAGAGCATCATCGCTATGCCTATTATTGCGAGTAAAGGTGCAAACGACGTCGGCTTCAGCATTTTTAACAACAGAGAATCGCCGCTTATCGCCGTCAATGACAGTATCCATGACGTGATTGTCGTTCCTATGTTTGAACCCATTATGACGCCCACGGCGTTTTTTAGCTGCATAAGCCCCGAGTTTACGAAGCCCACAAGCATTACGGTAGTTGATGATGAGCTCTGTATGAGCGCAGTTACGCCCATTCCCAACAGTATCGCAAGCAGCTTGTTGTCCGTAGCTTTACTCAACGCACGCTCAAGCGTACCGCCGGAAAGCCTTTCGAGACCACCGCTCATGCATTGCATACCGTAGAGCGTGAATGCAAGTCCCCCTATGAGAGTTAATACATTAAAAATATCCAATTACATTTCCCCACACTATTCAAAAATTCCACAAATTACTATAACACACAAACCGCCTTTTGGTGTCAAGCGGTTAAAACACGAGATAAAACCCGTGTAAAAACTGTGTAAAACAGAACATATGCCGCAGTCAGCAATCGAATCACCCGTTTTTGCCTGTTTTCATTTACCCACGCAGAAGCGCTCGAATATCCTGTCGATTACCTCCGCATCGACCTGTCTTCCCGTTATGCGTGACAGCGCCTCGAGCGCTCTCTCTATATCCGTTGCGAGACAATCCCAATCCGTAAGCCTCCATGAGCCGTATAAATACTGTGCCGCCTGCGCAACCGCCTCTATATGGCGCATATTGGTTATATGCGTCTCGCTTTTGTCAGGCAAAAGCATGTCCGCTATAGCAGTCCTGAGCTCGTCCATGCCCTCTTTTGTAATCGCGCTCACGGTAACGGCTTCTATACCCGTGGCATTTTTTGCCGCACTTTCATATATCTTCACATCGAGGTCACCCTTGCAGAGCACTATGAGCTTAGGCGTCTCTCCGCACTCCTCTATCAAAGCGTCACACTCGTCGCTCCACGGCACGCTCGCATCTATCGCCACTAAGAGTAGGTCGGCATTCCTGACTGCCTCTTTCGCCCTGCTCACGCCTATGCGTTCCACCTCGTCGCCCGTCTCCCTCAACCCTGCGGTATCTGTCAGTAAAACGGGTATGCCGAATATGTCGATATGCTCCGTAAGCGCATCTCTCGTCGTTCCCGCAATCGAGGTGACTATCGCCCTGTCCTCGCCGCAGAGCGCATTCAGCAGTGACGATTTGCCTGCGTTGGGTTTCCCGACTATGGTTACCCTCGCGCCGTCTCTGATAAGTCTCCTTCCAAGCCCTCTGCGCTCAAGCTCAATAAGCCTCTTGTAACAATCAGACAGCTTTTCCGGCAGGCTTGAAAATACGTCCTCCTCGAGCTCGTCCGGGTAATCCATAGCCGCATCGAGTCCAGCAAGCGCATCTGTAAGCTCATCTTCTATGCCCCGTATCTCATCGTTTACCGCACCTTTTAGCTGTAAAAGCGCTTCTCTCGCGCCGAGTGCCGTCTTTGAGTTTATCACGTCCATGACGGCTTCAGCCTCGCTAAGATCGAGCTTGCCGTTTATAAAAGCACGCTTTGTAAACTCGCCTGCCTGCGCAGGGCGCGCCCCGAGCTCGCAAAGATAGTCGAATATGCTCCTCGCCACGGCGTACGAGCCGTGTATGTACAGCTCTGCCATGTCCTCGCCCGTATAGCTGTGAGGCGCCTTGAAGAACGCCGCCATGCAGTCGTCGAGCAATACACCGTCTCTGACTATACTTCCGTGCAGTATGCTGCCGTGTGCGACATTGCGCGAAAAACACCCGTCAAGCACGGCTTTGGCATCGTCGCCGCTTATTCTTATTATCGCCAAAGCGCCTCCGAAGGGTGTAGCGGGTGCAAAAACAGTATCCGACATTGAATCCTCCGATTTTTTATGCATCTATTATCTGCCAGTTTCCGGGAAAAATCAACGCATCAAAAAAAGGCGGCACAGCCGCCTTAATCTCATGCCGCTTTACTCGTGGTCACAGCCGCAGCCGCAACTGCAGTCGTGATGTTCATGCTCGCAATCGCAATCATCGTCGCAATCGCAGTCGCAGTCATCGTGGCAGCAACCGCAGTCGCAATCTTCGATGTCGCCGTTTTCGAGTGCTTCCTGTACGAGCGCTACGAGCGTCTCAAACTTGTCGTCATCGACTGATACGAATTCCTCTGTATCGCCGTTTACAATGACCTTCATTATGTACATCTCGGGCTCTTCATCCTCGCCTATGGTGCTTGCATCGTACACTACGGCGTACTCTTCTTCTTCATATGTGAAGTAACCGAGTACATCAAGCTCTATTTCATTGTTATCATCGTCTGTTACGACAATAAAATCCCTTTCTTCATCCATGCACTTATCTCCTCTTCATTCTCGCATTTAGCGTCGTTAACTGATTGTATCTTATTTTCCCTAAAGTAGCAATAGAGACAATGGTCAAATGCTGTCGTTTTTCGACCTTGTGTAAAGATCCGCGCAGAGCTTTTTCAGTCGCTTTGGGTTGTTGTCCTTCGGCTTTACCGCACAGTGCATGAAAAGCGCATTTTTAAGCTTTCCGACCGCAGGCGACGGTGGAAGCTTTGTCCACTCCATTATGTCTGCGCCGGTGCAGTTAAGCTCATTTACGCTCATGGGCGTGCCATCACTTTCCATTTGAGCAAGTATCGCCCTCCACCTGTCCACCTGGGGAATTCTGCCCAGCTCTACTCCCGAGCCGTGTATGTCGGCATTTCTTATCTCTATTAAGCCGCTTGCGAACGTCCTGCCGAGCATCGCAAAACGTTTTTTTATTGTCGAGTCCTTTGCGGTATTGTTGAGGTCGTACATATGCTCTTTCACGAAGCCACACACGGTATCTGCAGTATCGTTTGGACAGCGCAGTCTCGTAAGTATCTCCCTCGTCTTACCTGTCCCGAGCATCGGATGAGCGTACATATTGCCGTCCCTCTCAAACGCCTCGGGCTTCGATACGTCGTGCAAAAGCCCTGCAAGCCTAAGCGCAAGCGAAGCAGGCGTGCAGGCGCAGGTGCGGATGCTGTGCCCCAAAACATCGTATCTGTGATACTTTGTGCGCTGAACGAAGCCGTCCGCCGCGCGAAGCTCGGGTATAAGTGCAAATAGCGCGCCCGTCTCCCTTAAAAGCTCCAACCCAAAGAAAACGCTGTTGTCCCAGGGCAGTTTTTCGCCCGAATCGGTTTCATCGCAAAAGCGCTTTTTCTGCACCTCAGGATAGCGAATGTCGCTGAGCAAAAGCCTGGAAAGCTCCGTCCACAGCCTTTCGGCGCTTATATCGAGGAGCAAATCGCAATGCTTCTTTGCCGAGGCAAGTGTCGCCGGGTCTACGCTTAGTCCGAGCTCACAGGCAAATCTTGCAAGCCTCATTATCCTAAGCCCATCATCCCTGAGCGTAGAATCTGGGTCTGCGCACGCCGTCCGAAGCATACCGCGCTTTAGGTCAGTGAGCCCTTCCGTGGGGTCGACCAACTCGCCCGTCAGTATGTTTTTATATATGGCGTTGACCGAAAAATCTCGTCTGAATGCGTCTTCCTCAATACTCGTGCTGAAGCGCACCCCGTCAGGCCTGTGACCGCCGAACGCATATGTGTCGCTTCTGAATGTTGTATGCTCGACAAAAAGCCTTTGATCGCCCTGACCGATATGTATCTCGATCATACCAAAGGCTCTTCCTTTATCCACGGTTTTAAGTCCGTGTTTTCTGCAAAGCGTTTCGACATCGTCTGGCTTCATGGCACTGCATACGTCGATGTCGCTCACAGGAAGCCCCATAAGGGGATTTCTGACCATGCCACCTACGCCGTAGAGAGTATAGCCCTCCTGTGAAAACAGCCTTGCAAGCTCTGTTAACAGGCCATCCAAGAGTTTGCTCTACCGCATGTTTTTTCTGCGGCTTACCCCTTTTTCTTTAGTATTACGTCCATGACCCTGTCGACAGCATCTGCGCCGTCAGCTTTGGTCATCGCCGCTATGTATTTTTTTCTGTTGTCGTAAAGCTTAGTCAACTCATCCACGAGCCTCTTTGAATCGAGCTCCCTTTGCTCTACCTCAACACTGTAGCCCTTCCTCGCAAAATAGGCGGCGTTTTTAAGCTGATCGCCCCTGCTTACTTCTTTGGGAAGCGGCACGAGTATAGCGGGGATTGCAAGCGAGAGTATCTCAAACACGGCGTTTGCCCCTGCTCTCGTCAGCATCACATCCGTACAGGCAAATACGTCCTTCAGCTCATCCGCTATAAACTCTATCTGTCTGTAGCCGGCAATATTTTCAAGAGCATCTTTGCGCTTTCCCTTGCCGCAGATATGTACTATGTCAAAGCGTGAAACCAGCTCATCCATTGCGCCCGTGACCGCATCGTTTATCGCCTTTGCTCCGAGGCTTCCGCCCATTATCAGCAATATCGGCTTTTTCCCGTCAAAGTCCAGGAACTCCAAACCCGCACTTCTGTCGCCGCTCAGGAGCTCTCTTCTGATGGGCGTCCCCGTATAAACGCCCTTGCCCTTAAAGCAATCGAGCGTATCCTCAAACGACACGCAAATATCGTCCGCATAGCGCGAGGCTATCTTGTTTGCCAGCCCGGGCGTATAGTCGCATTCGTGTATGACGATGTGCGCCTTATTCTTTGCCGCCATGACAACGGGCACGGAGACGTACCCTCCTTTGGAGAATACCACATCCGGCTTAATCTCCGCTATGAGTCTTTTTGCCTGCTTTATTCCCTTCAAGACATTGAAAACATCAACGAAATTGTGCTTTATATTGCCAAATGACAGACCCCTGCGGAACTTACCCGATGAAACGGCATGATAGCTTACATCGTCGTATCTCGACATGAGCGAGTGCTCTATGCCGTCCTCCGTTCCCACAAAATGAAGCTCAAAACCCTCTTTTCTGAGTTCGTCGAGCAGTGCGATAATAGGCATAACATGGCCTGCCGTTCCGCCGCCCGTCAAAACGATTCGCTTTCCCATATATCCCCCTAAACTGCATTCCGGCTGTATCCCGGGCATTCCATACTATTCAACTGCGCCCCGGAATGTTTTATTATAACACAATCCGATATCGACCGATTGCGAAGGCTTTCGTCTCACGCACAGACATCGATACGCTGCGGCACGTATTATATCACAAGGCTCACCGCGGCTGTCTACTGCCGCCGCATGATCCGACACAGGTACATTTTGGGAACGACGCCTATTCAAAACAGGTCCTGCTCTATGCCCGGCATGTATGCACGCCCGCTCTGTTTGCCTCCCACAGCATTTCCTGCAGTTTGCCGCATTATATCAAAACCGAATCCCGCTATTCCGTGCGAAGTGCGGTCACGGGGTTTTTGCTTGCCGCCTTGCTTGCCGGAATAAGTCCGCCGATAAATGTCAGAAGTACGCTCAAAACTATGAGTATCAGCGCTCCTCCCGGCGGCAACGATGCGTTTATGTCGCTTATACCCGTAAGCGCGTGGAGCAACGCGTTTGTAGGTATGGTAAGTACAAGCGTCGTGGCTATGCCGATCACGCCCGCTAACAGCCCTATTATGAACGTCTCTGCGTTGAACACCTGCGAAATATTGAGCTTAGATGCGCCTATGGCCCTGAGTATTCCTATCTCCTTCGTGCGCTCAAGCACCGATATGTATGTTATTATGCCTATCATTATCGACGAAACTATAAGCGACACCGCGACAAGGCCCACGAGCACATATGTGATTATGTTAATAATCGAAGTCACCGACGATATTATAAGCGCGACATAATCCGTGTAGGTGATGCGCTTGTTCTCCTCCACGCATGCGTTGTAACGCGCGATGCACTCCGTCGCGGCTTCCTTGGCTTCAAACGTGTCTGTGTATATGTATATGTATGCAGGTGCGTCATAGCTCACCTTGCCGAACTCTATAAGGTTGTCCTTGAGTGTCGCCCCTGCGATACATCTGTCGTAGAGCGAGAGCAGTATAGCCTTGTCCGGCGAAACGTCGAGCCACACGTCGAGCGCATTGCTCAGCGTCGCATCGTCTGCATCGAGGTCTATCCCGATAGGTGCGGCTACGCTCATGTCCGGTATGAGCTTTTCGGTGAGCGTATCCGACGGTGAGGGTGTTGCGGATGTATTCGGAGATGTCTCGGGCAAAGGCTCAGTGCCGGGTTTTTCGCTTTCGGAATAGTCGGCAAATGCCCTGTACAGCGCCGCTTTTTCCGCAGTGCCCAGTCCTTTTACATACGCGGCCGCATCCGCCACCTTTTCTTCGTCGGTAGCTGCTTCAAAACGCATACCCGTGAGCACGTTGACCTCGGGCGTATTCTCCTGCGCCCTCACGACCTCGCTCTGTGCCGTGTACTCAATATAGTAATCCCTTAAAAGAGACGTGTACGCAACCGCATCGGCGATAGTGGCAGCCGCCGCATCCGCCTTTGGTCTGATGACGCCCGAAATTTTCAGCTTTAGCGCATCCTTGACGAGCGACTGCGCGGTGAGATTATCCTCTGCGTACTCATATACCCCCTCCTCGTTTTTCTTATAGCCGTCGCAGACCGGTATCATGTAAAACTCATGCTTGCATATGTCTTCATATTCAGAGAAATATCCCTCGTTGTCCTCACTCGTGCGCGCGGCTTCGTCGAGTTCTGTATATTCCTCTGCGGATATTATCCCGAGCTGATAAAGCACGCCAGCGCTCAGCGTATTGCTCTCACTCAACACGAGCACGACCTCATTGTATGCCGACGGCCATTTCCCATGGAGCAACTCGTAGCTGTCGGTAATGACGGGGCTTATAAGCTCATCGCCCGGTCCTTCCATCAACTCGCAGAAATTCTCAGCCCCCGCTGCAGACGCGCCGAGCATGCTCGATATCCCATCCAACACCCCAAAGCTGAGTGAGCCGGACAGATCGTGTTTGCGAGCGCGTTTGAGTGCCTGCGATGTATCGGCATCCGAACGAATGAGCTCTCCGTTTGGGTCGTATGAGTATATGTCAAAGCTCAAATCGTAGGTGTATACGACCCCGTTTTCACCGAGATATTCGTGTATTTCGCTCGTCGTGTCATCCAGATAGCGTTTGAATGCCGTTAGGTCGTTTTCCGCAACGCTCAGTGAAAGCGCGTCTCTGTTGCTTCGTCTGCCCGCATCGGCAAATACGCCGTCCGGACGGGCGATATCCGAACCGTCCGACATATTACCCATGTTCATAAGCTCTTCCATGTCTATCGTCTCGGCGTTTATTGCAATCGGGTACGCCGCCATTGTATCCCTCTGCACCCTTACTATGTATTCGCTCACACCGTTTGAAAGCGCAAGTATGAGCGCTATTCCGACTATACCGATAGACCCCGCAAGCGAGGTCAAAAAAGCCCTGCCGAGCTTTGTACGCAGATTGTTAAACGAGAGTGAGAGCGCGGTAAAAAACGACATGGATGCCCTGCCCATACTCTTTTTGTTCACAGGCACAGGTTCCGTATCCTCCAGTATGAGCGGAGAAGTGTCGTCGGTGATAACGCCGTCCTTCAGATGCACCGTCCTCGTAGCATATCTCTCCGCAAGCTCAGAATTGTGCGTGACCATCACTACGAGCCTCGACTTTGCTACCTCGCTTAAAAGCTTCATCACCTGCTCGCTTGTTTCGGTATCGAGCGCCCCCGTCGGTTCATCCGCAAGGAGTATCTCAGGGTCATTAACGAGTGCTCGCGCTATCGCCACCCTCTGCATCTGTCCGCCTGACATCTGTCCCGGGCGCTTATGAAGCTGATCTCCCAAACCCACCTGTTCAAGCGCCCTCTTTGCCCTGCGCCGCCTTTCCGAGTATCTCACCCCGGATATGGTGAGTGCCAGTTCGACGTTTGAGAGTATGCTCTGGTGCGGTATCAGATTATAGCTTTGGAATACAAAACCAATCGTATGGTTTCTGTACGAGTCCCAGTCCCTGTCCGTGTATTCATTTGTCGTTATACCGTTTACTATCATGTCGCCGCTGTCGTAACGGTCAAGTCCGCCTATCACGTTTAGAAGTGTGGTTTTGCCCGAGCCCGACGGCCCCAGTATGGCAACAAATTCATTGTCACGCAGATTTAGAGAAACCTCATCAAGGGCGATCTGAGTCAGTTCACCCGTCACAAACCTCTTACTGATACCTTTGATCTGAAGCATACGCACAACACCTCGACTGTTATTCTAAGGTCGCTCGGGCATTCAGCAAAAAATCTCGGCACACTCAGCCGAGACGTGACCGTCCCTTAGTGATTCCGGATTATTTTCTGTCACGCGGCAGATGTGTATACAGGCTCAGCGGTATTTTTGTGTGACGCGAATGAAAACAAATCAAACCAGCCCAAGCGCTGTTATTTGATAAGCTCCGCGACTGCCAAACAAATCTATTGCACCCGAAATTTGCATATAAAAACGAGCTTTGTTTAAACGCAAAGCCCGCTGTAGGAATCGCATAATTTTATCGTGCTTATTACAGCACCGTGGTTGTCCGTGCTGTTATACGGCGCGTGTAACGCCCATCTGCGCGCCTTATCGAATCTCTTTTCAATGTCGCGCGCAAAGTGAATGTTGAAGGTCGATGTGTTATGCTTACCCTTCTGTCTCGATTACGCTTACGGGGCAAGACTCCGCCGCAGAGCGCGCTTTGTCCTCGTTGCTCGAGTCGGGCTGTTTGTAGACCTGTGATACGCCCTCATCATTAAACTTGAAAACCTCCGGGCAGATGTTTACGCAGATACCACAGCTTATACATCCCTCGATTACTTTTGCTCTCATAATTACTTCTCCTTCTATGATTTATTGAAATACAACGACAAGGAGCATCTTTAAACTCTCCTTGGCGTATACGGAGTGACTTACATTGGCAGGCATTATGAGCGTTTGCCCTGCGGCGACCGTGTATTCGTTACCGCCTACGGTAAATATCCCCGTGCCCTCCAATACCGTCACCATTGCATCTCCGTGCGACTTGTGTGCACCCATCTCCTCATACTTATCGAACGCGAACAACGCAATGCTTACACCCTCGTTTTGTGCAAGCGTTTTGCTTACGACATGACCGCTTTGTATCTGCACATGTTTTGCGAGGCTCAATATCGCCTCGTGTTCGATGTTTTTGATGTAGTTACGGTACAATATGTGACACCTCCGATGCTATAGATTATCCCCCGAAGAATCACATTCATTCGCTATGCGGAAAAATCATGTTCAATATTGGGCATTATTATTTTTGACTTTTATGCCAATACTATTTTAAAAAGGGGGCATCAACGATATGAATTTTCTCTGGACAGATTCGCTCACACAGCCTTGCTTTCCCTCACTCGACGGCGATAAGCAGACCGATGTGCTTATAATAGGCGGTGGAATGGCGGGCGTGCTCTGCGCGTATTTTTTAGAAAGGAACAATGTCAATTACATTCTCGTCGAAGGCGAGCGAATAGGTCACGGCATAACGAAGGGCACTACCGCGGTCATTACTCCACAGCACGATACTCTCTACAGCAGCATGATAAAAAAGCATGGACGCGAAACGGCACAGCTCTATCTCGAGGCAAACCTCAACGGTCTTTCGACTTACCGCGAGCTTGCAAAGGAGATCGACTGCGACTTTGAGGAGATGCCCTCGGTTATGTTTTCGTTAAACGACAGGCAGAAGATGGAGGACGAGACGAGCGCAATAAGAAGTCTCGGTTTCGATGCGGAATTTATCACGCGCACATGTATGCCTTTCCCCGTTGCAGGGGCTGTGCGCTTTCCTCACATGGGACAGTTCCATCCTCTAAAGTTCATTTACGGCATATCAAAAAACCTCAACATATACGAGAGGACATACGTTAAAAAGCTCGACGGCACGGTTGCCATGACTGATGGCGGCATTATTCACGCAAAAAAGGTCATAGTTGCCACCCACTTCCCCCTTATAAACAAGCACGGTATGTATTTCATGAAGCTGTATCAGAGGCGATCTCACGTAATCGCGCTTGAAAATGCGCCTCATATAGGCTGTACGATAGAGGACGAGGCGAAGAATGGCTTTTATATGCGCAACTATAAAAATCTGCTGCTCATAGGCGGATGCAATCACAGGACGGGTGCGGATAAGGGTGGCTTTACGAGCGTGAGAGAGTTTGCGCGCACATATTATCCTGATGCCGTCGAGAAATACGCCTGGGCAAATCAAGACTGCGTCACATTGGACGGATTGCCCTACATAGGGTCCTACAGCAAGAATATGCCGAATGTCTATGTAGCTTCGGGGTTCAATCTGTGGGGAATGACGACGTCTATGGTCGCGGCATTTGTGCTATGCGACCTGGTAACGGAGAAGTCCAATCGCTATGCGCCGATTTTCAGGACAGACAGAAGTATGCTCACGGGACAGCTTTTCTTAAACCTCGGTACGACTTTAATGGACTTTGTTATACCGACGACAAAACGCTGTCCGCACATGGGTTGTGCGCTGAAATGGAATCCGGCGGAGCATACTTGGGATTGCCCCTGTCACGGTTCACGCTTTGACGAGCACGGGGAGCTTATAGACGGTCCGGCTATGAAAAACGGCGATGTGTGAAGAGGGATTACAAAAAGTCAAGCGACCCGTAATATCAAGGGTTTTCAGACTTCGCCCACCCCTTTTGATAGCGATTTGATAATTTCCGTTGAAGTGACCATTATTCTGTATCTTACGGGTTTTTAGTTTATCAGAATAATTCCCGAGTGGTTGTTGTCATCAACGAGAAAGCTAAGACGGTAATACTCTTTAGGGAGATCCTTCAAAAGAACAGGTTTCGGCTCACTCATTGGTTTTTCCATATCATAGACAAGAAATTCCGTGAAGTTGCAGGTCACAATCCAACGCGGACGCTGCGAATACGGGAGCTCTGCCGCATAGCGCTTTGCCTGCTGAAACGGATTTAAAAATGTTCCGTCTGACTGCTTGATTGGTTTGCGAAGACCCTTGTCTACGCCTTTTTGTTCGATCAGAACATGTGTTGACGGAATCGTACCGTCAATGAATCCGTTAGCCTTGTTAATATGAACCTGATCTTCAAATGAAATTAATTGCTCCGGATGCTCAACACCGATTATATCACGAAGAAGAGAAAGCCAAAACGGTTGACTCTCGCCTTTTTCATAACCCTTGTCTTTCCAACAATCAGAAAAAGCTTTTGCTGCTCTTTTTCTATCAGCTTCTGTCATAACTTCCTCCAATTACATCCACCCGCAGTCCATTGTTTTTTAAAATCCATTATCTCTGCAGGTATCGTATTCGGCTTGGTAGGAAAAACCCCGATTGTCCGAAGCACGGTGCTGTAATCCTCCATTTCAGTATCAATTTTGCGACAGAAGCCTTCCATGATCCCGGCAGCAACAAAATCAGCAGATTCAGCAATTCCGTCTTTACTGATAATGACTTCTTTTGCTTGCTCTCGGATGTCCACTCATTCATCTGCTTTCAATTTAAAAGCCACACACAAAAAAACATATATGCGCACTCTTTACTGTAGCGTGAAAAATTAGATTCTTCAATAAAAAACACGCATATGATTTTGAAATCCATGCGCAAGATTAATGAACATTATTATAAGGGACTCAAATTTATATCCGCCTTCCTCGTCTGACTGCAAAGCTGACGGACATTGAGCTTATATCCCTGCCATCCTTGATAAAGTGAGTGCCGCACTGACGGAATATGAACCGCGTGTTGTGCTCTATGCATTGTTGTCTGACTGAGAGTACCCATTCGTAGTCGAGAGGACGGGCGTTTGTGTCGGATTCCCCTTCGACTATCACGTGCTCGATGCCCTGCAGATGCGGCAATATGTCCATCGCGCCTATCATCGGCTGACAGACCATGTTTCTGTGCTTTATCGACGCATTTACGAATATCGGGAGGCTTCTGTCCGCCGCCTCCCGATTCTCCACGCTGCAGCCCACTGTCACGTTCTCCCAGCCGTCGCCCCGGTCGTCGGGTATACAAGCATTGAACCGCTCTATTCGCTTTGTCAGAAACAAGAAGCCCAAGTCCCTGCGCTCGCGAATCATGTCCCACCATTCCTTGCGCCACTCGTCCGTCTTTCACTGCACATCTGTTTTGCCGGAATCGTCGGAGCTGTCGGCGGTTTTGCTTTTATGCGCGCCGGTGTACCGCAAAACTAGCTTTCCTATAGTGCCCGTGAGCACGCCCGATATCACAGCGGCAATAAGAAGCACCGGCAGATATGCGATTATAACGTGCGTCTGCACGAGGAAGCACGCCACGGCTATCTGCCCCACGTTGTGCATCGCCGCACCTGCCACGCTTACGCCTATGACGCTCACCTTGTCGAAGCGTTTGAGCATTATCATGGCAATCACGCTGAGTACGCCTCCGACAAAGCTGTAGAGCACGGATACTCCCGAGCCAAAAAGCACACCGGATAGCGCAACTTTCAGCACCATGAGCGCGATCGTACTCTTTATGTCCAAAAAATAGAGCGCATACAGAAGCACCGCGTTTGACAGGCCGAGTTTTATTCCCGGTATGCTCGATATAGGTACGAGGTGCTCGACATAGCCAAGTATCAGCGCAAGAGACGTAAGTAAACCGAGAAGCGCTATTCGTCGGGTTTTGGTTTTTAAACTCATTTATCCACCTCGCCGTCGCTCAGCTCGACGACGACCCTGTTTGGCAAACACACTATGCTCATATTAAGTAAAAGCGCATCCTCGTCGTTGGGATCGAGCGTGCCTGCATGTACGCAAACCTGGTTCTTACAGGTCGAATACTCCATTCTTACTCCGCTCTCGTCTATGACCACATTGTTTACATGCCCGTCGCCCTGGTCTATAACTATAATGCCGTAATCGCTCACAGAGACCTGTGTATACACCTCGTCCCTGACATAAATCGTGACCGCCCGCCTGTTAGTCGGTGCGGTAAGCTTCAGAGCCGCCCAAATCGCCGCCGCCAACAAAACGACTGCCCCTATTATGAGCAAATCTCGTTTCCACGACGTTTTTTTGTGCGTGCTCGCTTCCATTTTTACCTCAGTTATAGCAATACTCCCTGCATTCCCTGCACCGCAAGGTAAAGTATGAGCGCGTATGCCGCAGGTGTAAAAAACCTCATGCGATCCCCTGGCATAAACTGCGCCATGCTGTCGTAAAGCACTGATACTATACCGTAAGTAACGCCGCTTATCAAGCCGAGCTTCCACCAAACGACCTCTGAGATCCCACTTATGAGCGGAAGCGCCGTAAGCGTTATGGTGGCAAGTATTATCGATATAATGCGACTGCGAGCAGACTCGATTACCATATAACGCTCCAATGCAAGCGCCGCTGCACCGAGCGCAACTATAGTCGGCACGTCCCATTTGGGGATTATCAAAGATGGGCCGAGCGCCTTCAGCACGATAAGCACCAAGCAATATACAAGCGTTATTGCCGCCAGCAATGTGTTGACGATAAAAGGGCTTTTCTTCATGTCAGCCACCCCACTCCGTTGCGCTCGAATCTATATCTGCGCCCGTAACATAAGCTACCGCAGAATTGACGCACTTTGTAATCGCCTTTGAAGTCACGGTTGCGCCGCAAAGCGTATCTATTTCCTCACCCACGGTCAGCTCGCCCGTTTTGTCTGTAAACTGCCCGAGGAAACCCGCATCGAATGCCGCATTGCCGCCGAGCCCGCATGTCTCGTGTATATCCCGAATCGTCAGTCCCGACACCGTCCCGTCATTGCGCACGGCCACCCAAACGACCACATCGTCCGCATAGCCCTCGTATGACGTCTCTATAACGTAACCCGTATCTGCCTTGTAGACTTCTTTTATTACGGTGTCGTCACCGGTGTACTCCTGTCTTTCAAGAGTGGTGCTATCGGGAAGTATCTGCTTCATAACTTCTATCCGCTCGGCTTGTACGTTGATTTCGGCGGTATGCGCAAGAATTTGTTTTGCGCCAAACGCTATGAGTGCCGCACAGCAGACTGCGGCAATCGCCACGAGTAGATTCTTCAGCCGCATTTGATTCCACCACCTCTCGAATGTCCGTAAACCCTCGGCACGGTGAGCCTGTCTATGAGCCTTGAAGCCGCGTTCATAATGAGTATCGCGTATGTGGCGCCCTCGGGGAAAAGCCCGTTGTATCTGAATACGACAGTCAATACGCCGCACCCTATTCCGTATATCCATTGACCCGCGGGTGTAACGGGTGAGCTCGCGTAGTCCGTCGCCATAAAGAGCGCCGCCATGACTACACCTCCAGAGAGCAGGCTGTACGCCATCCAAAGAAGAGGCGATTCGCCTTTACCATATATCAACGTCAACAGTGCAACGCTTCCCAGATATCCTGCGGGGATCCTTATGTTTATCACACGCCTTACGAGAAGGTAAACGCCGCCTATGAGCAGTGCAAGCGTCGATACCTCGCCTATACAACCGCCCATACTGCCTAAAAAGCAGTCGAGCAATGTGACCGAAGGAAGTGCGGGTATCTGCATATGGTGAAGTGACGTTGCGGACGAAACTATATCTACCGTGTTTCCAAGCCCCATCACCGCGCACGGCACGGCATATCGTACCAACGCATCAGGAAACAGGAGCATGACAAATGCCCTGCCCGAGAGCGCGGGATTGAATGCATTTTTTCCTATGCCGCCGCACAACAGCTTTGCTATCGCTATTGAAAATACCGCCCCTATTGCCACAACGTGATAGGGTACGCTCACAGGCAATGCCAACGCAAGCAGAAGCCCCGTAACGACAGCCGTGAAATCGCCTATTGAACCGGGTCGCTTTGTGAGTTTTAACAGCACCCATTCGCTCATCACGCTTGCGGCTACCGATGTCGCGACTACCATGGGCACCCTTGCCCCGAATATTACAATTCCTGCGACAAGTGCAGGTATGAGCGCAATAATAACGTCGAGCATTATCCGCGCGGTATTGTCATTCGCCCTGATATGCGGCGAGCACTCCGTTTTAAGCTTCACTGTCAGCTTTCTCCTTTAATACGGATTTGCCCCTGCGAAAACGCTGCACGAGAGGAATCTTTCCCGGGCAAACGTAAACACAGCAACCGCATCCTATGCAGTCCATGAGGTTATATGTCCTCATCTGACGGACGCTGTTTTCAAGCACAGCACGGTTGAGCATCAGCGGCATTAAGTTCACAGGGCATGCCTCCACGCACCTTCCACAGCGTATGCATATTGGGTTTTCGGGAATTTCCGGTGTAGATTTTAAGCAAAGCACCGAGTTTGTACCCTTCATCACGGAGACATTAACATCCGAAACGGTCACGCCCATCATAGGACCTCCCGCTATAATCAGCGATGCGTCGATAACGCCTCCTGCGCACTCGATGAGGTGCTGAAAACTCGTGCCTATGCGCACTATGTAATTTGCCGGCGCTTTAATTGCGTCTCCTGTTACGCTCACCATCCTGTCTATTACGGGTTCGCCGTTATGCACCGCCTTGTAAATTGCGGCACATGTGGCTGCGTTAAGCACAAGGCATCCTGCGTCCTTTGGGAGTTTTCCGCTCGGCACCTCTCTGCCGGTAACCGCTTTGATGAGCTGTTTTTCCGCGCCTTGAGGGTATCGAGAATTGAGCACAACGACCTCTATGCCTTTACAATTCTTGGCTTGAAGCTTTATCGCATCTATCGCCTGTGGCTTGTTGTCCTCAATGGCTATAACTATGCGCTTTGGGGAGAGTATTCTTGCGACTGTGCCAAGCCCTCCCGTGACCTGCTCCGGAAAACTGCGGAGCAGCGCATCGTCACAGGTGACATACGGCTCGCACTCGCAGGCATTTGCAATCACGGTATCGACTGCGCCCAGTCCCGATATGAGTTTTTTGTCTGTTGGGAATGCCGCGCCGCCCATGCCGACTATGCCTGCCTCGCGCACTATGCGTATCAGCTCGTCTGCGGTCAAATTCCGGGCTCTGTCGCTGATACCCTGCTTTTTTTGCGGCATATCGAGCATATCGTTTTCTATGACCACCGACAGCACGTCGCTTCCGTTTTGATGAGGCCTCTCTTCAACCGCCTTGACTATGCCCGAGACCGATGCATGTATCGGTGCGCCGAGACCGTTTACATCGCCTATTTTTTGGCCCAAAAGCACTCTGTCGCCCGCTTTAACAAGCGGAGTGCATATCTCTCCTATGTGCTGAATGAGCGGTATAACTACTTTTTCGGGCGCTTTTATCGTAACCGCAGGCTTATCCGCCGTAATGTGTTTATGCTCAGGCGGACGAATACCGCCGCCAAATGAGTTGTTCATTTCCACCTCGTCATCGCTTTATGAATGCTTTGAAACCGTCGCTGTAATGCACGTCGCCTGATGCTTCAATCCACAGCGCCTCGGCGTTGTAAAGCTCGAGCAACTGCTTGCCTTTGTCCATAGGGAGTATAAAGAGTGCGGTCGAAAGTACATCAGCAATGCCCGAATCCAAGCACAGCACGGTAACGGCTCTCCACCTCGTCGCAGGAAATCGAGTCGCAGGGTCGATTATGTGATTGTAACTCACTCCATCGACGGTAAAGAACCTCTGATAGTCTCCGCTCGTAACGACAGATGTATTCTCGGTATAAATCGTGTGTACATAATCGTTTGGGCCGCCGTCAGGGTCCTGTATGCCTACCACCCACGGCTCATTCGTGACAGGGTTTGCACCCGTCGCCTTGACGTTTCCGCCCACGCTTATTAGAAAGCCTCTCGGTGAATGCTCACACACGCGCTCCACGGCATACCCCTTTGCGACCGCGCCCACGTCGAGTCTCGCAAGCGGGTCAGTCAAAAATACGGTCGAGTTTGCTTCGTCTATGACAAGTTTGTCGAAACCGGTATGCTTGACGGCTTCCTGCAAAGCTTCCGCATCCGGGATATATGCGCTATTCGGGTCGTCTGCGCTCTGCTCCCTCGCGTCGTGCCAAAGAAGCAGTACGCTCCCCATAGTCACATCGACCGTGCCATCCGTCTCCTCGTTCATGTTTTTGCAAAACTGCAGCAGCTCGATTACGGGGCTGTCGACCTTGACGGGCTCTATCCCTGCCATGTCGTTTATCGTCTTTATATTGTTTATGCCGTCAAAACTGTCGTATACGTTGTACAGCTTATGATAATACTCGAACTCGTCATAGAACTCCTGTGCGACAGCCTTAAAAGCGGTCTCGTTCTCCGCATAGCCTATTATAGTCGTCACGGTATCGAATAATGTGATGTACTGTGCGCTGTAGCGGTTGAGATTAGTATCGTTGTCCGGTGTGACCGCAGTACAACCGACTGCCGACAGTAATATCGCCGCCGCGACTATTATCAGAAGCCCTCTTTTCATTTGTTCTCCTTTTAGAATGCGAATATGATTATCTGCACAAAAGCTTCGGAAGCATGGGTAAGTGTCGTAAAAGCATTTGCGATTTGCCCATGTGCCATGCGCTCCGAAGACTTGTTTTTTTGTGCGCGGCTATAACGTCCTCAAGTGACAGATATTATTCCGCCTTTTCGATGAGTGCAATGAAGTTCGTAATGCGAATCGTCACGGACGACGCCAGGTCCGCATCTGTAGCTTTGCCCTCGCTTACGGCTATATTGCCTACGTCTGCAATCGTCTTTCCCGTCACATACGAAGCAAACGCCGTCGCCTGTTCATACCATTCCTTGCCTATTGAGCTCGCGCTCTTCATGCCGTAGTTGTCGCCTAATGTGTTCTTTGAAGCGATATCTGCATTGATGTCTGAGGTTATTTTACCCTTTGCATCGAACTTGACACTCGCCTGAACGCCATCGATGTAACAGCTCGTCACCTTGTCGCCGTCGAGCGTTATTACCGCGACGGTCGTGTCCACCTGAGCCGTACCGTCACCATCTGCCGTGGCGTCCCCACTGCTTGAGATGTTGGTCATGCTCGTAATTTTCAGCGTATCCCCATGCTTTGCGCCAAGCGGATGCGCATTTTTTGCCGCCGCTTCTACTCCTGCGACGAAGCCGCCTATCCTTATCGTCACAGATGAAGCCAAATCTGCGTCCGCCGCCTTGCCGTCTGCCGTCATAGCTATGCCGCTTACTTCTTGTGCGGTCTTGCCTACACAATACTGTGCGAACGCCTTCGCCTGCTCGTTCCACTCCTTGCCTATAGGGCTCGCCTGGGCCAAACCGTAGGCCTTGCCCAGCTCGTTCTTGCTCGGAAACTCCGTCGCAGTATCCGTCGTGAGCTTGCCGTCTGCGGAAAACTCTATAGTGCTCTGAACGGCATCTATGACGCATGACTCTATAACGCCATCGGCATCCACAGTTACAGCATAAAACGCGGATTCACACTTAGCTGCGCCGCCTTTATCCGCCGTGGCATCCGTGCTGTCTGATAAGGATGTCTCAATACAGAAGCCCGTACTTACTTCGCCTTCGCCAACGGGAGCGGAAGGGCTCGTCCCAGGAGTGTTGGTAGGTGTGGTGGGACCGGGCTTTACGACTTTGGGCTTACACGCCGAAACCGATAATGCAAGCGCAATCGTCAAAATAATGATAGCAAATTTTTTCATTTTTTTCCTCCTGTTTTTATGAGTTTGTTTGGTTAGTGTGCCCGTTTTTACTCAAAATAAATGAGAACCTTAAACGGCCGATTTTAGTATCTATAATCTCCAATACAGAGGTTTGCTACTCACGTATTTTTGGCA
This sequence comes from Clostridia bacterium, assembly GCA_016293975.1. GTDB lineage: Bacteria > Bacillota > Clostridia > Christensenellales > CAG-138 > RGIG1693. Next base: position 23,232 of record JAEDCW010000009.1, read on the forward strand.
TAGTGTGAGTTCTTAATTGTTTATGGACGGTTTTGCAAATACGCGATTGATTTGTATGCTCACCGACTCGCATCCGTCCGCACAGTCCAACTGTTCTGCACGAGTTCACAATAAGTTAACGCCTTTGTGCCTCATGCCATATTGCGCCGACAAAACTTTGATGATAACATTTATATAATAATTAGTATTTTTATACTGTAAGTTTAGTTTATCTGTTGCATCTGGTCTTTTTATCTGACCGTATCGCAATTTGCGTTAACCTGCATTGCGAACAAACTTTATAACCAATTATCCCATGCCCTTGACGCAATGCTTGAAAGTGAGCTGACGAGCATACATGCGGCTGTGGTTACTTATCTATAGCGCATCGTTTGAATGCAAGAACTGAGAAAGGACGGAGAAAAACATGTGGCAAGATCAAATCAAAAGCGGAATACGAAACTCGCGCGAGCTGTCTGAGTATATTGCCCTCACCCCCAAACAGCGTGAGCAATGCGACGCCATAACTCGGATGTACCCCATGATGATAACGCCGTATTACATATCGCTCGCAGACAAATCCGACCCCGACGACCCTATAAGGCGTATGTGCGTGCCGTCTATAGACGAGAACGACCCCTCCGGTGTATTCGATACGAGCGGAGAAGCGACAAACTTCAAGGCGGCGGGAGTTCAGCACAAGTATGCACAGACTGCGCTCATACTAAGCACAAATCAATGTGCCATGTACTGCAGGCATTGCTTCAGAAAGCGGCTCATAGGGCTTTCCGAAGATGAGCTGAATAAGCGTGCCGACGACGCAATAAGCTATGTCGCAAACCATCCGCAGATAACAAATGTGCTGATTTCCGGCGGCGATGCGCTAATGAACGGCAATGCGGTCATAGAGAAATACCTCGCTGGGCTGTCACAGATAGAGCACCTCGCCTTTATCAGAATAGGCTCGCGTATGCCCGTGGTACTGCCCGAGCGCATATACGGCGACACTGAGCTTCTCGACATACTCGCACGTTACGCAAAAGTTAAGACCATAGTTATCGTCACGCAGTTCAACCACCCGAAAGAGCTCACCGAGCAGGCGGCAACGGCTATCCGCGCATTGCAGGACCTAAACATACAGATTCGCAACCAAACCGTATTACTCAAAGGCGTGAACGACAACCCGAATGTGTTGGGCTCGCTCCTCTCCGGGCTTACGGGCTTGGGCGTAATACCCTATTACGTGTTCCAATGCCGCCCGGTCAAGGGTGTCAAGGGGCGTTTCCAGGTGCCGCTTCGCATAGGTGCACAGATAGTAGACGGCGCAAAGGCTATGCAGAACGGCTTCGGCAAGGCGGTGCGCTACTGCATGAGCCATCCCTTGGGCAAGATTGAGATACTCGGCGCAATGGCAAACGGCAATATGCTGTTTAAATTCCACCAGAACAAATACCGCAGGGACGAGTCGCGCATATTCACACGCAGGATATCCGATACCGACACATGGCTTGACGAGGACCTTGAAGGTATATGAGCTTTCCCACACATTCCTTCACTTCTGCGGCGTTATTTACGTTATGGGCAGCGTCCATGTATACGCCGCCAATTTTATTTGTTATTTCGGCTTAACAACGGCAACGGGAGAACATGGTAAAATTTGTTTCTAAAATCTTGTAAGATTGTTCCATTTGCGAAGTCATATAGGTGAACGAACATGAAAAGGAGGTGATAAGGTGGCGGATTTTGAGCAGATATACAAGGATTATTTTCGCGATGTGTTTTTATATCTCCGTCGGCTGTCATGCGGAAACGAACGACTTGCGGAGGACATTACAAGCGAAGCGTTTTTCCGTGCGATACAGGTAATCGATACATTCCGCGGCGACTGCGATATTCGCGTGTGGTTATGCCAGATAGCCAAAAACTGTTACTACTCCTACATGAAACGGCACCGCAATGTCGAACTTGTCGCGGATGCAGAACTCTTTGATTATGCGCAGGAGGCATCACCGGATGAGGCGCTTATTCTAACCGAGGATGCGCAGTGCATAAAAAAGATCCTGCATAACTTGCCCGATCCGTATAAAGAGGTTTTTATGTGGCGAACTCTGGGCGATATGAGTTTTAAGCAGATAGGAGAGCTGTTTTACAAGACGGAAAACTGGGCTTGCGTCACCTATCACCGGGCACGAAAAATGATTCAAAAAGAAATGGAGGTTTCACAGAATGAAGAATAAGTGCAGTATTATCCGAGATATTCTTCCGCTCTACGCGGAAAAACTGGTTTCCGACGATACATCTGAGTTTGTGCGGGAGCATTTGGATAACTGTCCTGCTTGTCGAATTGAACTCGAGCAAATAAATGTGCTTGTCGTACCAGAGCCGGACATTGACACCGAACCGATTAAGAAGCTGAAAAAGAAATTGTTGTCAAAGAAGCTTCAGACTATACTTTGCACGATAGCTGTAATGCTTGCATTGATGCTGTCAGTTTTCTCTTTTTTGACAGCGCCTGAGTTTTTCACATATTCTCCGGAGTTGGTGACAGTAACAGAAACCGATGACGGGATGGTAACAATCTCTTTCAGTGAAACAATAACAAACTATTCACTTCAAAAGGTCACCGATGCGGATAGTAATCAGTTGGTCTATCATCTCGAAGTGTGGTCATCCAAATGGGACAGGATGTCTAAAAAGCATGGCGTTAAAACTGCCGTGATAAAACCGGTGAATAGCGACCCGATTACTATATACTTTACACAGTACAGTATGCAAGGTAATGATGCGAAATTGGTTTGTATTTACGGAACACCCTCTCCCGAGAAAGGCAGCTGGGTTGTGCTGCCACGACTTTCGTTGGGCTACTGGTTAATTCTGAATGCGGGACTCTTCGTGCTTTTGGGTGCAGCATTGTTGCTGTTCCGAAAAAGGCAGCGTGTCCGCAAATGGATGGAACAGCTGATTTTAATTCCTGTGGCTTATGGTTTGGGACATTTTTGCGTGTTGCGTTTTTCCACGGTCTCGTATTCCGCGCTGCGCGACCTGCAGTTGATACTCGCCATTGGCATATTGTTCTATTTCGCTTTGCTGCTTGCGTTGTGCATTTTCCGTGCAAGAAAGGCCGGCAAAAAGGCAGAGCGTGAGCTGTGAAGCGGAGGGCTGACCCATCAACGGATCAAACGACAAAAACAACCCGGACATTCGAGTGTCCGGGTTGTTTTACGCAGCAGAGCGCACCCTTTGGATTTCGCCGTATGTCAATCTGTTGTTAAAATCTCTACTGCACTCAAGTATTTACCGTTTTCGGATAGCCGCACAATGCCATCGATAATCGTGATGTCAAACAGGTGCGTCTGCGGCACATCAGCTTGATCGATGCCCTGTACGCGGACAACACCATCGTCGCATCCGACAAACGACAGGTCATACCATTCGGTGCAGAATACGGTTTCATATTCCGGTTGTTCTGCGCCTGCCTCGCTTGCGCTGAAAGTGAAAGTAAACAGCCCTGATGTCCTTCCGTAACCGAGTACGCAGTATTCGTCTTTTCCGTCGACGTCTATGTCAAATACAATCGAGTCGTATATGGGGTAGTCGTAGGTAGAACTTATTGTACCATCGCCAAAGAGCATATTTCTGATGTTGTTTATATAAGCCTTCAGCTTTTCTTCTTGGCTTTCGCCGTCTTCTATCATCCAAACGTCAGCTATATAGCTCGATATCGGGTTTTGCCAAGGGATAATTGCGATGTCGCTCTCGTCAATATCGTACGTGGAAAGTATTAGGCGCATTTCGTCAGCATCAGTTCCCACAAGATTCAGCAGTTCGTAAGATACCCAAGGTCGCTGAGCTTCTGTATGGTGAAGCAGTCCAAACGAATAACTGCCCTCTGCCAACTGCCAAACATAGACATCAAGGCCGTTTTTTGCGTCAAGCCCGAAATATTCGGGATATTTATCCCTGAGTTCCTGCTCGTTTGTCGCCTGCTCCGTGAAATTCGTTTCAACCCGCACTATTCTTAAACTGCCGCCTTCAAGCGCCAGCAGTCCGGTTGACACAAACTCGTCACTGCCGTATTTCTTTTGATCGACATACAGCCCTCCGTTGCCGCCATTCAGCCTGAGGGTATAATCATATGTTCCGCGGTCCTCCAGGGTATAGCTCACACTGTTTGCATAGTCGTAGACTATTACGTGATCATCTATCATGCCCGACCCAAAACTGACCGTTGAGCAGAGCTCCGGCATACCGTCGCCCGTAAGGTCGCAGAAATATGCACTCCATATTGGCATACCCGTATACAACTGCTTGTTCTCCTTTTCAGTGGCTGCCTCTATTTTCCCTGCGTACCAGCGGAAAGTTACATTCGGGAACTCCGGAATATTGATTTCGGATAGACTGTCCCACGGCATTTTATCCGGGGCTTCGAGGTAATCAAACCATTCTACTACCTTCGGAGAAAAGCGAACTTCTACGTTTTCCACATTAACATATACGGCAATGGCTTCGTCGGTCGGATTTTGAACATTTACGCCGATTCTGTACCATACACCTTTTTCCGCATTCAGTTTAACTGACATACCCGGCGTCATATAAACCGGCTTACCGGCGGTTTCCTCTGTCGCTTCTACGGGTCGCAGTATGACCTCGGTATCGCCGAGATTTTCGCCGCAGGAGATTATAACTTGGTTTTTGGTCGGAGATAGCTCTTTGTCCGCGTAAACCAATCGGCTCTGACTCCCCGCCGGCACAATTATTTTTATCGTCGTGTTATCGGTTTTAGGGTTTGTCAGGAAGCACAGGGCCACGACCACGCAGGCGATTACGGCAACGATTATCACCCAAAACGCAGGTTTTTTATAGTTCAGCACGGATTTAACCCTTCCTTTCACGCCGATTTCACCAAATGCCAATGGGCAGGCAGCTATCGTCCTGCGGGGCGCACTGCAATTTATCAAGGCATCGGAGTACGGCTTTTTATTCTCTGTTCCCATATCGCGGATAACCTTTTCGTCGCAGGCGAGCTCGATATCCCTGCAAAGAAGTATGTAGGCGACCCAAATAATGGGATTAAACCAATAGACCGTGAGCAACAAATATCCCAACGGTTTCCACAAATGATCGTGTCTCCTCAAATGGGCTTTTTCGTGAGCAATGACATATTCCATATCCCGCTCATTCAGCGCCGACGGGAGGTATATTCGAGGACATATCACGCCCAGTATAAACGGAGTGTCCACATGGTCACAGATCCAAATGTTATCTACAAATACCACAGCCTCTCGGACCTTATTGTGCACTCTGATATAGCTTATCACCATGTATGCGAGCATTGCGGCGATGCCTGCGAGCCAAACAATTGTGGCAACAAAAGCAAGCACCTGCATAGGGTTAACGCTTGCCCCGACAGAGGGCGCGAGTGACTCTCCCATAATCGGATTTACTATAGAGTTAAGTACGTCAACTCCGCTGTGTATCGCAGGCGTATCCGAATACAAAATGTCGCTCGGAATTGTTTCCGCACTCGGAATCAAGCTGAATACGCTTTCAAAAGAGAATGGGAAAAGCAAGCGGACGCTGACGAGCCCCCACATGAGAACCGATATCCATTTCGGAGCTTTCTTTAATAAAATGCGCCCAACCATGACGGCCAAGGCAATCCAGCTTGCCGTTATGCTGATGTTTAATATTCTTAGGAATATCGCTTCCATTACCGTCCCTCCTCGTATTCCGCGACCATGCGGCGGAGGTATTCTGCTTCTTCAGGCGTCAAGCTCTTGCGTGCCGTAAAAGCAGTCAAGAATGCAGGCAATGAGCCGTCGAATGTCTCTTCAACGAATTTTTCGCTTCTTGCGGAATAAAACTCCTGCCTCGAAATAACAGAGGTAACTACACCCTTGTTGTTTTGGAATATCCCTTTATCGCAAAGGCGCTTGAGCACCGTGTAAGCGGTGGATTTTTTCCAACTTAAAACCTCTTCACTGCGCTTTGCCAGCTCTGTGGAAGAAATAGGCTCGTTCTCCCAGATGATATCGGCAAAGCGAGACTCTATTACACCCATCTGATAATCGTTCATAGTACTGCCCTCCCAGTCACTCTACATCACGTAGACCACTTGTAGTCTACAGCATGTAGACCGGTGTTGTCAACGGGAAATTAAAGCAGCCTCGAGTTTTCGCCCGTATGAATCGGGGTAATACAGGTGTTTTGTTTCTCGGCATTGCCTCGGTAGGCGCAATCTCACGCAGAGCACTCTTAAATCTGACGTGCCATAACTACCCCCATATCTGATACTCCGACGCTCGTAGACTTTTGGACCATCATGTTGACATTATTTTCTTTTCCATGTTATTATATTTTCGGAATCCGTTTGTTGGCATGTTAGGCGTTTTCTTGCATAATTTAAGGAAATTCCCGAGATGGCGTTTGTAAGTAAGCCGGTGCCTGATTCCCGTTATGTGCGGTTTTCGGTATTTAGCCACAAGGCTTAATATACAGATTTGGAGGAAAGGAGGATTTTACAATGGGTATTGCATCGTTGGTTCTCGGTATAGTCGCTATCGTATGCGGTCTCTTTGCATCCGGCTTCCAGTGGATTGGTGCGATCGTTGGTGTAATCGGTATCATTCTGGGCGCGCTTGGTCGCAAAAAGACTGAGAATAAGGGCATTGCTACCGCCGGTTTGGTTTGCTCCATCGTCGGTTTTTCCGTCAGCATCATTTTTTATCTTGCCTGTGTTGCTTGTGTTACCGGTTTGGGGTCTCTCATCGGTTCCGTCTGATTTGGATAATGCAACTGACAACCTAACTCACTGTTATTCGGATTTCCGTCTCAAGGTTGTTCACCAATAGCAGTGAGTTTTTTGATTTATTCGTGGAGGAACGTCAATGTATCCATATTTAGACATATTCGGAATGAGTATTCCCTCATACGGTTTATGTATGGCGGTCGGCATACTCCTCTCTTTCTATATCTGTTTTGTTAGGGCACGCAAAAACAAACTCGATATCGACTCTTTGATTGTTATTGCCGCTTGCGCCGTCGGACTTGGTCTGGTCGGCGCAAAGCTCTTGTATCTCTTCGTTTCGTGCGATATCAACGAGGTTTTTGAAAGACTGTCTCGCGGAGACATAAGTGACTTAGCCGGTGGCGGTCAAGTGTTCTATGGCGGTCTGATAATGGGAATAATCGGAGCCTTCTTAGGTGTACGAATATCTGGCTCGTGCGGCGAAACTGCTCTTTACTGCGACGCGGTTGTCCCTGCAATTCCCTTGGGGCACGCATTTGGGCGCATAGGCTGTTTTTTAGCCGGGTGCTGTTACGGTGCGCCATATACGGGCTTTTGCGCGGTCACTTTCCCAAGCGTTGGTGTAACAGAACCCGTATTTCCTATTCAGCTTCTTGAAGCCGTATTGAATCTCATAATATTCGCGATACTGCTCATTCCTCGTAAAAGGCTGAAAAGCGGTTTTGCCACGCTTTATCTGTATCTGACGCTCTATTCGGTTGTTCGCTTTACTCTGGAATTCTTCCGAGGGGACGAGATACGCGGATTCGCTCAAGGGCTTTCCACGTCGCAATGGATAAGCATCGGGCTGTTTGTTTGCGGATTCGTGCTTATTCTGATAACGGCCAAACAAAAAAAGCTCGCGTCCCAAGCTGTGTGACACAAGCGCACTGTAAGCTTGTATCGGGATTTGGCGAAGATGACAGGTGCGAGCCTATGGGCAACGTAGTGTGCGACCGGCATCGCGCTATACCCCATGTCGCGCATTGCTCGTTTTTTTCGGGCGTAAATACAATTCCGGCAATTCTTCCAGTAAAAACAAACCCCCCGCTTTATTCTGTAGCTACAGATACAACAGGATTTTTTTGTTGTTCTAAACCCGACGCATTTCATCCCGCTCCAAGCGGCGGCAGGTCGTATTTGAAAAGCACCTCGTTTATCTTGAATATGTCGTATTTGCCGTTGACGATGAAGTATTCCACAATCACGTCGAATCTTTGACTGTGCGAAAGCGCATATCCGGCCCTCTCCAAAAGGTCGTCGGTCTCATCAAGTGACAGCTCGAGCGCTATGGCCAGAGCCAAAACAGTCCGCTTGCCCGGCATATACCCCTTGCCTGTGCGTATCTTGGAGAAAAGCTTTCTGTCTATGTTGGCTCGCTTATATACCTCCGAGTCTGTCTTGCCCCTGGCGTCTATCAAACGCAGTAACGTTGTGTTAAATGGCTCGTCAAGGTCGCCTATTATGTCCTCAAGCGCCGCAGATAACCCAGACGGAGCGCAGCTTTCACCGAGCTGCGGTGAAACCGAGGTTTCTCTAAAAGCTTTGCGCTCGATATTTAACAGTTTACGCTGACGGACGCCTCTCTCTTCGACGTAGTTGTCGCCTATGTAACTCTCTACCGCCCCGAGTAAATCCTTGCTGACCGCCAATGAAGCCCTGTCAAAAACCGCGAGATATACGTCCATGTCGTTTTCTGCGAGGAATGTCTTTATTGCACTCGTGGCTACCTGCAAGGCTTTCTGCTTGGGATAGCCGTATATGCCCGAGGATATGAGCGGGAATGCTATGCTTTCGCAGCCATTGGAAAGCGCAAGCTTTAGCGACTCCGTGTATGCGGAATAGAGTTTTTCTTCACTCTGCTTTTCGTTCCAACGCTTGTACACGGGACCTGCGGTATGTATCACGAACCTCGCCGGAAGCTCAAAGCCCGGTGTGATTACCGCGTCACCCGTTTTAATGGGCGCGAGCTTTTCGCATGCCGCCTTCAGCTTTGCGGCGCCTGCGGCCTTGAATATCGCTCCGCAGACGCCTCCACCCATAGTGAGCTCGGTATTTGCTGCGTTTACTATCGCATCGACCTGCATTCTCGTTATATCCTGTTGAACCATTGTAAAAGGCATGGTTTAGGCTCCTTTCGCCTGTCTAACATATTTGCACAGGTCCTTTTAAACACTCCCGGCAAATCTCATCCCGTTTTCTCTGTTTAATCCCATCACAGAAGCTTTTCCATATAGACGGAAGTTATTTTTTCCGATTCGCGCAAATCCTCCGGCATGGGGCGGCAGACAAAGCCGAGGCGTTCATACAGGCGAAGAGCCTTCTGGTTCAGATAATTTGGGTCTACCCACACCTTTGATGCGCCGTTGCTGAATGCTTCTTCAATGGCAAAAGAGAGCGCCTTTGAGGCGATGCCGCGCCCACGGGCAAATGCAAAGAGCTTTATATCCGGAGCGGCGCTGTTGTCACATTTTTCATCGATTTTGCAGAAGGTTTCGCCGCAGTAAACGCCGTCCTCAAAAACACAGTAGTGATTCAATCTGGGGCGAGAGCTCTGCACCCATTTATACCATCGGGTCATATCCTCTTGGGTCTGCTGTAAACCATCGGGAAAGCCGACGTATTTCATAACATCGCCATCAGCCCACAGTTTTCTCACATCGGGCAGATCCTTTTCACTTGTTTACGATATCGTAACCATGTCGCGTTTTCCTTTCTCTTTTGCCGTCTCTATACTCTATGTGACTTCCAATGTATACATGATTTCGCTCAAGGGAGGCTCACTTCGAGCCATCACAAGCCTCCTCGCCTTTTTTAGCCATTATATAGCAATAACCGCCTCCGTGCAAGAAACACGTCTTCCCTTCTGCGAATTCCATCACTGTTGAATCACATCATTTCGTGTATTATAATCATGCAAACGGAGAATCGCAGACCGTTTTCGGGAATCGAAAGGACAGCGCAACGAGAATCGATTTTAATTACATGGTACTGAGGGCTTCTATTGAATCCGATATTGAAAAAAGGGTTTATTGGGCAACGGTAGAGACCGAACGGCAGCTTTGGGATGCACCGTTGGAATATGACGGACTGACCGACAAGAACAGGCAATAAGCACTTGAGCGCTACATGGCAAATATGCACACATCGGTTAAAGAGTATAAAAATATGCCTGATGACGAGGTAAGAAATGCTTTGCAGACATAAACCCGTGACAGGCAGTATATCGGTTGGTACACTGTCTATAACATCGACGAAGACTATTCATTTGCCACCGAAAAGGGATATTGCAGAATCGGAATTGCAATGCCTGATATGCCAGCGAGGGGAAAGGACTGCGCATATCAGGCGTTGACGGCTTTCATCGACTATTTGCACGCAAACGGTGTCGACTATATTTATATGCAAACATGGTCCGGCAACAATTGCATGGTACACATTGCCGAAAAGATGGGTTTTGAGGAGTGTCACCGCGAATCATCCGTCCGTACGGTACAAGGTAAGCGCTGCGACGGTTTTTCACTCAGGTTGAACCGGGACAAATTCCGAGCGTTTTCAGGGCAATTCGTTTGACGAAGCGCCGTGTTAAGATTATTGTTGGAAGGGTGTACGATTAGAGAACAAGATATTCGCCGCCTTCGCTATCACAGCCAATATCTATCTGCGTCTAAAGTGGAAAACAGAAACGTCGGGCAGTAATCCGCGTTTATTCCATCCCCCCATTTCCACCCTCCTGCAAACAGCATATAATGCCAAAGAAAGGAGAGGAGAAATGGCTAACTACACTACCAATATAAGCATCCGCATGGATAAGGATGTCAAGGCACAGGCCGAAGCCCTTTTTTAATGAGCTTGGCATGAATCAGACCACGGTGTTCAACATATTTGTCCGCCAGTCTCTTCGGGAAGGCAGGATCCCTTTTGAAATCTCGCTGAATCAACCCAACAGGGAAACCGTCACCGCAATGGTTGCAGCGGAACGCATTACAAGAGACTCTTCTGCAAAGAGCTATGACGATATGGATGAGCTGTTTTCCGATTTGAAGGCGTGAAGGAAAAAAGACAGTAAACTGACCAAAAGGTGATGCGGCGTCGTTGCCGAGCATCCCGATTATCCGATGTTGTCCGCACAATGTGTCTTTGCACATTCGCAAGAGCGCATTCACTTAATTCTGTATTTCGCATTCCATTCGCGTATTATGGGTAGCAATTCTGAGTAGAGCGCATCTCTGTTACTCTCGTCGATATTGTACACGACCACGTTTTCGTGAGTGCGCAGGTCGTTTAAAAAGTCTACGTCCGTGCGGTTTTTAACAGCCGCAATTACGGGAATGTCCCCGTTTAATGCATTGAACACCGCTTTTTTGAAGTCCTCCGCCCGCGCCTCCATAAAGCCCAGCTCATCCATTATTATCAAGCCGCCCGGCTCTGCCGATTCAATGTATTGCACCCCCAATTCGTTGAACACATGCCGGTTTACGTTGTGAGTTTTGGAATCGCACGTGCCGAGTAGGTTGCGTTCAGCGGGCAACTGCCAATATTGGCCCTCGGCGTTCGTCCACTTTGCTCCCAGAGGATAGATGTGTATGGGGTAAAAACCCTTTGCGTCGGCAGTCTCCAAACGCTTGGTTATAAAGCCGTGTAACGGCAGGAAGTTTTCCGCCAACAGACGCTCTATAAGTGTGCTTTTGCCAACGCCTCTCGCACCGCTTATAAGTATATGCTTTGTCATTTCTCCTCCGTTATCGATGCCCTGTGAGCAATAAGCTCAGCCGCAATGCTTATGGCGATCTCCGCAGGCGTCTCCGCACCTATCTCAAGGCCTATCGGCGTATGTATCCTTGCAAGCTCGCTTTCGGGTATGCCCATATCGATAAGCCGCTTATTCGTTGAAGCTATCTTGTGGCGACTGCCTATAACACCTATGTAGCTCGCTTTAGTGCGCAGTACCTGGCTCAACAGCTCAAAGTCGTTCTGATGACCTCGCGTCATTATGACGCAATAGTCGTTTTCAGTCACGTTTATCTTTGCGCCTATGTCTGTAAAGTCGCCGAGTATTGTGTCTGCGGCAGTCGGGAAAAGCGTCTTATCAGCAAACTTCTCCCTATCTTCAAACACCATGACACAGAACCCGATATGGCTCAATACGGGTACAAGCTCCTGCGATACGTGGCCACCGCCAAACACATACACTATGCCTGCTCTCGTTATGGGCTCGACGTAGTACGTAGTGTCTCCCTGCTTGAGCATGGCGCGGTATTTCAGCAGTGGCAGTATTGCGCTCTCATCAATTCCGCTATTGAATACCATGCCCTCGCCTTCGGTGTATATGTCCATAGCCACAACGCCGCCTGTATCTATTCGGGTAATCAACCATGCGTTCGCCCTGCGTGAAAACAGCTTCGCCGCATAGTCAAACAGTGCGATGGCCTTTGCGTCATTCCCTGCAAAGAACCGGAAATATACCACAACGGAGCCGCCGCATATCATACCTATGTCCGCCGTCTGATTGTGGCTGAGGTTAAAGCCCTGTGTAAATTCTCTGCGCTCCTTGAGCGCCTTTTTTGCAAGCTTTATGCTTTCGTATTCCACAGCGCCGCCACCGACCGTGCCTGCGGTAGTGCCGTCCGCAAAAAGCACCATCTTTGCGCCGCTTCCACGGGGTGTGGAGCCGGAACTCGCTATTATGCTGCACAGCACCATGTCCTCGCCGCGGCTTATGGCATCACGCATTTTTATGAACAAGCTTTCCATTTATCTGCACCTCGCAAAACATTTTGGTTTGTTTATCAATTGTCGGCATATGCCGAGCAAGCCACATCTCTCTTATTTCGACAACATGCTCAACACATGGTCGAGCACCGGCAAAATCGCGCCTAGGCTTTCCGCCGCCTCATTCCCGCTTCCGGGCAGGTTGACTATAAGGGAGTTTGTCCGCACTCCGGCAATGCCCCGCGACAAGCTCGCCCTCGGTGCTACGCGAAAGCACTCGCTTCTCATAAGCTCATGTATGTCCGGCACAGCACTTTCTATAACAGTCATAGCGGCTTCCGGTGTTACCTCGCAACGGGCAAGTCCCGAGCCGCCGCAAGTCATAATCAGGTTTGTTTTCAATTCATCTGCTCAACGACTAAGCTCTGCGCTTATGCGCTCCATGTCGTTTGGCAGTATCGCGGTGTAAGCGACCTCGCAGCCGCTTCTCTTTTGAATAATCACTGTGCTTTTTGCGCTCCTCTATCATTTTCACAAACCATTCTACCATATTGGAGTCCGCATGAGAGAAAACAAGGAATGCTTCGTGCCAAGACCGTGATTGCCGCCATATCCTCTGCGGTCAGCTCAAAGTTAAACTCATCGTGAAACAAAAGACGGCGGTCAAACAACAGATTGCCGAGTCAGCCTGCAATCCGCCGCCCATTTCTTCCTCATCCTTAAGTAAATAATCCAGCGAACATTGAAACATCTCGCTCATGCGTATCAGTTTATCCGTTTCAGGGTAGGCAAGATTGCTTTCCCATTTGCTTACAGACTGTCTGGATACGCCAAGAGCAGCCGCAATCTGTTCCTGCGTGTAATTGTTTTCTTTGCGTAGTTTTGATAATTTATCGCCTAATGTCATAGTGCGTCCTCCATTCTGAACGATTCGTTCGCACCAATAATACCATTTTGATGTCTGAAAGACCACCAACAGCACGGTTCTAAATGTAAACTTCAGGTTGCATCGGCGGATTTATGCCGTCAAATCAGGGATTCAGTCCAAAACAACGCCCTTTTTCTTCCCATTTTTCTTTCTCGGATACTGCCGGATTCGGGTGACAAAATCGAGATTGACGATTTCCCGTTCGCCGGAATTTCTCTCAATGACCATACCTCCGTCATCAATTTCTTTGATAACGCCCTGTATGCTGCCTTCAATTGAGGTAATCGTATAGATGATGCATTCTTCCCCGATAAATTGCTTTGCAAGCTCTTTCATAACAACATTCTCCTTGTTTTGTTTTCTTCGGTTTTGTATCTGCCACACAGCCGCCGCTGTTCGTCGCCTTTTCAGGATACAGAAAAAGATAATCAGCGCAACAATAATCACCAAATAAGCTTCCATTGCCTGTCCTCCTGCGTTTCCGTCAGGAAATCTTATTCCCTGCCTTTGAATACTTTAATGCTTCCCTGCAATACACCGACTGATTGACAATCCAAATCAAACATACCGCAAGTGAAGGTAAGAATCCTATCCCGAAAACAAGCGCACAGATAGCAAGCACAATGGACAGGATTGTACAAACCATGTTTGTGGCAGCATAAGCTTTAAACGCACACTTGCCGATCATGATCTTCTCGGCTTCATCACAACTGTCCATCCATTTCTTTTGAAACTTCGCATCATAGACGGACGCTGTTTTTTCGGGGTTCATTTTTTTGGTGGTATCAACGCATTTCTGCTGAAAAACGACCGCTTCGATCATTATGGCAAAAAAGCCGGCAATGCCCACAAGGAACAGAGCGTCACTGGATTCATTTTCAAAAGTTTCAAAGCCATTGGCATAGGATGCCGCAATGAGGAAGTAAGAGAGAATCAAAGCTGCGCTTGTAACCCAAATCACGATAGAAAGTTTTTTGTCAATCGTATCCGATATTTCCTCATTCTCGCCGTCCCAAGCGGAGAGCAGCTTCCTTGCGCTCCGATAAATCGAAATACAGACCACAGGCACGATCACCGCGATCGCCAGCATCAGCCATGGGGCGATGTATGTTCCAAAAAACGCTCCCGCAGTTTTCATGCCTCCCGCCAGCGTGTTCAATCCATATTTTGCAGAGCAAAAGCCTATCGCCCCGCCGATAATCAAGCATATTACCATAATGAGTATAAATTTCGGCAGAGCCTTACGATTTGCCTTTTTGATTTCATTGTTGTCCATTCTCTTCTTCCTCCTGTAAATAGAAAACATCTTCCACCTTGACGCCGCATACCCTTGCAATCGTCAGGGCAAGGGTGACGGACGGCGAATAATCGCCCCGTTCAATCAGGCTGATTGTCTGCCTTGAAACGCCGCATAAGCGTCCCATTTCCTGCTGATTAACATTCAGAGCGGCTCTGCGTTCTTTCAAACGGTTTCGCAGTATCATACAGCACCTCCATCTGACAATCTCCTTTGTCTAATTGACAACTACCATTGTCATATTGCATTATACTCTTGTCATTCATGATTGTCAATAGGGTTCATAAAAAAGATATCTGCCTGATTATTATGAATTCAAGCAGCTATACACAAATATCCAGTTTAATTGAAAGCCCCTTACCTGATATGCTTACCGTGAATATTCTTACTGAGCGGCTTACCATACTCAGCCAACGATGGCTCGATCGATATACTCTCCGACAACAGTATAACGGTTCGCCTCCGCATATTCATAGCAAACCTTGAGCTGTCCCTCAATGGACTGCTCCGTCTGGCTGTGGCTGGAAAAGCGGGCGTAAATGACTACATTCATACAGAATCCTCCTCTCCGATTTTTATTATAGTCATCCGCTCTCCGGTGTCGAATGTGCCGCATATTCCGGGTGCTTCAGAAGCCACTTTGCAAAATAGGCCCTGCCCTCGTCGCTGGCGTAAAACTTACGCAGCTCCGGGAGCATGGCCTTGGCAAAGGAGGTAAGCAGTTCCTCCGGCAGTGCGACCTGCGTGTAGTCGATCTTGCGATATTCTCCCATAGGCCGCACCTCCTTATCGCTCCCGGTCGGTTCGTCGGCGGTAGTCCCGCTCACAGAGCTTCACCACGGCGTCCTCAATCTGAGCGGCAGTATAGCTCTGGGGGAAATACTTGCGGATGCGTTCCATTGGAATCTTGAGTCGGGCCTTCTGGTTGGCTTTTTCCTCTGACATAATGGTTTGGATGACTGCCTTGGTCAGTGTCCCTTCCCGGTCGTCCTTGTGCATCCGCCACGCCTGTGAATAGGATGGGGTGCAGTCGTTGATGGCACACTGTTCCAAAACCTCCCGCTGGATGGATTCGTCAAGGAACGAAAGCTCCACGCCGACAGACAAGGCTATTTCGCCTTTATCCATCTTTTCAAGGAACTCAGGAATGAGATGAGTCAGGCGGATATAGCGCTTAACGGTATCCTTGCTGATTCCTTCTTGCTCTCCGATTACTTCCGTGGACAACTTCGGTGCAATTTGCTCCGAAGTTATGTCTGTTCTTTGTCCCTGATGCTTCAGGGCATCAGCTTTCAACTTATACGAAAATGCCTTTTCAGAGGGCAGAATATGTTCCCGATGCAGATTACTGTCCACCACCGCAATGGCGGCAGCATCCCGGTCGAGGGCATAAATCAAGGCAGGAACCTCGGTGATCCCTGCCTTTTGTGCTGCGTGTAAGCGGCGGTGACCGCTTACGACTTCATATTCCTCTGTATTTTCAATCGGTCGGACGATCAGCGGTGAGAGAATGCCTTGCGTCTGTATACTTTCGATCAGCGTATTCATCTCCGCATCGTCCCGGACCTGATAGGGGTTGTTTTCAAAGGGGCGCAGCTTGGAAACTGCAATGTTGGTTTGTTTCATCGTTCAATCTTCCTCTCTTTCTTTCGTGTCAGGTTGTTGTGTTCCATTTCGGTTTTACGCTCGGCATCCAGAAGCTCCTGTATTTTGGGAATGTGCTCTGCGATACGCAGAACGGTTTTCCTCTCCCGTCGCAAAGGAGTGAGCTCTTTTGTAATCTTTTTGCAGTGTTCCTTCAGGCCAGCTTCTTCCTCCGGAGATTTCACTCGGCGCAGCTTCAGGCGCAGGGCGTAGCGCTGTTCCTCCAGCGCCGAAATCCGGGCGGTCAACCCCTCCTGAAATGACAAAAGCTCCTTTGGCGACTCAATACGGTGGTCGCAAAGGAGCTTGTATTCTTCCAGATATTGATCCAGCTTCCGTACCTCCGCCCGCATGGCCGGTGATAAAGGGCGGCGGTCGGTGTTTTCAATGTTGCTGCCAGTGCAGATTTTCAGCAGTTCAATGAAAATCTCGAACAGCAGCGTAACGGTATCTTGCCTCTGCGCCTGCCGCAGGTGATACTCAATAGCTAGCAGCGGTGCTCGTTTTCGCTGCGGATAGGCGTATCCGTACAGCTCCGGCTTCCGCTGGTTTTCAAGGCACCGCTCCCGGATGGCTTCTCTGCTAAACTGTGGCCCAAGGCTGTCAATGCGGATAGGGCGCTGCCAGCCGTCGATGATGACGGAGGGGTGGGCATAATGGAAGTCCCGCTGGAAGCGATAGCCCAAACATTTCAGGTAATATTCAATTTCACGGAATGAACCGCACTTGGCCAGCGCCTCCTCCACATCCCGGCGCAGCATATCCCGGTGGGTCTGCTTACCTGCCTTGTGGACCCAGTACTCTTTCTTCTTGCCCTTGGAGTAGAAATCGCTGTTTTCCAGCACAGACAGCTCGTGTTCTCGGCAGATCTCATCGGAGATTTTACGCAGCTCCTTGTGGTCGCCGATTTTGTTTTTGAACTTTGCGCCGTCCTTAAAGGACACGGGATTCACAACAAAATGGCAGTGAACATTGTCGGTGTTCAGGTGGACGGTGACCATCACTTGATACCGATCGCCCCACATTTGCCGTGCGGTTTCCTTGCCAATGGCGAATGCCTGCTCCGGCGTTACCTCGCCCTCACGAAAGCTCTGAATGCCGTGGTAGCCCACCACCTTGCCACGCAACCCGAATCGCCGCTGCACGGCGATCATCTCGGCATAGGCGTTCTGTGCCGAGCAGTTGATACCGCCCACAAACATCTTGCGGTCGGTTTTATCATCGTTCTCTGCGTAACGCAGGGCAGCATACAAATCCTCGTCCAGATATTCCGGTGCGGTGGTCTTGTCGGGATTGTCGGCGTAGTCCAGCGTGGCTTTCAGATTTTTGAACACAGGCCAAAAGCCTGTAACAGCCATAGCGCATCACCCCTTTCCCGGCAGCAGGAATTCTGCTGTGATCTGTTTCAGCACCGTGCAGATTTCTTTGTCCAGCTCCGGTGAACTGGCTTTATTCGCAAGCTCGCCCAGCTTTTCGAGGCAAGCAAAAAGAGCGTCAGGCGGAACTGCTCTCGGCTCGTACCCCAACGCTCTTTGCTTCACATATTCGGTTGTACTCAGTCCGCATTTTCGGGCTTTGGACTGGATTTTATCCTTTTCTCTTGCAGTCACACGGACGGCAATACGAACATCTTTCCCCATACACATCTCTCCTTTCGGGGGATTGGGGGCTGCGCCCCCAAAGAGTCAGCCGATTTCGGCTGTGATTGGGACTTCTGTGGCACACAAAGTCCCTGCTTGCTATACCGTAGGACGCACCCCGCAGGGCATAAAGAAAAGCGGCTGCCAGATACCGGGATTTCAGCGTATCTCTGCGCTGCACGATGCCGCAAACCGCTTTCTTGCCTCTTGGCGTATTGCGCCAAAGTGGCTCTGATTCGGCTGCAAATACTGTAATTTGAGCCACATCTCGGCGTTTTGGCTCAGCCGAACATTTCAAGGTCATCCAGCACGCTCTTTTCATTTTCGGCTTGTTGCTCCTCGGTCAGCTCGAGTTGTACCTGCTCAAAAACAGGAGGTGCCGCAGCAAACGACACCTCCTGCAATTCCTCCCGTATGACCTGCCGAATATCATCCAGCAAAAAGCCGTTTACGGATGACTGGCGCTGCATTTCGTTTAAGACCGCCGTTACCATAAAAGCGTTGCGGGATTTATCCA
>JAEDCW010000051.1 GCA_016293975.1 Clostridia bacterium
ATGCGAGTCGGCTTTACATTGAGTGTTGCCATGTGTCACTCCTCTCGGACTATTGCTCCTGTGTGGGCAGGTATTTCTCTATATACTCGTCCCTTATACGCTTAAGCTCGCTCTTGGGCAGTATCGAAAGCAGCTTCCAGCCAATGTCGAGAGTCTCCTCTATACTGCGGTTTCCGTAGAAACCTTGATTTACGTACTCCCTCTCAAACATATCCGCAAACTGCGCATACAGCTTATCGACGTCGCTCAGAGCCGCATCGCCCAAGATGACAGCGAGCTCCTTTGCCTCCTTGCCTCTGGAATAAGCCGAGAAGAGCTGGTTCATCGTGTCTGCGTGATCTTCACGGGTCTTGCCTCGACCTATACCTTTGTCTTTAAGGCGGCTCAGCGAAGGCAGAACGTTTATGGGAGGTGTTATACCCTTTCTGTTCAGCTCGCGCGAGAGTATTATCTGACCTTCTGTTATATAGCCCGTAAGGTCGGGTATGGGGTGGGTAAGGTCGTCCTCGGGCATGGAGAGTATAGGTATCATCGTGATGGAACCCGAACGTCCCTTTATCCTGCCTGCACGCTCGTACATTGTCGCAAGGTCGGTGTACAGATAACCGGGATAGCCTCTGCGGCCGGGAACCTCTTTACGCGCGGCGGAAACCTCTCGGAGCGCCTCTGCGTAGTTTGTGATATCCGTGATTATAACGAGCACATGCATACCCAAGTCGTATGCGAGATATTCTGCGGCGGTGATAGCCATTCGTGGAGTTGCGATACGCTCGATAGCCGGGTCGTTTGCGAGGTTTACAAATGTGACCGTCCTGTCGATAGCGCCCGTCTCGCGGAAGTCGTTAATGAAGAAGTCCGCCTCCTCAAACGTGATACCGACTGCGGCAAATACTACGGCGAAGGGGTCGTCTGTGCCGCGAACCTTTGCCTGCCTCGCTATCTGTGCGGCGAGGTTTGCATGGGGAAGACCGGAACCCGAGAAAACGGGAAGCTTCTGGCCTCTGACGAGCGTGTTAAGTCCGTCGATGGCGGAAATGCCGGTCTGTATGAACTCGCTGGGGTAGTCCCTTGCGGCCGGGTTGATGGGAGCGCCGTTTATGTCCATGTGCTTCTGTGCGATAAGCTCGGGGCCGCCGTCGTTGGGTCTGCCCATACCGTCAAATACTCGACCCAGCATATCGGGAGCGACGCTTAGCTCGATGCTTCGACCCAGGAAACGCGCCTTTGAATCGGTTATCCTGAGCCCCTGTGAACCCTCAAAGAGCTGGAGAAGCGCTTTGTCGTTGTGTATCTCAAGAACTTTGCCGTGACGGATCTCGCCGTTTGCCTGTTCGATCTCGACTATTTCGTCGTACTTGACGCCTTCGACGTTCTCGACCATCATCAACGGTCCTACGACCTCTTTAATTGTGCGATATTCCTTGCGCATATTGCCTCCTTATTCGTCGTCGCCGACCATTTCGCGGAGCTCTTTCTGGAGCCGGCTGTAAATCTGTGAGTAACGCTCCTGCGCTTCAGATTCGGGTACGTATTTGAAACGGCCTATCTGCTCGCGAACCGGCATAGAGATTATGCTTGAGAAGGGAACTTCGGCGTCGAGCGCCTTGAGACCCTCGTGGTAGTAGGAGAGTATCAGGTCAAGGAGCATGTGCTGCTTCTTGAGCGATGAGTATGTATCGATCTCGTGGAATGCGTTTTGATGGAGGTAGTCCTCTCTTATGGAGCGGGAAGCTTCGAGCGTGAGCCTGTCTCTGAAGCTAAGCGCGTCTATACCGACGAGCCTTACTATCTCGTCAAGTTCTGCCTCCTGTTGGAGCAGGCGCATCGTTTCGGACACGAGCGATGTCCAGCTCTCAGCGACATTGTCCTCGAACCACGGCTGAAGCCTGTCTGTGTACAGCGAATAGCTCTGCAGCCAGTCTATAGCCGGGAAGTGACGTGCATATGCGAGCTTTGCTGATAAGCCCCAGAATACCTTTACTATTCTGAGGGTCGCCTGTGATACCGGCTCGGATATGTCGCCGCCGGGAGGAGAAACTGCGCCGATAGCGGTTATCGCGCCCGTTCTCCTGTCGCTCGAAAGCGTCTCGACCATGCCTGCGCGTTCGTAGAACTCTGCAAGACGGCTTGAGAGGTATGCCGGATAACCCTCCTCACCGGGCATCTCCTCGAGTCGGCCGCTCATTTCGCGCAGAGCTTCCGCCCAACGTGATGTCGAATCAGCCATTATAGCTACGTGATAGCCCATATCTCTGAAATATTCGGCTATCGTAATGCCCGTGTAAATTGAAGCCTCTCGCGCCGCAACGGGCATATCCGATGTATTTGCAATCAATACCGTGCGCTTCATGAGCGAAAGCCCCGTGCGCGGGTCGTTCAATTCCGGGAACTCCATAAGAACGTCGGTCATCTCGTTGCCGCGCTCGCCGCAACCCACGTATACGATTATGTCGGCGTCCGCCCACTTTGCGAGCTGATGCTGTACGACCGTCTTGCCGCTTCCGAACGGGCCGGGTACAGCCGCAACGCCGCCCTTTGCTATCGGGAAAAGCGTATCTATGACGCGCTGACCCGTTACCATGGGAGCCTTGGGCGGGAGCTTTTTACTATAGGGTCTGCCTCGCCTTACGGGCCACCTCTGAAGCATCGTAAGTTCGAGCTCCGTGCCGTCTGCACGCTTTATGCGAGCTATGGGCTTGTCTATGTTAGCCTGACCTTCGTATATCCAGACGAGCTCGCCCTCTGTCTTAGGCGGGAGCATAATCTTGTGAAGCACGGCTTCTGTCTCGCGGACAGTACCGAACACGTCGCCTGCAGTCAGCTTATCACCCACTTTAGCCGTCGGAACGAAGTCCCAAAGCTTTTCGTGGTCGAGTGATGTGACGGTGATACCCCTTGTGATGCGGTCACCCGCAAGCGCACGAATCTCGTTGAGGGGTCTCTGTATGCCGTCGTAAATAGACTCTATAAGTCCGGGGGCGAGCTCGACAGAGAGTGGTACGCCCGTAGAGACGACCGATTCTCCCGGGCCTATTCCGCCGGTTTCTTCGTATACCTGAATTGACGCCTTGTCTCCGCGCAGCTCTATTACTTCACCTATGAGCTGCTTTTCTGAAACACGCACCACGTCGTACATCTGCACATCCGCCATTCCGCTTGCTACGATAAGCGGACCGGAAACCTTTATAATGGTACCTTCCGACATTTATTCATCCTCCGAAAACAGTATATCAGCGCCAATCGCCTTTTCTACGTTTGATTTGATGCTTGCCATTGCCGCGCCGGACGAGCCGTTGCTGTCGGGCACGGGTATTATGGCAGGGTAAGCCTGTTCCCTGTACTTCTCTATGGTTTCGGCGCAGGAGAGGAACAGCGGCTCGGTTAAAAATATGACCTTACAGCCCTCTCGGGCAAGTCGGGCTATGAGCCTTGAAGCGGCGGCGGCATCCGACTCGGGATACACAGAAAGCCCTATCGCCTTAAACAGCAGTACGGAATCGCGGTCGCCTATGATAGCTATGTTGCCTTTATCTGACATATAATTCCCTAAGCCTTTCGGTTATTGTCTCCTCACCGAAGCCCGTGCGCTTCAGCGTGATGACGAGCCTTACAGCTCTCGCCTCGGCTTCCCTTGCGAGCAGGTAGCCAATCACGGGATAGACGGATTCGGAATCCCAGCGCAGGTCTGAGAGAAGCTTCATAAGCCTGTCGTCGCGGTCGCGCTCTATCACCGCTATGGAGCCGTCGCGCATATAGTCGGCAATTGCGCCCATGAGCATATCGCGTGCAGGAGAGAAATCCATTGAGCGGACTATTGCCTCCGCAGGCTGACCGTAGTATTTAATAAAATGAGAAAGCGGTATATCGCCCGCGCACAGCAGAGAATTCTCAAGTGCATCGAGGTTTTGTCCGTTGTCCTTGAGCCTCAGTGTGGTAATGAGGTTTGTATAATCGCAGAATATTTTGAAGTATTCGCGAACGACATCGTTCGGGAAAGAGAGCGCGTATTCGCAGTACGCACGGTCGAGCTTCACGGATATCTCGCGCGGCTCGACTTTTAATGCGAGCCTCAATTCAAGCTCGTTGAGCGCGCGGCGTATGACTTCGGGCAAGGCGGCATATTCTCCCGCCTCCACCATAGCGATAAGCTCGGAGTATTTGTAAACGCCCCTGTGTGCACCCGTACCGGTAAGCGGCGAGCCCAATGCGCGAAGCTTTATGAGCAGTTTCAGTGCGAGTATGTCGTTCTTTAAAAGGAACACATCCGTCAACGCCTTATCGGGTGTCAGCGCCTCGACATCGTCATAGGCACGCCCCAGCTCGCAGGCTATCATCTCCTCAAGCTTTTCCGAGCTCGCTTCAGCCGTGTTGCCGTAGCCCGATTCGCACAAAAGCCTCATAGCCTCCGTGAGCGTCGCCCCTGCCATTCTGCGCAGTCGTTCCATGCCCAAAAGCCCCTTTTCGAGGTTTCGGATCCTCGCGACCGCGTATATATTGCTGTCCTGTGGCATTGTTGTCCTCCGTGTCCGCCGTACTATACGAACAGTCTGGCGGCGACATTTGATTCCTCGGCACTGCGCGTCTCCGCTAAAAGTGCCTCAAACGAGCAGCTCTTAACATAACCCTTTGCGATGAGAAGAAAGCCGCCGTCAATGTCTGCGGTCTCCTTTGAAAGCACCAACGGCGCTTTGCCTGCACGCTCGAGCTCTGTATTGATCTCGGGAAGAAGCGCTCCAATGAGCTCTTTGTCCGCCTTCGACGGTGAGACGGTCTCGCCGCCGTTTGCCTCTCTTATGGCGAGAGACCTTAAGAGCTTTTTGCGCTCGTCACCCGTAAGCTTGCAAAGGCGCTCGTAGGCAAGCGAAAACGCCTCGTCCAAAAGCCCGCGCTTATACGTCAGCGTAAGCTTTCTGCCCTCGAGCTGTGCATTTGTGGTGCTCCTCTCGATTATTGAGTCGACGGCCTCATGCGCGCGCCTCTTGTAATCGAGCTTTATGCCCTCTGCTGCCTGTTCTGCGCGCGCGGCTATAGCCGCCGCTTCTTTGGCCGCGGCATCCATCGTATTATCTGCATCATTCTTAGCGTCGCTGAGTATTCTCTCAACGAGAGCGTCGAGTCCGCTTGCGACTTCGTTTGCCATAATTCTCTCCAATTACGTCAATTACGCTATAACGATAAACAGTGAAACGAGGAAGGCAAACAGCGCGTAGGTCTCAACCATCAGCGTGAGCATCATGGCGTTACCAAAGCCGTCCGCGCGCTTTGCGAGCATATTTATACCCGAAACTGCGACCTTTGCCTGGAATATGGCAGATACGAGGCCGCCTACGCCAATCATCAGACCTGCGAATACGAGGCTGAATGCGCCTGCCATGTCGGGAAGTTCGCCGCCCATGATACCGCGTGTAACAAGCATGAGGATCGAGATAGCCAGTCCGTAAATGCCCTGTGAACCGGGCAGAAGCTGCAATACCATGCAGTTACCGAAACGCTCCGGCTGCTCCGCAACTACGCCTGATGCCGCCTGACCTGCACGGCCTACGCCTATCGCCGAACCTATGCCAGACAGCAACGGTGCTATGACCGCCGCCAGGACGGTGAGAACGAGGGGCCAGTTGGTCTGCGCCAATACGCCGGGTGCTTCTGCGGCTGCTTCGAATAAGGTAGTCATTTTGTCCTCCTAACAATTGGAAATTATTTCTTATATACATGCCCTTTGGTTAGAAAGGGGATAAGCTATTTTGTCAGCGCTTTATGCTGATGTATTTTGTGTTGTAAGAGAGCGGCTTAAAGGGTTTGCCGTTGCCCTCATAGAACTTGCCGAAATATTCGACAAACTGCAGTCTCGCCGTGTGCACATAAGCACCGAGAGCGTTGATGAAAAGACTGAATGCGTGCAATGCCACAAGCAGGGGTGCGGCAATCACAATGCCTATGATCACGCCCACTGCGCCGAGCCCGGAGAATGCGTTGAACACCATGGAGCCCATGAGGTTGAATACCATTCCCATTGCGCCGCCTGCGAGTCCGAGGGCGAGTATTCTGACGTAGCTCAGCGTGTCGCCTATATAACTAGTCACGTTATAGAGCTGACTCAGTCCCGATACTACGCGCTTTAACGGGTTCTTTGTCTTTCTGTTGTAGAAGAACAGCATCATAAACGCGCCAATGCCGGCCATTATTATGCCCACTGTAGAGAGCCAACTCACGGATACGAACATATTGGCGAGCACGGCCACTAAGCCAAGCACCAGGAGTATCCACGAGAAGTTGTTGAATATGGCTTCCTTCCAGTCTCCCGCTTTAAAGCACATATACATCTTGACGCCTATGCCGAACATCATGTGCAATAAGCCCAGTCCACAGCATATGATCATCATGCCCATAACGTTGTCCATGGGATTCATTATGAGCGGGAAGGGGCTGGATTCGCCCAAGAATTCGGGCCATTCCATTCCGAAAAAGCTTCCGGTGAGCATTCCGCAGATTACAGTCGATGCGCCGCAGAAAGTAAGCACCTTTGCGAGCTTTCCCATCTCTCCGCGGGGCTTTAATAATTTGCTGTAGAGGAAGCCGCCTATGAGCAGTATGAGGCCATAACCTGTGTCTGCGAGCATCATTCCGAAGAAGAGCAGATAGAAGGGCATAACGAGCGGTGCGGCATCTATACCGTTGTAGGCCGGTGCGCTGTAGAGGTTTGTTATAGTCTCGAACGGCGCAACGGCGGGCGGATTCTTAACCGCAACGGGCGGTTCTTCATCCTCATTGGGATCGCGCGTCTCTATGTAGCAGACGGAGCTTGCGGACTTGCATGTGCTTGTGACGAGTTCTTCGTCGGACTCCCTGTACCAGCCTTCAAGCACGAAAACCGTCTCGAGAGACTGCGTCTTTAACAGCTCCTCTTCCCTCGTCACATCTATCGACGCTGCATCTATTGCAAGACCGAGCTTTGTGCGCGCCTCTGCGAGCTCAACGAGCTTTAGTCTGGTTTTCTCACTCTCTCGCGCAAGCGATTCGAGTTCGACTGCTATTCTGCTGAGTTCGTCCTGCACTGTGCCCTTTATCGGTGGGAAGCTGTAATCGGTAAAATCAAGCTCGCGGAGCTGTGCATACAACTCATCGAAGAGCGTATTGTGTACCGCGAGCATGACAGCGTTTAACGTGCCCGTTGAAACTACGCTCAACACCGCCTCGTTTGGCATTTCAAGCTTTGAAAGTCTGTCGGGCTTTATGAATCCGAAAAGTATGCGGACGTTTTTTGTAGACCCCAATTCCTCAACGGGAGTAGTAAGTCCTGCCCAGGGGAGCAGGGCGTTTTTCTTCGCTATGAGCTTGTCCATAGAGTTTTGCACGGATGTCAGCTCAGCTTTATAGGCGTCCGCTTCCTCGACTATGGGTGCAGATTCGGACAGGGCTTCATTCACCTCGCCGAGAGTCGCAAACATCGTCGGGGTAAGCATGCCCTTTTTCTTGCCGTAGGGCTTGAGTATGTCGTACGCGTCACCAAGCCGCTTGCGTAGTTCGCCGGCATCTTTTAGGGCGCTTTCCCCCATGCGCTTTTCCGTCGTGGCAATTATTTGAACCGCCCCTATGTCCTGAAGGGCACGCATTATTGAATCTTCATCGTCGCGCGGCGCTATAAGCGTCAGCCGCTTCATGGGGACTATCATATGTCAGTTAGCCTTTCGAGTATATATGTTGCGGCCGAATCAAGGTTGATACGGGCGTCGGCACAGAGCTTTTCCGCTTTTTCTTTGTATTCCTCTATTACTTCGCGCGCCTTTTTCTCGCCGTCGAACTCGGCTTGCTCGCGCTGTGATACAAGAAGCGCCCGGCATTCTTCGGTCGTTTTGTCGAGCGTTTGCTGATAGTCGAGCTGCGCCTCGTTTATAATATTTCTGGCATCTGCGGATGCCTCACGCCTTATGGAAACAGCTTTCTCCTCGGCGTTTTTGATCATCTCTATGACGGTCGGCATTTCAACCTCCTGAATATAGTCATACAGTATATTTTACATTATATAATCACTCGAATCAAGTTCAACTGCGTCTATACTGCGGTGTTTTTATTTCCCCTTATGTCAGATCCTTCTATTGTAATAAAGATCGTCAGAGATTTTGCAGTCAATCTTGAGAATATTCTCTCGCCATACATCTCTTCTATATGCCTTGGGGTAAGATTTGTTGCAAAAACAGTACCCTTATTCAGCTCACAGCGCTCGTTAATCACGCAAAACAGCTGTTCGACAGTGATATTCGGTATCTGCGGCTCTGTTCCGAGGTCGTCTATTATCAAAAGGTCGGGCTCGGTATACGTAGGAACCTCCGCTCCGCCCCTTATGGACGCGAGTACACTGTTGATAAATGTGTATGCGGCGACCTTTACGACCGTATAACCGCGCTCCAAGACTCTGTTTCCTATGCATTCGCTGAGATACGTCTTGCCAACGCCAACAGGGCCCTGAAAAATTATGTTTTTGGGATGTACATTGGGGAAGTTCTCGGCATACTCCATGCTGAAGTCGCGCAGTCTCTCCATCTGTCGCCTTATGCGCCCCTCCTGGAACAAATCCAAATCAAAATTTCCAAAGCAGTTCGCGCTATCGAGCCTTGACAGACTGTAACGCCTGAGTAACAGCTTTTTTTTGAGGCAATCGCAAGGAGCGCCGTTTACATACCCCGTATCCGAGCAGGCTTTACAGCGATACGGCGCTTCGAGGTAGGAAACGGGCAGACCGTTAGTTGTAAGCAGCCTGTTCCTTTCTGCACGAAGCAGTGAAAGCTCATCGTCGCGCTTCGCTATAAGCGCCCGCTTGCCGGCCTCATCGGCTAACGCTATGGGTCGGGTGTACGAGCCGATTATCTCCCTCACCCTGCGGCTGACGCTGAAAAACTTGGGACAAATCTCGCGAACGCGCTCTATGCGCTTGTTTTGCTCTGCGACAGCTTCTTCGCGCGCCAACTTGTATTCTTGTTCTATGTCTCTGGGCAGTGCCATAGTTCCTCCTCAATCGTCCAAGAAGCTCACGCCTATGCGGTCGAGCTCCTCATCGGTATAAGTTCTGGTCTTAAACTGCGACGCCGTGCTGGAGCGCTTTTTCTGCGGCGCAACCGTCGAAGCCTCGTGGTTCTTTTTTGCGGCTTCGAGGTCTTTGGTGATACCCTTGTCGTGCCAGCCCGTTACGAGCTTGACTATGTTGGCAAATGGCGTGGGAGAGCCTCTTGAAACATCTGCTGCGTAGAGCACGAGCTCGGGGTCCATGTTCCAAACGTCCAAAAATCTCGAAATCTGCTCCCTCTGGGATGCTCTCGGCGAGCTCTGTATGCTTGCCCTCGAGAAAACCATGCGGATAAATTCCCTTCTGACGTCGTCGCGCTTCATTATTGTGTCTATCTCTTCCGGCGTTATGGCGCCCTTTTGCCTGTAGTTGTCGAGTATTGTGTCGAGCGCTTTAAAAGAGGGGTTTGCGGCAAACGTCATGCTCATGCAGACCGAAACGATGCTCTCGTGCGTAAAGCCCCAGCCGCGCGTCCACTTCTCATACAGCGCAGTCTCGTCAACTGTGGGTCTGCGGGCTATCTTCCACCTTGAAAGCAGCTTCTTTGCGCCGCTCTCCGCCTCCCCTACCATCTCAATGTTGTCCTGAGCCTGCTCGAGAGTCGAAATCCCCCGGTCAGCCCAGCTCTTTGCGACCGCCTCGAGATAGTTGATGCTTACCCTCTTACCCTTTTGCGCTATACAGCTCTTGCACAGTTCGTACACAGCCTCCGCCGATATGCCGAAAACCTCTATCCAGTCGTAAACGTGCCTCAACTCGTTTGTGGAGAGCAGTCTCGGCTCAAAGAGCGCCGTAAGATTGTTTACGAGGTCCGAATACTTAGCTGACGCTATGGGTCTCGTCATGCCGGCAAGCCTGGGGCTTAAGTATCTTACAGTTGAAAGCTCGCCCTCGCCCACTATCCTAACGAGCCCCTTTGACTGCCAATAGGAAAACGCCCCGGTGAGCGTTGCCTCGTCACAGTCCAGCGCAAGCATTATGTCTTCCGTTTCGAGCTGAGGGTTTCTGCACTGCATAAGCCCGTAGAGATATATCTTCACATAGCCGTCCGGCGCATTCGGCATATACTCGCATATGAATATGTTTTCGACGGGCGTTATGTCGAGCATAGCCGATTCGTTTGTAAATACGCACCTTAACATGGTCAATTCTCCCGGGCTGTAGTATAATCTGGTAGCGACAGCGTAAAACTGCGGCTTATGTTTGATTATAGCATGGTTGCCGCCGCTGTGAAACGCCAAAGGAAAAGTAAATGAAAAGATATCGTCCAAAAGTAATGCACTTTGCAAAGAGAAGGCGCTCCGCAGGTCGGAGGACCGTGATTAGTTGGTGTTTAGGTGTATTGCTTCTTATTATTATAATATCAATTTGCGTGTGGATATTTGTCACCATGTCGTACAATCCGGACGCTCCTTTGCCTGCGCAGACGAATGCGGATATCACTCCTCTGCCCACGCAGACTATTGACGACAATACTCCCCTGCCCACGGACAGCGTTACCCAAAGCCCTGCGCCAAGCGACCCCGAACCGCAAACAGGTACGGAGCACACGCCCACGGCATACAGCGCATATATCGACGTCGTGCAGAACAGGGGAATAAGC
This sequence comes from Clostridia bacterium, assembly GCA_016293975.1. Taxonomy (GTDB): domain Bacteria; phylum Bacillota; class Clostridia; order Christensenellales; family CAG-138; genus RGIG1693. Next base: position 10,662 of record JAEDCW010000051.1, read on the forward strand.
TACATCGACATATCGAAAGGGTATCATGTCGACATAACCCAGGAGATACGCTTTACAAATAACACTGGAGCCTCGCTTTGGGAGCTTTACATAAGACTTTACCCCAATGCAGTCAGCCCAAACTGCGCAGTTATAAGCGAGCTTGCGGTGGACGGGACGCAGAGCTATTATGAGAGCCTGCAGGACGGTGAGCTCATCAAGATTCCGCTGACGGATGAACTGCTTGCGGGCGAGAGGACGACGATTTACATTAAGCTCAGGGTAGATGTGCCCGAGACGAATGGCAGATTCGGTCTTTGCGGCTATGGCATAATGCTCGGAGGAATACTCCCTCAGATGGCAGGCTTTAAGGACGGCAGTTGGCAGTTAGCCGGTGCGACCGACTTTGGCGACCCATTCTATTGGCAGAGTGCGGATTATTCGGTCACGCTCAGAAGCAATTCAAAGCTTCTTGTTGCGGCAAGTGCGGAGGAGTACGCCTCTCGCGAGGAAGACGGTTACACGGTTAGGCACTACAGGAAACAGGGTATAAGTGAATTTGCCATAGCGCTATGCAAGGACTTTTGGGAATACGAATTCGAGGTAAGCGGTCAGAAAGTCGTGCTGTTTACAAACGGCTACAATGCTGAGATAAATCAAGTAAAGAGCATTTGCGAGGGAGCGCTTTCGTATTATATAGACGAATTCGGACCCCTGCCGTATGAAAGGCTCTGCATTGTCAGAAACAGCATGGACGGCGCAATGGAATATCCCGGGCTTATAATGCTATCGTCTCGCTTCTGGTTCCCCAAATACCGCTCACAGGCCGAGTTGACGCTTTCGCACGAGTTGGCGCATCAGTTCTTCGGATGTGCCGTGGAAGTCGACCAATACAACGACGCCTATATAGATGAAGGGCTTGCGACGCTCTGCTCTTACTTATATGTTAAAAAGCTGCACGGCGAGGACTACATGAGGAGGGCGTTTGATATAGAGGTGAGCGAGACGGATACCGATGGGGTTTACCACGCGGCGCTCAATGAGTTCGGTTCACGTTCCGAATACGAGGACGCAGTTTACGGGCGCGCATCGATGCGACTTATGGCGAGGCTTGATTATTTGGGCGAGGATAAGCTGCTTGCGAGGCTGAGATCAATCTATGTGCTCTACTGCGGCAAGCACATAACGCCCGCTGAGTTTGAGCAAATCGTGTTTACGACGAGGTGAGGTTTCATGCTTGACCTCCTTTTTACAATGCCAAATCAGGTGAATGTTGTCGACAAACTTGGTTTGAGCGGCAATCGCGCACAGAATTGCGGTAAAGGAAAAAATATATTTTTAGATTTTGGCGGAGTTTTGTGCTCTAAAGATACCAAATTTGTATAATGAAGATTATGTGTGTCGGAAGAAATCAGAGAGGAAATATCTGTCGAATTGTGCTTGACAAAATTCTTTTTCGAGGGATTTTATGCGCGGATTATGCATCCGACAGATGTCTGCCCACAACCTACATACGAAAAAAACGCAGAAACAAGGGGAAATATGGGGTGGCAGGATTTGGAACTATAAAGTCAAAAAAAGCCCCTGAATAATATACAAAAATTTTTCAAAAAAAAGTGTTGACTTTAGGAAACGGGTCTGCTATTCTATACAAGCTTCCGGC
>JAEDCW010000052.1 GCA_016293975.1 Clostridia bacterium
TGTTTATAATTGTACCCGTAGCTCAGCCGGATAGAGTATCAGACTCCGACTCTGAAGGTCAAGGGTTCGAATCCCTTCGGGTACGCCATGAAAAAAGTCACTTTTGTCTACCGACAAAGGTGACTTTTTTCAATGATATCCGTTCCTTGTGGAACGGGTGATATATCTTCGATATGATATCGCACTGTCGTGCGATGATATATGCCTGCGGCATATGAGGAACGGATATTATATCATGCTTGCGAAGCAAGTATTATCATACGGCCTGCCGTATATCATATCGCGTCAGCGATATATCATTGAAAAGCACAACGCCCTCGGCAGCCAGAATGGGTTGTAGGGGGTGCTTTTTGCGTTCGGGTGAAAAATTCATATTTTTGTGGTATAATCTGTTCAATAAATAAGAATAGGTCGAACAGATAAATTAAGGATTTGTAGTGGAGTGGTAAAATGACATATATTCATTCTGATGATAAAGTAATAGATGAGTTTATCAAAAAAAACATTAAGCATAGAAGTAGCATTAAAACTGTATGTGATGAACTATTTAATTGGTTTGATAAAAATGTAAAATACAGTAGATTAAACGCTCCGTTTTTCCCTTTGCAAAGAAGTGACTTAGATGTTATTTCAATGCAGGCTGGAACTTGCGGTGATTATTCAAATTTATTGGTTTCAGTATTTCAAAAATTGGGATATGAAGCAAAATATGCATATATCCATAAAGATTGCTATGGAGATGAACAAGACCATATATGTGCGGCTGTGCGAGATAATAATGAATGGATTCTAATAGAAGCAACATTACCATATAGAAAATGGTATGGTTTTAACTGCCAGCATCAAGAATATGAATTGTTATCACCGAATGATTTTGAAGATAGGATGAAAAAAGAAGAAGGCTATTGGGTGAATGTAGCGAATCAATATGGCAATGAGTTGCTATCTGGTTTGTTATATGCTCCGTGGATTCATGAAGAAATTATCAAGCAATCAAATAGTGTATTAGAAAGTGTTTTCTTTCTCCTTTTATTAGATGAGCGGAAAAATAGAACGATATATGCATACTATAAAAAATATACAAAGGAATGTGGGACAATTCCTGTAATGTGTATTATTTCTAATGGCACACAAAAATACTGTTTTTCTTGTAAAACGCCTACTAATATATGGGATAATGGGCAATGGAGTGAAGAATATCTTGAATCAGATATTCCAAGCAGATTTCATACAGATGAATTATGCGAATTAAAAAATACTATATCAAAGGTTTTGTTAGATATTGACAGGGCTTTATCTAATTTGTAAAGCTTGTCAAATTCCAATTTGTCGAACGGATAGATGCCATACTTTTGGCCGTTTTTACCCCCGCTTATACACCGTTTGGTCGCCCTTTCGCATGAAAAAAGCCCTAATTTCAGGGCTTTTTTTGCTGCTGTAAAAATTCTGCTTGCTGTGCTGTTAAACGCTTTTGGCAACTTTTCGGCAACTTGCAAAAAAAGCGAGCTCGATCATCGATGATCACGTAAAGCCCGTTTGCATGATTGTGGTCCCATAAGAAGAATACTCATTTCTTCTGTCAACACTGCAAAGAAGTATGCAAGTGAAAAATACGCCTCTCGTGCAACAAAGTGATTGGCGGCATTTTCCTTGATTTGCAGTGTGTTATTATTTATAGGAATTGTTCTTGTTTATTCTAAAAACTCGAATGTTTCAATTCTTATTGCATTATTCGCATCGGGAGAATTGTTGGGAGTTTTATCTGTTTTCTTGCAGAAAAAAGCAGAGAATTGATAATTGATACGGACAAAACTATTTTACCAAGAGGCGCAGATAAAAACGAAAAAATGGTTTTTCAAACTGTTGTAAAACGAAGCGAAATTTGTTCTGTTGAGAGTACGTTTCATGAGGGTAAAAGGATCGTATCCGACGATTGCTTCTTTCATGCATTATAGCTGAAAGATGGGATAAAAATTACTGTTACACCCTACGCCTATGCAAAGAAGCGGAAAAGAGATTATTGAAATTATCCGTAAAGTATTTCATAATTTGCGCACCTCCTCACTTTCTTTGCCCTATCTATGCACCGCTATACTGCTCTTTCGCAAGAAAAAGACTACATCTGCAATAGGCAAACGCAGCCTTTTTCGAACTAAGTGTGCCTTGCGATACGAGAAGTATGCTTCGCAATTCTAAGTTGTCCTGCGGGCGGTGAAGCTCCTGAGTAAGTGAGCGGTACACTTGGCTTCGCTTTGTGCAAAGTACAGGATTTCACGTTGGCTTGCCGCTACTTCACTTGTATAAAGCAAACTTCACTAAAGGTTGCAGATTTTTATTGTGTAGAATAAATTGTTTAACAGGAGGTACTGATATAGTATTTCAATATGTTGTCTGCTATTCTCATTTTTGCCCTTTCTTTGGTGGCGTCAGCACTCAAGCGACACACAGAGCGTTGCCACCGCATTGCCGCCGACAGTTATGCTGACACTTTCGCCATCCGCCTGCAGTCTCGTTAGCACTACAGACCTCCTACCCATCGCCTCACCCTGTATGAAGCTGTTCATCTCGTCCGTTTTAATTATGCCGAATTTATATAGATAGTATGTCAGCGCGCCGTTTGCCGTGCCCGTAGCGGATTCCTCGGATATGCCAAAAAGAGGCGCGAAATTTCTGCAATGGGCTGTCGCTTCTTCGCATTCACTCAAGCAAAACATATGCACTCCCACGACTCCGAGCTTATGTGAGAGCTCCTTTACAGTCTCCTCGTTTTGAACCGCCCCGTTTAACGCGGCTATCGACTTTACCGGCATCATTATGTCGGAAATCCCCGTGCATACTCGCCTTGGGCGCAAATCTCTGGGGCAATCGGCCCCTGTCAGGCCATAAGCGCGATACAGTGTTTCAGTGTCAATTTCATCGAGCTCGCCCATATCCACCGGCCCTGCCATACCCATCCAAATCGAGTCCGCTCCGACTTCTACTTCGAGCTCACCTGCGAGTGTGCTTAGCGCATAACCGCCATACTCGATGTGCTTCTTGTCTCTGAGCACGCAAAACGAGGCTATCGTCGCATGACCGCACAGCTCCACCTCAGATGCGGGCGTAAAGTAGCGTATTTTGTACTCGCGTTCACCTATTTGCTTTACAAATGCCGTCTCCGAGTGCTTCAATTCCGCCGCAAGGCTTCTCATAAACTCATCGTCCGGAAAGTCCATATCCCGATTCAGAATTACCACGCCCGCCTGATTTCCCGAAAAGCGTATACTGCTAAACGCATCTACTACGAATATCTCCACTTCTACCCCCTCATATCACTTTACCGTCTACTTGCCTTTATTCTACCATACTCTATTACTATCGGCCGGTTATTTCGTCCGTTAGGTAGAATCTTACGTGCATTGAACTTACCTATGCACGGAGACACATCTCTCAATCGAACGCAAAACAGATGTTGACATATGCCGAAACATATGTTGAAATACTCATATGAATGATTTATCATATGTATGTTCATTCATGCTTAGTGCTAGGAGGGAACATGAAAGCCGTTCACAACCATTCTGATGTCGTAAACGAAGTGCGGTCGCTACTTCCCGACAACAATCTATTGTGCGACCTCGGTGACCTTTTCAAGGTGTTTGGAGATACCACGCGGATTAAAATAATGTTTGCGCTCTTTGAGAGTGAGCTTTGCGTCTGCGCTATTGCGGAACTTCTCGGCATGGAACAATCCGCCATATCGCATCAGTTGAAAATACTCAAAAACGCAAAGCTCGTCAATTTCCGCAGAGACGGTAAAACGAATATCTACTTTCTCGCGGACGACCATGTCAGGACGATAATCGGTCAAGGCTTTGACCACTTGACGGAGGCGTACAAATGAAAAGAACCTACGAATTAATAAATCTCGACTGCGCTCATTGCGCTTCGAAAATCGAAACAGCCATAAAGAAAATCGACGGTGTGGATTCCGCCTCAATTAACTTTGTCGCAAAAAAGCTCACGCTTGAAGCCGACGACAACATGTTTGACGAGGTGTTTGCAAAGGCGGTTGCCGTTTTTGCAGATATAGAGCCCGACTGCAAGATAAAGACCGAGGAAGGTATGGAGCCGGAGCATAAATCCGACCTCATACGAATCGTAATAAGCACGGTTTTGTTTGTTGCCGACCTTTTAATTCCCGTCGAAGGGATAGCTAAGCTTTTAATATTCCTGCTCCCCTATTTCATGATCGGTTATGACGTACTGCTCAGGGCCGTGAAGAACATAATAAGGGGACAGATTTTTGACGAGAACTTTCTCATGGCGCTCGCAACCATAGGCGCACTCGCAATAGGCGATTACCCCGAGGCTGTGGTAGTCATGCTCTTCTATCAGATAGGCGAGCTTTTCCAGAGATATGCTGTAGGCAGCAGCCGCCGCTCGATTCAGTCGCTCATGGAAATAAAGCCCGACTTTGCAAGGGTAATCCGGGACGGCAAAGAGATAACCACATCTCCCGAGAATGTAAAACCCGGTGAGACTATAGTAATTCGCCCCGGCGAGCGCATACCCCTTGACGGACAGATAATCGAGGGCAACACGACTGTAAATACCGCGGCGCTTACAGGCGAATCCGTACCCCGCGACTGTCTAGTGGGCGAAAGCGTATACAGCGGCTCCGTCAATATGACTTGTGTGATACGAGTGCAGGTTACAAGCGGCTATGCAGAGAGCACAGTCGTAAAAATACTTGACCTTGTGGAGAATTCGGGCAGTCGCAAGGCAAAGGTCGAGAACTTCATAACGCGCTTTGCGAGATACTATACACCTATAGTCGTAATAGGCGCAGTGCTCCTCGCTGTTATCCCTCCCCTGCTTATCGACGGGCAATGGGCACAATGGGTCAACCGCGCGCTCACATTCCTGGTAATATCGTGTCCCTGTGCGCTTGTAATATCTGTTCCGCTGACATTCTTTGGTGGCATAGGCGGCGCATCGAAAAACGGTATACTCATAAAGGGTTCAAATTACCTCGAAGCCCTATCCAAGGTCAATATCGTAGCATTCGACAAAACGGGTACGCTCACCCACGGAAGCTTCAATGTGACTGCGGTCCACCCGAGAACGATATCGGAGGCACAGTTGCTCGATATTGCGGCACTGTCGGAATCGTCTTCAAACCATCCCATAGCGGAATCGATAATCCGTTCTCACGGCGGTCATATAGACACCTCAAGAATCGGCTTCATCGAAGAAATAGCAGGACAGGGCATAAAAGCAATAATCGACGGAAAGACGGTGCTTGCAGGCAACGGAAAGCTTTTATCCGATGCAGGTGTACAATGGCATGGCTGTTCAACCCATGTCGGGACAACTATACACATCGCAATAGACGGCGTGTACTGTGGGCACATAGTGATATCCGACGAGGTAAAGGCAGATTCCGGGGAAGCGATTTCCCGCTTGAAGAAAATGGGCATAGCGAAGACCGTAATGCTCACGGGAGATGCGGATAAGGTCGGAAAAGCTGTCGGCGAACAGCTTGGGTTTGACGAGGTGTATACGGAGCTTTTGCCCACAGGCAAGGCGGAAATAGTCGAAAGGCTATTGGATGAGAAGCCCTCAGATTCGACGTTTGCATTCGTGGGTGACGGTATAAACGACGCGCCCGTGCTTGCACTTGCAGACGTGGGAATTGCCATGGGTGCTTTGGGAAGCGATGCGGCAATCGAAGCCGCGGACATAGTGCTTATGGAAGATAAACCCTCTAGGCTGCCTCTTGCGATAAGCATAGCAAAAAAGACAATAGCTATCGCCAAGCAGAACATAGTATTTGCTCTGGGAATAAAACTTATAGTGCTCGCATTAGGTGCGTTGGGAATCGCGGATATGTGGATGGCGGTGTTCGCCGACGTCGGAGTTTCGGTGCTTGCCATACTTAACGCCATGAGGGCACTCAGACAAGGGGAGTAATCTCCTTTTTTCTTGCTACCTAACAGCTTTACGCACTATATCGATACTAACAAAAAGGGCGGTCTCCCGTCCTTTTGCTTTGTTTGATGTTACTCTCAAATATCTTTGACGTGCCTGCACAGTGCGCTAAAGCTCTCTGTGCTTATGTCGTGTTCGATCTTGCACGCATCGGTAAACGCGGTATTCTCGCTTACTCCGAGTTTAATCAGAAAACTTGCAAGGAGCTGATGCCTCTCAAACATGCAGTGTGCAATTTGATAGCCCGCATCGGTAAGCTCTATTGTGCCGCCGATCTTCATGCTTATGTAATCGTTCTCGCGAAGCAGTTTCATAGCGTGGCTTACGCTAGGCTTAGTGACGCCCAGCTCATTTGCGATATCTATCGAGCGCACAACGCCGTTTCTCTGCTTCAATATGTGGATACATTCGAGATAATCCTCGATAGACTCGTTAATCTGCATGTAACGCCCTCCACTGACTTGATATTAGCATTATGATATGGTTTTATCAAGCGTATTCCGATATCCGTTCAAAAACTCGGGCCGCGCTTAACTCAAAGCTAATTCCGAGTAAACAGACAAAATCCGTATCAAAGCCGATAAAACGTGGGTGGGCGATTTTTGCAAACTCAAATAAAGCGGCGACAAAAAGGCTCGCATTTTAACCTGCAAGCCCCTTAAGCTTATTCTTGTCTGCAAGCTCTATTTTGCCGCGGCTGAGCTTGACTATACCCTCAGACTGAAAGTACTTGAGCATTCTCGTCACAACTTCACGCGCCGTACCCATGTGGTTGGCTATCATCTCGTGGGTTATGTTGAGTATATCGCTACCTTCAAGTATGTTCTCCTGCTCCAGAAACTGCGCAAGACGCTTGTCGAAGCTCTTCCAAAGCACTTGTTCTATGAGCCATATTACCTCTGAAAGTCTGCTCGCCATGAGCTCGTTGGTGTAGTTTGCGACCGCGGCACTTTCGTCCATTACGGATTTATAGACAAGCGGAGGTATCACCCAAAGTTCCGTGTTCTTCTCCGTCTCTATAATCAAGTCAAACTGCAGGCTCTTCATTATGCATGAGGCGGAAAAAAGACATATATCGCCTTCAAACAGTCTGAAAACAGTCATCTCCTTGCCCTCATCCGAAGCGATTTTGGCCCTAAGTTGGCCCGACTTAATTACAAACAGCCCCACGCAGTCTTGGGAGCCGTTATGCAGTATCGTACCGCTCTTATAAACCCTTGCAACCGCTGAGCTTTCCAGTTTTTCGCGTTCTAATTGCGTTATATTGCCCCAAAACGGAAAGTACTCTGCCAACGATGCCATGCAAATCACCTCGATTTCATTATATATGCCTCGCTATACTTGTCAAGCAAACGCGCTTGCGCTACCTGACTCTACCATGCGTAGATTGTATGTGACTTATGTTTGCAATACACTGTGTTTGGAGGTGATGCTATGAAATCCGGATTCAGTCCCATAGATATGAAGTCGTTTCCGATGGCCGAGGAGTTCTATTATTACACCCAAATAGCCCCGACAAGCTACTCCATAACACTCGATATTGATGTCACCGAAACAAAAAATGCACTCAAAGAGAGTGGCCTAAAATTCTTCCCGGCGTACATGTACTTGGTATCGCGAGGTATAGCCAATCGCCCCGAGCTCAGAGTCGCCGTGCTCGACGGTACGCTCGGTCATTACGACTTCTTAAACCCATGCTACCCACAGCTCAACAAGAAAACACTCACAACGTCCCTGCTGTTTACTGAGTACGACCCGTCATTCAGAGCTTTTTACGAGGCGTACTGCAACGACACAAGGCTCTACGGAGATAGCACGGGTATACTCACCAAAAAGGGTATACCGCCAAAAAACGGCTTTGTGATATCGTGCATACCTTGGTTTACGTTTAAAAGCTTCAGCCTGCACAATCACGGCATAAAGGACTACTATTTCCCGTCGTTTGAAGCAGGGGCTTTCAGACATGAGGACGACCGCATATTGATGCCGCTCTCTGTGACTGCGCACCATGCGACCACGGAGGGCATACACCTAAATCTGTTTTTTGACGAGCTTAACGAGTTTTTATCCAATCCCAAGCTCTGGATATATGACTGACTGCTTGTAAATCTATACTCTTTCCGTCTCGAGACGCTGTGTGAGCGCATCAAGGTTTTCTATCGTCTTGACATCGAAAAAGTGCTCTATCTTCTCCACCTCCGTAAGCTCATCCTCACTGTTGTTGAGTACCTTGAGAAATCTTTCGAGCACGCTGTGTCTGTACATGAGATATGCGCCGGCTTCTCTGCCCTTGTCCGTGAGCCTTACGTCAGCATATCTCTGAGAATCGACATAGCCCGTGAGCGCAAGCTGTTGAACTATCTTTGTCGCCGACGAGGGCTTTACATGGAGCTTTGTGGCAAGCTCTCCTATCCTCACGGTCTCACTCACACAAAGCGACCTGCATATCATCTCGAGGTAGTCCTCCATCGCCGGCGTAAGCTCCGCCCTCTCCTTGTATTGATAGCCCTTTAGCGTATAGAACCCGTTTTTATCTCCCATATCTACCCCCATGTTTTTGCGGTAACAGTTAAAAGAGCCCCCGCATAATATGAAGCATACAAAATTTTCCTTATCCTAAATCTATTGTTTGGAGGCTACATTTATGAACGTTGAAAAGACCTTGTCGTGTCTCGCTCCGGGGGAAAAGGCAGTCGTAAAAGAGCTCAGCACACAGGGCTGTATGAGGCGCAGATTCCTCGATATAGGTCTGATAGAGGATACCCCTGTAGAATGCATAGGCCGTAGCCCCGCAGGTGATCCGTCGGCATATCTGATTAGGGGTGCCGTCATTGCGATAAGAGCTGAAGACTCTGCAAGTATAAAGCTGGCATAACGGAGGTGTTATGGGTCTAACAAGGAACGCTGTAGGTATCGGCGCGATCGATTCCGGCCTTATCATACGAAAGCAGTCTGAAGACGACAGAGTGATAGCGCTTGCAGGCAACCCGAATGTGGGTAAAAGCACCGTATTTAACAGTCTCACTGGAATGAACCAGCATACAGGCAACTGGCCCGGAAAGACCGTCACCAATGCCCAAGGTTACTGCAAGAGCCGCAGAAATCAGTATGTGATGGTAGATATTCCCGGTACCTACTCGCTGTTTGCGCACTCGACGGAGGAGGAGGTCGCAAGGAACTTTATATGTTTTGGCGACCCTGATGCCGTCGTGGTAGTGTGCGACGCTACCTGCTTAGAGCGCAATCTCAATCTCGTGCTTCAGACCATAGAGATATCGCCAAACGTCGTAGTCTGCGTGAATCTCATGGATGAGGCAAAGCGTAAACACATTTCTATCGACCTTAAACAAATCTCTCGACTTCTCGGTGTGCCCGTCGTGGGAACAATCGCAAGAAAGCGCAGCACGCTCGATTCGCTTTTGACTGCAATCGACGGAGTTGTCGAAAACACACGCAGTACAGCACCCACACTCGTGACCTACCCACGCGAGATCGAAGATGCAATATCAACTATAGCTCCCGTCATAGACGAGCTCGTATCGGGACGCATAAGCAGCAGATGGCTGAGTCTCCGACTTCTCGACAGTGATGAGTCGCTTGTAAACGAGATAAGCGCCTATTTCGGAGAATCGTTTTTACATGACGAGAGACTGCAGAAGACCATCGAGAAAGTGCGGACGACGCTTCTCGAGCACGGAGTAAGCTCCGATAAGCTCAAGGACATGATAGTGTCAAGCATAGTTAAGAAGGCTCAAAGCATATGCGAATGCTCCGTGACGTATGCCTCATCCGCTTACAACAAGCGCGACAGGCAAATCGACAGCTTCCTAACGAGCAAATGGACCGGATATCCCGTAATGCTCATTTTATTGTGTCTGATATTTTATCTGACGATAACGGTCGCCAATTATCCGTCGGAGCTTATCGCAAAGGGGCTGGCTTGGATACAGGATAGACTAAGTGAGCTGTTTGTCGCACTTGGCTCACCCCAATGGCTGCATGACGTCGTGGTGCTGGGCATTTACCACGTACTTGCCTGGGTCGTTTCGGTAATGCTTCCCCCTATGGCGATATTCTTCCCGATGTTTACTTTGCTTGAAGACGTGGGCTATCTTCCGAGAATTGCATATAATCTCGATAAGCCCTTTAGGATGTGTAATGCGTGCGGCAAACAGGCGCTGACCATGTGCATGGGCTTTGGCTGTAACGCCGCAGGTATAGTCGGCTGTAGGATAATAGATTCCCCGCGCGAAAAGCTCCTTGCGATACTCACGAATAATTTCGTCCCCTGCAACGGCAGATTCCCTACGCTAATAGCTATAATCTCAATGTTCTTTGTGGGTACTGCGTGCGGCTTCTTTCCCTCTTTACTCTCCGCTGTAATTCTCACCTGTGTGATAGTGCTGGGTATCGCGATGACGTTTTTCTCAACAAAGTTACTGTCAAGCACTATACTCAAGGGTGTACCCAGCTCGTTTACACTTGAGCTTCCTCCGTACAGAAAGCCGCAGATAGGCAAGGTCATTGTCCGCTCACTCCTCGACAGGACGCTGTTTGTACTTGCAAGGGCGGTCGCTGTCGCAGCTCCTGCCGGATTGATAATATGGATCGCGGCAAACGTGTCTGTGGGCGATGCCAGTATACTGTCTCACTGTGCAGACTTCTTCGACCCTTTTGCGAGACTCATGGGCCTGGACGGCGTAATACTCATAGCATTTGTACTCGGTTTACCCGCAAACGAAATTGTCGTGCCGATAATAATAATGGCATACATGGCTCAGGGTAGTCTGTTGGAGCTCGACAGTATAGCTCAGATGCGCGACCTTTTCATTGCAAACGGCTGGACTTGGGTGACTGCGGTTTGTACGATGCTATTCTCTCTCATGCATTGGCCCTGTACTACGGCGTTGCTCACAATAAAGAATGAGACAGGAAGTATCAAATGGACTGCTGTGGCGTTCCTTCTGCCAACATTGTTCGGTATACTCTCATGTATGCTGGTCTCAGGTATGGCGAGGCTATTCGGTATCGGCTGACGGTTGGTATATTTTAATGCACGCGGCTTTTATAGCAGCAGATATCTACAATATTCGCCCGGAATAGGGTATAATGATGTCGAAACATAAAGTTTTAAGGAGCAGTTATGGATTACGCAAAAGAATCATTAAGATTACATGGCGAATGGAAGGGCAAGATAGAGGTCGTTGCGACCGTTCCCGTTGCTACAAAGGACGATCTTTCGCTGGCTTATACGCCCGGTGTAGCACAGCCGTGTCTTGAGATACAGAAGAATATTGAGAAGTCATACGAACTTACTCGCAGGCACAACCTCTGTGCTGTCATAACCGACGGAAGTGCCGTTTTGGGTTTGGGCGATATAGGTCCAGAAGCCGGTATGCCCGTCATGGAGGGAAAGTGCGTACTGTTTAAGTCATTCGGCGGAGTGGATGCGTTCCCTCTTTGTATAAAGACGCAGGATGTCGACGAATTTGTCAACGCCGTTTACCTCATTTCGGGAAGTTTCGGCGGCATAAACCTCGAGGACATATCAGCGCCCCGTTGTTTTGAAATCGAGAGAAAGCTCAAGCAGAAGTGCGACATACCGATTTTTCACGACGATCAGCACGGTACGGCGATCATCACACTCGCAGGACTTACAAACGCGTTGAAAGTCGTAGGCAAGCGCAAGGAGGACGTCAAGGTAGTTACCTCGGGCGCAGGCGCCGCAGCCGTGTCCATCGTAAAGCTATTGCTCTCGGCGGGCTATCGTAACATAACCATGTGCGACAGAAACGGAATCATCTATTCCGGCCGAGAAAAGGGCATGAACTGGATAAAAGAAGAGATGGCCCAGGTCACAAATCCCGAGGGCAAAAGGGGAACTCTTGCTGACGCACTCGTGGGCGCAGACGCATTCATAGGTGTATCGACACCCGGCATGGTGACAACCGATATGGTAAAGACGATGGCGAAGGAC
>JAEDCW010000053.1 GCA_016293975.1 Clostridia bacterium
GACCGTTACGGGTGCATACCTCTCTTCGCTTACTCTTGCCGCTACTGCCATTTTATTCACTCCTCGTGCAATTATTCTGTCACAGCTTTTCTATAGCTCTCAGTTTCGCGCTGTGCGAGCGGTAATTATCGCTCATTTCCGTTTCGGAAGCTATCAGTGGCTTCTTTGTCAATATCCTCGACGTAGGCTTCTTTCCGCATGTACATACGGGTGCGCGTCTGTCGCATACACACGGGTTTTCAAAGCTCTTGAACGTTTGCTTAACCACTCTGTCCTCAAGTGAATGGAATGTGATTATCGCAAGTACTCCTCCTGGTGAAAGCAAGCTTTCGGCATTCCTTATCGCTTCCTCCAGGCCGTCAAGTTCGGCATTTACTTCGATTCGTATCGCCTGGAATGTTCTCCTTGCCGGGTGCTGTGCTTCGTTGTACGCCGCCTTACCCATCGTTCTCTTTACGATTTCCACAAGCTCCTTAGTGCTCTCTATGGGTTTTTGCTCCCTCGCTCTGAGTATCGCGGAGGCTACCTTTCCGGCGTATCTCTCCTCGCCGTATTCGCGTATTATCGTCGCAAGCCGTTCAAATGTGTATGTATTGACGACGTCGTAAGCACTCAGTGCCTGCTCTGTGTCCATCCTCATGTCGAGGGGTGCGTCCGTGTTGTAGGAAAAGCCCCTTTCTTTGGTGTCTATCTGGTGGGAGGAGACACCCAAATCCAACAGTATCCCATCTACCTGTGTGACTCCGATTCCGTTTAACAGCGTCTTCATATCGAAAAAGTTGCCGCAGATTGTACCGAACTTATCGCCGAAACCTTCGAGCCGCTTTGTCGCTGCCTGTATTGCCTCCCTGTCTCTGTCGATGCCAATCAGCCTCGAGCCTTTGGGCAGTCTTGACAGTACAGCCTCCGCATGACCTCCGCCTCCCAGTGTGCCGTCTACGAATAATCCGCCTCGCGAGGGTTTAAGGAGTTCCAACACTTCATCGAGCATTATCGGTATGTGTACAAATTCACTCATTTGTTTTCCTTAGCCGTAGCTGTAATGCCCGTATTCCATGCGGTAGGATCGTTTTTAAGCCCATTGTAAAAGCTGTTCCACATCTCTGTTCCCCAGATTTCTACACTCTGATGCATACCTACGAGTATTACCTCTTCGTTTATCTTGGCAATCTCCCTCAAAAGCTGAGGTATGAGTATTCTCCCCTGCTTATCGATATCACAGTCACTCGTAGTGTACATAATCGCACGCTTGAGGTTCGTGGCTTCAATGTTGTCATCGCTAACGTTTATCAGATTTCGTTTTCTTATGTCATAAGCCTCAAGTGACATGAGTTCAAGTCCTATACCACGCCTTATATCGGTCGTGGCCTGCGAAATTATGACCGTCTCGCCAAGCTCGGCACGCCACTTGGCAGGCAAAAACACCCGGCCTTTACTGTCAACCGTGTGGGTATAAGTGCCAAGAAGCATAGCGGCCTCCTTTCGTGCTATTTCCAACTAAATGTCGGATTCTTTTGCAGATCATTCATTACATACGACTTACCCGTATTTTAACCCATTTCAATTTACTTTGCAACCACTTTAACCCATTTTTATTGTCTTTCACCCTATTTTTAATGCCTTTTTTGCATTTTTAAGTTGCGGAGCACCTAAAAGGCATGACGCGAAAAAAAGCGTTCTAAGTAATATCCCGTCATAGCTTTACTAAAAAAAAAGAATGCTGTATAATACTATTTATTTTGCGAGGTATTTATATGAACTTATTGGATGTATTCGAGTCCTATACTTTTCCTCAGGATTTGATGAAGCAAGGACTGTACCCGTATTTTCATGCGCTCGAAAGTGGGCAGGATACCGAGGTTATAATCGATGGGCATCCCACGATAATGCTCGGCTCGAACAATTACCTTGGTCTCACAAGCGACAAGAGGACAATAGCCGCGGCTCACGAAGCATTGGACAAGTTCGGTACAGGTTGCTCGGGTTCACGTTTCCTGAACGGTACGCTGACACTTCATCTTGAGCTTGAGAGGGAGCTCGCCGAGTTCTTCCACAAGGATGAGGCCATCACTTTCTCAACGGGCTTCCAGACAAATCTGGGCATAGTATCCGCTGTAGCCACACGCCACACTTACATACTCCACGACTCAGAGAATCACGCGAGTTTGCTCGATGCGAGCCGTCTGAGCTTTGCAAAGAGGGTATACAAGTACGAGCACAATAACATGGAAGATCTCGAGGATAAGCTTTCGAGGATTCCCGAAGATGCTGAGATACTGATCATCACCGACGGCGTATTCTCGATGTCCGGCGACCTTGCGAATCTGCCCGAGCTCGTAAGGCTCAAGAAGAAGTACAATGCATTGCTTATGGTTGACGACGCACACGGCGTTGGCATGATAGGCGACTGCGGACGCGGAACGGCTTCACACTTTGACCTTGAGGACGATGTCGACATCATAATGACGACATTCTCGAAGTCATTCGCTTCTTTGGGCGGATGCATGGCGGCGAACAAAGCGATAGCCAACTATGTCCGTCACCACTCCCGTCCGTTTATTTTCAGCGCATCGATTCCCCCGTCCAATGCTGCAGCGGCGCTCGAAGCTCTGCGCATACTCCGTAGCAGTCCCGAAAGAGTTCAAGCACTCATCGACATAGCTTCCTACATGAGAGACAAGCTCCGCGCCAACAATGTTCCCATCATCGAGGGTTCAACGGCGGTTATACCCATTTTCACATACGATCCCCACAGGACGCTCTATATAGCAAAGCGCTTGTTGGAAGAGGGCGTATATGTAAATCCCGTATTGCCTCCTGCAGTTCCCGAGAATATGTGCCTGCTGCGCACAAGCTACACGGCGACCCACACCAAGGAACAGATGGACAGGGCGTGTGATATCATCGTCAGAGTGCTCAACGAGGTCGGCGATTACAAGCCCGAAGTTGTTGCCGAGTAGGATGAAAGCGCACTGCGAATTGTTGAGTTCGCATTTGACAGAGAACAGATTTATAAACATAGCAAAGAAAACAGCTTTTCGATACGGAAGCTGTTTTTCGTTGTTTCGCTTGGCGTGTTCACCCTCCCGAAACCCGAGCGTATTCGAGGACCCGTGTTACAGCAAAAAACGCCCCGGATTGGGGCGTTCGCTATGGGGGATAAGAAATACAATCAGTTGCCGGAGTTTGCCGCAAGTGTTATGGTAACGGATACCATCTTTCCGTCGCGCTCAACGCTCAATGTTACATCGTCGCCAACGTTCTTATCGGCGAGATAACCTGTGAGATCCGTCGTCTGCGTTACCATAACTTCATCGATGCTTATTATACGGTCTCCGACCTTAAGACCCGCCTTGAATGTGCTCTCCAAGCTAATGGCGGCTACGTATACACCGGCATTTCTGAAGCCGTACTGTGCGGCTGCCTGTGCATCAAGCTGTCTGACTGTTATGCCTAAAACTGCCTTGTTGGTGCTCGTCTGTGTACCTTCGCCTTCGTATGTACCCTTATCTATGAGCTGGGTGGCTATCTCAAGCGCTGTGTTACTGTCTATCGCAAAGCCCAGACCCTCAGAATCGTTGTCGGAACTCTTTGCACTCACTATGCCGATCAGTTCGCCGTTTGCGTTATACAATGCGCCACCCGAGTTGCCGGGGCTGACCGCCGCAGTCATCTGTATGACATTGAGCTGTATCGTCTGTGATGAAGACAGGCCGTTGCCGAAGCTGAATCCGAAGCCGAAGCTCTGGTTGAAATTGTTACCGTATGATTCGTTCTCAACCGTAACACTTATCGTTCTGTCAAGTGCAGATACTATGCCCTCGGAGATGGAGCCCGAGAATTGTCCCTCAGGGTTACCTACCGCGTAGCACACTGCGCCCTGTTTTACCGTGTCGCTGTCTGCAACCTCTGCGGGTGTGAGACCTGTTGCATCGATTTTAATAACCGCGATATCGCCCTCTACGTAACTGCCGACTACCTGTGCCTCATATTCCTTGCCGTCATGAAGCTGTACGGTAATCTTTGATGCGCCGGTTATGACGTGTGCCGACGTGATAATGTAGCCGTTTTCGCTCAATATAACGCCTGAGCCCGCACCGCCTGTTACATAGCTGCCGAACCAATTGTTGCTAACGGTCATGTTCTCCGTCGTAATCGCCACGACTGTAGGCTCTACCTTTGCCGCCACCTGCTCAGATGTGAGAGTGCCGGCTGTAGATGTAAGCGTATCGGCATTTGTCGAATTTACCTTGTTTATCACTACTTTATTATCGTTGTTGCGGTTTGAGAGCTCTGCGCCCAAATAGCCCATGCCCATGCACAATCCCAATACGAGTACTGCCGCGACTATTTTGAGTATCACCTTGCCAGGGTGCCTTTTCTTTACGGACCCGCTTCCCATAGTGCTTGTGGTATTGTTCCATGTCGCTTCACCGAATGTAGCTGACGGCGTATTGTCTGTATATCTTACCCCTTCTGAAAAGGTTCCATCGCTTGTATGCGTCATTGCGTTGTCAAATTCGTCGCCGTTAATGTCTGTCATAGTTCTATCCTCCTTGAAAGACTATCGTATGAGAAAAGCCGCTGCGCTATACTGTGGGCCTTTCTCTTTTCTACGCCCACAGTATATCGCACCGACTTAAACCAACAGTAAATAGAATTTAAACAACAGATAAACTATTAATTGTTCTTCTTCCTCATCCTGTAACCCGCCCCTCTGACGGTTTGTATATATTGGGGGTTTGCCGAGTCAGTCTCAATCTTTTCGCGCAATCTGTTGATATGCACGGCGACAGTCGCATTGTCACCTAGCGCATCCATGCCCCACACATGCTCGTAAATCGTCTCTCTGTCGAATACCACGCCCGCATTCTTCATCAAAAAGTGTAGCAGCTCATATTCCTTGTTCTTTAATTCCACCTCTTTGTCGTCCACCCAGACCTGTCTGCTTTTCTTGTTTAGCTTTAATGAACCTATAACAAGCTCATCCTCCGGCGCATCACCTTCCTTGTCCTTAAGCCTCTCATACTGAGCAATGTTGGCGTTTACTCTTGCTACAAGCACGCTCGGCGAAAACGGCTTTTCTATGTAGTCATCCGCACCTAGTCCGAGTCCGCGTATCTTATCGAGGTCGTCGGTCCTCGCTGTAACGAGCAATATAGGTATGTCCTTCTTGCTTCTCAGCCTTCTGCACACCTCAAAGCCATCCATTCCCGGAAGCATAACATCCAGAAGTACAATGTCAAAATCCCCCTCGAGTGCGGTCATTAGCCCGTCCTCTCCGTTTGACTCGATTTGTGTCGATAAATTGCTCGCTTCGAGGTAGTCCCTCTCTATCCTTGCAATCGCCGTATCATCTTCTATTATAAGCACACGTTTCATACAGATGCCTCCAATATCGGTAGCTGGATCTCCAACTCAAGTCCATGAGGTTGCACGTTCCTCGCTATTATAACACCGTTCATATTTCTCACCGCCCTCGACACTATCGCAAGTCCAAGGCCACTTCCGCTTATCTTGCCGTTTCTCGATGGGTCCGCCCGATAAAATGCATCGAATATGTTTTCAATCGCTTCGGGCGCAACGCCGTGGCCGTCGTCTGTGAATCTTATCGAGACATATTTGTCATTCGCAACCGTATGTATGTGCAGGTTGCCTTCTTCGGACAGCTTGTACTTGCAACTGTTTTCAACTATATTGATCACAATGCGATGAATCGTGTCCGGGTCTGCCATTACGTTTGCTTCGCCCTCTGAGCTGCAGACGATGTGAAGTCCCTTGTCCTCGTATTCGGGTGCTATCGCACTGCAAAGCTCGTTCAACTCCGCCGCCACATCGAGCTTCTCGGGATGATCTTCGTTCTGCCCCATATCTATGCGAGAAAACAGGAACAGCTTGTTTACAAGCTTCTGTAAGTCCGCCGTCTTATCCCGTATGGTCGTAAGATACTGCATCTTGTCCTCCTCCGTGCGCGGAACTCCGTCTAAGAGGCCTTCTGCGTATGCGCGAATCGATGTCAGCGGAGATCGCAGGTCGTGCGATATGCCTGCGAGCAGTTCCTTGCGATTCCTTTCGTTTTGTTCCACGCGTTCGATCGACTGCTGAAGCTGGCTCGCCATCGAGTTGAAGTCGCTCCGTACCGTAACAAACTCATCGTTGTCGGTCTCCTGCAATCTAAAGCTTCTGTTGCCCTGACGAAGTTGCCTTAGCCCCTCTGAAAGCTGTGAAAGTGAATCTCGTATGCGCCTGAGTATTCCCCTCGAAAGCAATGTGTTGAGCAATAAAAGCGTCACAAAGAGCGCCGCCACCGTACATATTCGCGCGACCCTCTGAACACTTTCAGTAACAGATCGAAACTGCTCAAACGAATAGAATGTCTGATCCAACAGATACTGCCAGCTCAACCTATCCGCTATATACGAAAATACCGCGTACGCCAAAACGGGTACGGAGAACATCATGATATTAGAAAGGAACAGCTTTTGCTTCACAGACATAAGCGCTACCACCCCCAAAGACTTCGGATTTTTATTTATTATAGCATTTTAACGCGCAGACGACTTAAACCACACATAACATTTCTGCATGCAACTCGCTTTGCCTCAATTCGTGTGATTATTAAACAGCACTTTTCTCGCTCGCTTTGGCTGTTATACTATACTCATGCGGGTTCGCATATGGTATCATTTTCCTGAGACAAAAAACACGCACGACATTTATCAAGCCCAACATATTGTGGTTTTTTATGTAATAGCATACTATAGGAACATCCTTAATGAGCTGTTTCGGGAAAATGAAGTTGATTGTTTACCTGTTTGGTTGTACAATGAGTTAAACACTGAGAAAGGAATAAATACATGTTAAGAGTTATCTACGGTAACAAAGGCTCCGGCAAAACAAAGCAGCTTCTCGACCTTGCAAACTCAGTACAGAGCACTTCAAAGGGCAGTGTGGTCTTCATCGATTCTGATAAAGACTGTATGTTTGGCCTCAGTCACTGTATCAGGTTTGTAGATGCATCCGAATTCCATATCGATGGACCGAAGATGTTCGCCGGCTTCATTGCCGGTATCGCTGCACAGGACTACGATCTAGAGTACATATTCATCGACAGTTTCTCGAATATCGTGCGCCATCCTGTAGAAACCCTTCAAGGCTTTTTTGAATATCTAGATTCCTTCACCGAAACCTCAGATGTCAAGCTGTATGTGGGCATCGCCGCAGAAAGTGCAGCTCATCTCCCCGAGTTTTTAAGAAAATACACCGAAGAATCGGAGAGTGTGTGAAGCAACTGCATATCATAGTGTGCGTGTACATCGCGGTGTGTTCTTTAGTGGGATTCATCGCGATGTGCATAGATAAATCGGCTGCATGCAAAGGCCAATACAGGATTCCCGAACGCACGCTGTTTACAATTGCAGGCATAGGCGGGGCTTTGGGCGTACTCTCGGGGATGTATGTACTCAAGCATAAGACGAGGCACTTGAAGTTTACAATAGGCATACCGCTTCTCTTAGTATTAAACGCCGCCGCAGTTTTTCTCGTATTCTGCTTTCTCTGATTAGTTATGCAAAACGATACAAAAGACGGTTGGGGTTCAAAATTGAAAAAGAACATACTGAATATAGCTGTCGCGGCGATAGCTCTCGGCTGTTGTGTCGCGTTGTATTTTATCGGAAACAGACAAGTCGACGTCACACCCGATCCATCTATTGAACCTACCGTATCAGATGCTAATGCCGACGCATCAAAGGCGCTTGAAGGCTTCGCACAGCGACTCGAATCGAATTGCCGTGATTTCACATTGAACAGACAGTCACTGCGCGATTACGAGTTGACCTACGATATATGTACTGTACTGTTGCATACGGAGCTTTCAAAGGATTCCGTATCCGGCGTACTTCTCACCTGTACCCTTCCCCCTCCGCCCAAAGAAGCCGAACCATCTGATGCCACAGGATATGCCGCATACATCGCAGATACCGCTATACTTGAGCGGACTCTCCAATTGCTCACAGACTTTTGTACGGCATGTACCGAAACACTTACGAATTCAACAATCGCACAGATTGATATGAGCGTTCTGACAGAGTTCATGGGCTCGGCATTCTCTGATACCAAAGGCTCGGTTACGCTCTCCTCGGGTGTGAATATAGCATTTAAAATCACCGAGTTTTCAAGCGTCAGACAGATACAGATCACAATTGAGACATAAGCTGTTATATACCCGGAACCGTGCTATAGTTGTACGCGCATTATAAACGAGGTGATACAACTATGGAAAGATTCATTCCCTATCAAAGGCTTTCAAAGAAGCAGAAACGCATAATTAATTCGCGGAAGAGAGCCTCTTGGCGCATTTCACCTGTGACAAGGAAGACTAAGAATCCAAAGGCATACGACAGAAAAAAGACCCGTTCCGATTACTATGGAATGGTTTTTTGTTGCTCGAGTTTAGGCATAAGAAAAAGGTCGGGATTGCCCGACCTTAGTCTGTAAGAAATTACATGTAAACAACTGTTACATACTCGAATGTCTCGTTGAATCCGGAAGGATCCGGGATGGGCTGACCATTAGCATCGAGGAATGCCTGGTTGTTCTTGATCTCGATCTCATTGGCTACGAGCTTTGCAAAGAGAGCATCGTATGCAGCCTGATCCATACCCTCGAGCTTGTTGGACTCCATTGCCAGACCTACAGCGTTCTTGCTTGCATCCATAATGATGTTCTGGCCACCGGGGAATGAACCCTCATAGTATGCCGTGAGCATCT
The DNA here is from genome assembly GCA_016293975.1 of Clostridia bacterium. GTDB lineage: Bacteria > Bacillota > Clostridia > Christensenellales > CAG-138 > RGIG1693. The sequence continues at coordinate 8,773 of JAEDCW010000053.1, forward strand.
GGTATACGGACTCTTCAAGACCCTTAAGAGCAGAGTTGAGAACTGTCTCAGACTCGCCGGACTGGTCAACGTCAACACCGATAACGAACTTCTGTGCTTCTTCTGCTGCGCTCATTACCGATGAACCAACAGCACCACCGGCTGCGAATATGATCTCTGTGCCGGATGTGTACCATGAAGCTGCACGAGCCTGGTTTTCGGGAGTTGCTGAGAAGTTGCCGGAGTAGTTGTAGTTGATTGTTACTTCAACGCCAAGTTCCTTAGCGGCATATTCAGCACCCTGAACAAAACCGAAACCGTAGTTGATAACCGCAGGAACTGCCATACCGCCCTGATAGCCGAGCTTTGTATAGCCGCTCTTCACTGCCGCATAACCTGCGAGGAAGCCACACTGCTGCTCTGCGTAGGTGATACCGACGGTGTTTGTGCCTGTCTTATAGTTGTAATCTGCATCGTGGGGATTACCATCGATAAGAATGAATGTGCAGTCGGGATACATATCCTGTGCCTGATAGATGACTGTCTCAAACAGGAATCCGGGGGTTACGATGACCTTTGCACCGGCGTTAACTGCCATTTCGATCTTGCTGAGGTACTCAGCATCTTCCTGTGCTGTAGGTTGATAGTATGTATAGGTCTTGTTGTTTTCCTTTGCATACCTTTCAACGCCTTCCCATGTACCCTGGTTGAAAGACTTGTCATTGATTGTACCGATGTCGGTAATCAAAGCAATTTCATAGGTCTCATCAGCGGGTGTACAAGCTGCGGCCATGAGAGCAACCATAGCAACGGCCATGAGCAATGCAATAAACTTCTTCATTGATGTTTCCTCCTATTAAGATATGTGTTTCATCGCATAACGCGATTAAGTACACGTATAGTATAACAGATAGCTATCAATAAATAAACAAGAATTTTGCAAATATTTAGACATGCTAAAACACTTTTCTTGCCCTGTATAACCGATTTTTCTTTGCTTTGAACGTGCAAGTTTGCATTTACTCTACAATTCAACATCAGCTATGTGGTATAATTTAAGTCAATTTGATCGGAGAGAAATCATGTTCGGTTATGTACAGCCCTTGACCTGTGAACTCAGAGTAAGGGATAAAAGCATGTATGACGCATATTACTGCGGTTTGTGCAGTGTGCTGAAGAAGGAGTACGGTATTGCATCGCAGGCGCTTCTCAGCTACGACTGTGCTTTTATCGCAATATTGCTATCCGCCCCGAACGAACAGCAGCCCGTGCTTCCGCACAAATGTGTCTATAAGGGTTTCAAGAAAAAGCCCATAGTTGCAGAATCGGCCGCTCTCGATTTTGCCGCCGCGCTCAATGTACTTCTATCGTGGCATAAGCTGCGTGATAGCCGCAGAGACGAGAGAAAACTGCTCGCCGGCGCAGGCTCTGTCGTGATGCGCGCTTCCTACAAGAAAGCCCGTGCGCTATACCCGAATACCGCCGCAAGCATAGAGGCCGGAATAGAGGAATTGACTCAAATCGAGCGCGAGAACGCTCCCGACATAGACCCTCCCGCAGATGCATTTGCGCGCATGATGCGAGCGTGTCTTGCCAATGCACCCGTCAGTAACAATGATAAACTCATTATGGGCGAAATCGCGTATCACCTTGGCAGGTGGATATACCTTGCCGATGCGTGGGATGATAAGGAAAAAGACAAGAAAAGCGGTTCGTTCAACCCATTTATCAACGCCGACGCGACCGTCGAAAGAGTTTCCTTTTTGCTCTATTTATCGCTCAACGAGGCAGCAAAGGCGTATGATTTGCTTAACGTAAACTGTTGTAAGCCCATACTTGACAATATCATCCGTTTAGGATGCTATAATAGAACCGAAAAGCTTTTAAAAGAAGCAGACGATAAGCCACGGAGGTTTTAGATGGATCCATATAAAGTCCTTGGGGTAAGCGAGAACGCTACGCCGGAGGAAATACGTGCCGCATATCTTGCGCTCGTCAAAAAGTATCATCCCGACAGATACAAAGATAATCCCCTTAAGGAGCTTGCAAATGAAAAGCTCAAGGAGATTAACGAGGCGTATGACATAATCCAGAAACGCGGGCGCAATTCATCCTCAAACTCAGGCGGCTATTCCTACAGTGATGCTTACAGCAACAGGAATACGTCGTACACAGGCGAGGGTGCCTCACAGTTTGCACAGGTAAGGTCGTTTATTTCACAGAACGATTTGCTTTCAGCGCGGCGAGTGCTCGATACCATGTCTGTTCACAATGCCGAGTGGCATTATCTCTATGGCATAATATACCTCAGACAGGGCTGGTACGACAAAGCAAACGAATACCTCGGGTATGCATATCAGCAGGAACCCGGAAACAGTGAATACCGAAACGCCTACATGACAATGAAGAACTCATCCGCGAGAACCAACCACTCAACAGGTCAGACCGTGGTTTCAAACGGATGCAGTTCGTGCGACATATGCAGTTCGCTGCTCTGCGCGGACTGCTGCTGTGAATGTATGGGAGGAGATCTGATACCGTGCTGTTAAAGAACTCCTATGCAAACAAACCGCCCGCCACAGTGCTTCTCACATTATCGGCTATGGCGACAGCGCTCACTGCTCTTGCGTTGTATGTAGCGGGAAATCTCGGATTCATCAAACTCACCGCCTACTTCTGCTCCGCGATATTCGTATTTGCGCTCACCACGGAAGGGGCATTCGGTCATGCGATACTGGTTTACATCGCAAGCTCAGCCATAGGCTTCTTGATCGTAACCAGCAAAATCAATCTACTCCCCTACCTCGCTTTACTTGGTCACTACTGCATATTCAAGGACTATTTAGACCTCAAGCTCAAAAACCGTGGAGTAGGCTTCATGTTGAAGATGCTCTACTGCAACGTATTCACAGCAATAGGCGTACTTATTCTGCAGTTTGTGCTCAACGTTGACATTTTGACATTGTTCCCCGATATTCCGCTTGGACTGATTGCACTTGCGCTCGAGATTGGATTTGTCACACTTGAGCTTCTGTCCAATCTTGCAAGGAACATATATACCTCCCGCATAAGAAACGCGATTGTGAGAATCAACCGCGGAGCGTGAGTTATACTCAAACTCGTACAAAAACCGCCCATGAAAAGAGATGTGCCATAACAAGAAGTATAAAAGCATTAACAGTGATAGA
>JAEDCW010000010.1 GCA_016293975.1 Clostridia bacterium
GTTATATGCTGTCCAGAAGAGGCGTTGAGCTTAGCGCGGTCCATTTCTACAGCTATCCCTACACAAGCGTCAGAGCAAGAGACAAGGTCATTGAGCTCGCACGTTTGATGTCCGAGTATACGGGTGAAATTCGCCTTCATCTAGTTCCATTCACCGATATACAGATGCAGATATATGATAAGTGTCCCTCAAAAGAGACTACAATTTTGATGCGCAGGCTGATGATGAAGATAGCGGAGATGATTGCCATAAACGACAGTGCAAAAGCTCTGATTACAGGCGAGTCACTGGCGCAGGTAGCAAGTCAAACCCTTGAGAGCTTGTGTGTCACAGATGATGCCGTATCTATGCCTGTTTTCAGGCCGCTTATAGGCTTCGATAAAGAGGATATAGTAAGAATTGCACGCAAGATAAACACATTTGAGACTTCCATTCTGCCCTATGAAGATTGCTGTACGGTTTTTGTTCCCCAACATCCCGTTACACATCCCGATGTTCAAGGACTCAGGAAGAGTGAAAGCCTTTTGAACGACTCTATTGGCGAATTAATACAAAAGGCAATAGAACAGACCGAAATAATGCTTATCAATCCGAATTAACCCGTTGGCTCTGTGGGAACAACGTTCAGCATCTCCTCTTGCGGTACGTTTGTATAGACCTCCGGCACTGTACCTACGATGACGGTCTCTGCCAAAGAAGCGTGTGCTACCACGTCGAGCGTCCGTACCTCATTCGGAAGTATCAGGCTGACTGTGGCGTTTATCTTCATATTGATCTTGTATAGTGTTTGATTTATACCTGCTGTAGAGAGCGATGAAGTATACTCGCTTTCGACACTGCCTACCGGTGTAAACTTAAAGTTGACCTCAGGGCCTACGCCTGCCAAAAACGGTAGATTCGTCATCGTACCGAGCGGTATGACAACCCCCTGTTCCTGTACTTCAGCGACGGCTTCCTGCGCAAGCTCAATACACGATGCCGCAACGCTGTTTAGTGCCACCGTGTTTGCAACGATTAGATAAACACCGTTCTCTGTTTGACTTATATCCAACATGCTGTCGGATCTTTCGTACTTTGAGACTGTGTTTGCTATGGCTTGGTTTAAAGCCTCTGTAACGATAGCGCGGGTTTTGGCCTCAGCAAGGGTTATGGCAGCAGGACTCATGTTGGACGTAATCGACACAAAGCAATACACCGTACAGACGAGCAAGGCAAGCAAAGCCACCAAAAGCCCTCGCTTAACACCCCTTGTGGATTTTCTGGTCACAACTCCATCCATAATGCATAATATTCGTATTTTTCTTTCATGATACAAAAAAAGAGAGGCATTGCCTCTTCTTTTTTATGTTTAGCTTATTACAGTATTCCACTTGCCTCGAGAGCTTCTATTGTCGGCTCACAGGGTACCGGTCTGGTAACTGCTTTCAGTGCATTCTTAACATCCTTCAATCCGCTTCCCGTACTTATAATCGTAACACTCTCGCTTTTCTTGATTATACCATCTTGTACGGCCTGCTTGACACCGGCTGTCACGGAAGCTGCAGCGGGCTCCGAGAACACACCTTCAGTTCTGCCAAGTAGCTTCATGCCTTCCAAGATATCGTTGTCGGAAACAGCAATCCATGCACCATGTGATTCTCTAATGGCTCTAAGCGCCTTGACGGGATTTCTGGGAATTCCGACGGCTATTGAATCGGCAAGTGTATTTTCTTCAGCAGGAACCAGTTTCCCATCACCGGTGGCGGCCGTAACAAACGGACAGCATCCCAATGACTGTACGCCAAGAATTTTGGGAACTCTATCTATTAGCCCAATCTCCTTAAGGTCTCTGAATCCGTTATAAATGCCTCCTACCGTGCAGCCGTCTCCTACTGAAACAGCCACCCAGTCAGTTACATTCCAATCAAGTTGCTCTGCAATCTCGAGTGCAACAGTCTTCTTGCCTTCGGTCATTACCGGGTTAATGCCTGCGTTTCTGTTATACCAGCCGTACTTGGCAATAGCATCGCGAGATAATTCAAAAGTCGCTCTGTAGTCACCTGCTACCGACACAACTTTCGCTCCATAGACAAGAAGCTGTGCCAATTTTCCTTCAGGTGCGCGCTGCGGTACAAAAATAACCGACTTAATGCCCATCCTTGCCGCATTTCCTGCGCACGACGAGGCTGCATTGCCCGTCGAACTACATGCTATAGTTGTATAGTCGTTCTCAATTGCATGAGCAACGGCGACCGCGGAAGCCCTGTCCTTCAACGACCCTGTTGGGTTATGCCCATCGTCCTTGATGTATACGCTGTCCAATCCGAGTTCGCTGTGTATGAGATTAGCTTTATACAAAGGGGTGTAACCGACCCTTAAGTACCTTCCAAAATCAGTATTTCTTAAAGGCAAAAGTGGGGCGTATCTAAACATCGAGAAGTTTTTGTTTGCCGCAAGCTTTTCTCTCGTCAAGGCACTCTTTATCCCCTGATAATCGAACTGTATATCTAGTATCCCCTTCTCACCGCACTCGGGACAAGTCAACATCTTTCCGTTGTATGGAAACTCTTTACCACACAAAGTGCATTTATATCCTATGCAAAACATCTTTTTCATCTAAACCTCTTAACAATCTCTAAAAGTATACTGCAAACTTTTTCCATTGACTGAACTGGAATATACTCAAATCTGCCGTGGAAGTTCAACCCGCCGGTGCATATATTGGGACAAGGCAGACCCATAAATGACAAGCGAGCACCGTCTGTTCCTCCCCTTACAGGAGTTGTAATAGGTTCGACACCGAGGTCACGCATAATCTCTTGTACATTTGAAACCAGCCAAATATGCGGTTGAATCTTCTCACGCATATTGTAATACGAATCGTTGAGCGTCAACTTAAGTGTGCCCTCTCCGTACTTAAGATTTACCAGCTCGGCGGCTTTCACCATAAGGCTCTTTTTCTTCTCAAACTTTGCCATATCGTGGTCGCGAATTATATAAACCAGCTTTGTGTTCTCTATATCACCTTCTATGTGCATCAGGTGTATAAATCCCTCGTAACCTTCGGTGTACTCAGGTCTCTGCGCTTGAGGAAGCATACTGTCGAATTCCTGTGCAACGTGAATGGAGTTTATCATTCTGTCCTTAGCAGAACCCGGATGGATCCCACGACCGGATATCGAAACCTTCGCCGATGCCGCATTGAAGTTCTCATACTCAATCTCGCCTATTTCGCCTCCGTCAACGGTATAGGCGTACTCCGCGCCGAAGCCCTCGACATCAAATAAATCCGCGCCGCGTCCAACCTCTTCATCGGGTGTAAAGCCAATACAAATCTTTCCGTGCTTAATCTCGGGATTATTGATGAGTTCTTCAGCCATCGTAAGGATTTCGGCTATACCCGCCTTATCGTCAGCGCCCAGAAGTGTCGTGCCGTCCGTAACAATAATGTCCTGTCCGATGCTGTTGAGCAATTTGGGGAAATCTACGGGTGAAAGTACGGTATGCTCATTGAGTCTTATATCGCCGCCATTGTATTTTTTTTCAATTCTAGCCTTTATATCTGCACCTGATGCATCGGACGAAGTATCCATATGAGCAATAAAACCGAGCGAAGGAATGCCTTCGGTATTTGCATCAATATGTGCATAAACATAACCGTGCTCATCCATCCTCGCATTCTCTATGCCCATTGAATGCATCTCATTGACGAGTTCCTGTCCAAGAAGCTTTTGCTTTGGAGTACTTGGAGTAGACTCCGAGTCAGGATCTGACTGCGTATCAAACGATACATATTTTAAAAATCTTTCAACTACTGTCATGCGCTTTTCTCCCGGATAGTTTTTTATAAATTATATCACACAGCTTTTTCCACCGCAATTGATGTATATATGCCCTATTCCCGTTAATAATCATTTCGGAGGTTTAATAAACTAATGAACGGCACACTAAAGGAATACTACAAGAGATCACTATACAAGGGTAGAAGTCAGCTGAGCAGGATTATCGACTTTGTATTTCTACGTTTACTCATATTGGCATCGACTTACATATACTTTCTTTCTACGGTGGACAGTAAAGTTGTTATTCTCTTCACTTTTGTGACCACGGCGCTTATCACAATAGCAATCGAGCTTATAAAAAGCAGGGTTTTTGTGCACCATGTAAGCCAGGAACGTAAAAAGCTGATGAATGACTACAGAAGGATCAAAATTTTGACTATGGATAATCGTAATCTTGTTATGCTCTGTAGCAAAGCAGTCAAATCCTGTGCTTATGTCTATGTTCATCACAAGCTGGCAGACTTAGATGGCGATGATGTAATAAACGTTTATAAGGAAGCTGCTTCGTGTGCCATTTCTAATATACACATATTCTCGCTTTCTGGAATCGATAAAAGTGCAACGAAAATTGCCAACTCCCTTCACGATTGCAGTCTCCACTTTCATGACAGCGCTGAACTTATCGACATATGTTTCAATGGCCAAGCCGATATGAGCGATGATGAAATCGACAACCTGCTTCTAAAGGAATTATCAAAACAAAAGAAAGGCTCAATCCTTACAAGGGTCAAGCCTTTCCTTAAAAGCCGAATAATCAGTTATCTGACACTCTCGGTCATACTGTTTGTACTCTCATTCATTATGGATTATGCACTTTACTACAGGATAATGGCAATGCTATGCCTTAGCTTTGCCGGTCTCTCCGGTGCTTTAAGCGGTTCCCGAAAGGAAAAGCCCTAATTAAAAGCTTAAATAATAAACTTTGACAAATCCGCAGCCACGTCAATCTTATTCAAGTGCTCGGTTACATATTTCTCGTCGATATTCACATCAATCATCGGATGGTCTCCACCCGCATTGAAAGAAATATCTTCGAGAAGTTGTTCAACTATTGTATGCAATCTTCTTGCGCCTATATTCTCGTTCGTCTCGTTAGCCTCAACCGCATACTTAGCTATTGCACGAATCGCATCATCCGTAAACGAAAGATTAATGTTATCGGTAAGCAATAGCTCCGCGTACTGAGTAATAATCGAGTTCTCCGGTTGTGTGAGTATCCTTGCGTAATCGTCAAGCGAAAGCGCCGTAAGCTCAACCTTAATCGGGAAGCGACCCTGCAATTCAGGAATCATATCAGTTGCCTTAGATACGTGGAAAGCACCCGCCGCTATAAACAACATGAAATCCGTCTTAACGGGTCCGTATTTGGTAGACACCGTACATCCCTCGACTATCGGCAGTATGTCCCTTTGGACACCTTCCCTTGAAACATCAGGTCCTGATACCCCATTGCCGCCTATAATCTTGTCGATCTCATCTATAAAGACGATTCCGTTTTGCTCGGCATTTTCCGTAGCTTCTCTGATTACCTCGTCCATATCTACAAGCTTATCGGATTCTTCAAGTGTCAGAATCTTTCTCGCCTCTTTAACCGTTACACGGCGCAGTTTTGTACGCTTTGGTATGATTCCGCCCAGCATATCGCCTATGTCAACGCCAATCGCAAACATAGCATCGCTCTGCTGTTGAGCTTGCTCGACTTCAATCTCTACTATATCAGATTCATGCTTGCCGGCTCTCAACTCCTCGAGGAGCTTGGCTTTTGAGCTTTCAAACTGCTCTCGCTCTTGCTCTGTCGGCTTAGGTTCTTCGTGATTCGAACCCCCATTTAGCAATTGCATAAAAGGAGATGTCGTCTGACGAGTATTCTTTTTCTTATGTGGACTCAATAGCTCTACGATTCTTTGCTCTGCCGCCGCCTCTGCTATAAGTCTCACCTTTTCATACTTCGCGTTCTTCGTGATTCTTATCGATGATTCCATCAAATCGCGAATTATGCTATCTACATCCCTGCCGACGTAACCGACTTCCGTAAATTTCGTCGCTTCGACTTTGACAAAAGGCGCATTAACAAGCTTTGCGAGCCTTCTTGCAATCTCGGTTTTACCGACTCCTGTAGGCCCCATCATTATTATGTTCTTCGGGGTGATCTCTTCCCTGATTTCTTCAAGCAGTCTGCTTCTTCTATACCTGTTACGCAGAGCAATGGCTACTGCACGCTTAGCCTCATATTGTCCTACTATATATCTGTCCAGTGACGCTACTATCTCTTTTGGTGTCTGCATATTGATCTCCTTACAGTTCCTCAACGGTGAGATTGTTATTTGTATATACGCAGATTTCCGATGCTATCTCCATCGCACGCACTACAATGTCCCTAGCTTCCATGTCGGTATTACGATATAATGCCCTTGCTGCAGAAAGTGCATACATACCGCCTGATCCTATAGCAAGTATATCGTCGTCCGGATCAATAACCTCGCCGGTACCTGAAATCAAAAGCAAATCGTTCACATCTGCCGCAATAAGCATAGCCTGTAATTGTCGCAGAGCTTTGTCGCTTCTCCATTCCTGAGCAAGAGACACAGCCGCTTTCCTCAAACTACCGCTGTATTTCTCAAGCTTAGCTTCAAAACGTTCCGACAATGAGAATGCATCTGCTACAGAACCTGCGAATCCTATTATTACTTTGTCATGGTACAGGCGTCTTACCTTTTTTGCTCCATGCTTCATTACTGTCGACTCACCAAAAGTAACCTGACCGTCTCCCGCTAGGGCGCACTTGCCATTTCTCCTTACAGCCAATATAGTCGTTCCTTCAAATTTCATGCTAGTCCTCCAAAGCTCATTAGCTATATAATAGCATATGCAAATCTATACAATGTAAAATTATTCTAAATCATTTGCAACTATTTCGTCGATTATTGCAAGAGAGCAGATTGAGATTGCCAGATACCTCTCCTGTTTGTTTCTTATCCTTTCGTCCAACGACTTCATGATACCAAAGTTGACATTCATAGGCTGGAAGTCTTTACCGCAATAGCCGGATACGTATTCTGCCAAAGCACCGATTGCAGTTGAAGAATGAAATCGCTCGAAAGACCGCTGATTAAGTATGTTTGCAAGCGTATATCCCGCAACAAAACCGCTCGAAACGCTTTCAACATATCCCTCTACTCCCGTTATCTGTCCTGCAAAGAACAATCCCGGATGCTTTATGCACTGATAAGTCGAATCGAGTATACCTGGTGACGAAATAAATGAATTCCTATGCATAACACCGTATCTGACAAACTCGGCATTCTTTAAGCCCGGTATCATGCCAAAAACCCTTTTCTGCTCAGGAAATTTCAGATTTGTCTGGAAGCCGACTATATTGTAAAGCGTGCCCTCGGCATTATCCCTTCGCAACTGTACGACGGCAAAAGGTTTCTTATCGTATCTAGGGTCGCTGAGACCTACAGGCTTGAGCGGACCAAACGCTAGTGTCATATTGCCTCTCTTAGCCATTGTCTCCACAGGCATGCATCCCTCAAACACCTTCGGCGTCTCAAAATCGTGCAACGAAACGGTTTCGGCTTTACAAAGCTCCTCGACAAAAGCAAAGTATTCGTCGCGAGACATGGGACAGTTAAGGTAATCGCTCCCGCGGTCATATCTGGATTCCTCAAACACGATATCCATGTCTAGCGATTCCTGAGTAACTATAGGCGCGGACGCATCGTGGAAGTGCAAACAATCTCCCAATAAGTCCTCAATAGATGACATAAGTGCTCCATCCGTCAAAGGACCTGTCGCAATAATACATGGCGTATTCGGGATGGCGGTTGCTTCACGGTTTATAACATGAATCAGCTCATTATTGCTGATAATCTCTGTGATTCTCCTCGAAAAGCCCTCCCTGTCCACGGCAAGAGCGCCACCTGCCGGAACGCGGGTCTCGTCGGCCACTTTAAGAACCAAAGAGCCGAGTCGCCTCAGCTCTTCTTTTAGTAATCCTACGGCATTTGTAAGTCTGTCAGATCTAAATGAGTTGGAACAAACAAGTTCAGCAAAGCTGTCTGATTTGTGCGCCGGCTGAAGTCTTTTCGGTTTCATTTCAACCAAGTCTACTTCAATCCCTCTCTTAGCCAGCTGGTATGCGGCTTCACATCCGGCTAGCCCTGCGCCTACAACTGTAACTCTATTTTTCATCGGTATTGCTCTTATCTTTCTTTGCTGCTTTTTCGGCTTTTGCGGCTTCGCTACGTGTCTTTACGCACTCCTGATTTGAGCAAATCAGTTTACCGTATCTAAGTACCATCATCGAACCGCAGTGTGTACATTTCTTGTCGGTAGGCCTAAACCCCACCGCAAAATCACAATCCGGATATCCCGAGCATCCGTAGAATGTCTTACCCGCTTTTGAACGCTTCTTAACGATATCCTTGCCGCACTTCGGACACGGTACATCTATTTTTTCGGCAATTGTCTTTGTGTTCTTGCATTTGGGATAATTGATACAGGCAAGGAATCTTCCGAATCTTCCGTCCTTGTATACCATCATTCCGCCGCACTTCTCGCACAATATACCGGACTCCTCGGGCGGAATCACAACCCGCTCAATCGTCGAAGCGGCTCTTTCAACCGTTTGTATAAACGGACCATAGAAATCAGCTACAACGTTATTCCAGACAACATCGCCGTGCTCCACTTTGTCAAGCGAGTCCTCCATATCGGCAGTAAACTGCAGATTCACTATGTCTTTAAAGTTCTCCTCCATAAGCTTCGTGACTACAAAACCAAGATCAGTAGGAACCAGCTGTTTCTTATCCCTCTTAACATAGCCTCGATTAATAATCGAAGATATTGTAGGAGCGTATGTACTCGGGCGCCCGATACCCTTCTCTTCTAAGAACTTAACCAACGTCGCCTCTGTATATCTTGAAGGAGGCAAAGTAAACTTCTGTTCCGGCTTAATGTCTATAGGTTTCAATGACTCGTTTTCGGCCAATGCAGGCAACTGCTGTTCCTTCTCCTGCTTATCGTCTATACCCTCGGTATAAACCACGGTCCATCCGTCAAATATACCGCGTTCACCGGTAGACTTGAACGTGTATCCGTTGACATCATACGTGACAGATGTAGTTTCAACAATGTGCTCGGACATCTGGCTTGCAATGAACCTGTCGTATATGAGTTTATAGAGTCTATACTGTGAACTGCTCAACGACTTTTTAAGCATATCAGGTGTCAACTCTATATAGGCGGGTCTAATCGCCTCGTGAGCATCCTGTGCATTTGCCCTGCCCTTATAGAAGTTTGGCGTGGCCGGCACATACTCACTGCCGTATCGTTCGCCGATATAGCTCAAAGCCGCGTTCTGAGCATCCTTAGAAACCCTTACTGAGTCGGTTCTCATATATGTAATGAGACCTGTATGACCTTTTCCTTCGATCTCAATGCCTTCATACAACTGCTGTGCAACCACCATCGTCAGTTGCGTCGTCATAGACAACTTTCTCGATGTTTCCTGCTGCAGACTGCTCGTAGTGAAAGGGGGTAATGCGTGCTTTTTCTTTGTAGTCTTCTTGATTTCTGTTACAACAAAATCAGAATCGGTCACCTTGTCCAGTACGCTCTTAACACTTTCCTCGTTGGGAAGGTCCTTCTTCTTTCCGTTTAGGCCGTAAAACTTGGCGAGAATCGGCCTTTTGTGACCTTCTTTGGAGAGCGATACATTAATTACCCAATACTCATGCTCTATAAATGCCTGAATCTCTTTCTCTCGGTCACATATAATCTTCGTCGCAACCGACTGAACTCGACCCGCAGAGAGTCCTCTCTTTATCTTCTGCCATAGAATAGGGCTTATCTTATAACCCACCAACCTATCCAAAACACGGCGCGCCTGCTGTGCATCAACCAGGTCCAGATTTATCGGTCTCGGCTTTGAAATAGCTGCCTTTATTGCATTTGGTGTAATCTCGTGGAACTCGATACGACAGTTTGAGTGTTCATCAAGCTTGAGCATATGTGCAAGGTGCCACGATATAGCCTCGCCCTCCCTATCAGGGTCCGTCGCCAGCAATATCTGATCGGCTTTCTTTGCCTCACTGCGGATTTTATCAAGTACGTCTCCTCTTCCACGCAGAGTTATATACTTAGGTGCAAAATTGTGCTCTACATCCACTCCCAGCTGGCTCTTAGGTAAATCCATAACATGACCGTTTGATGCAACGACCCTGTAGTTTTTGCCCAAAATCCTTTCAATTGTTTTTGCTTTAGTGGGTGACTCCACAATTACAAGTTTTGACATTATTTATCTCCTCTGTACCGTTAAAGCGCGGTATATACCCTTCCCAGTGATTGGCTAATTAAACTAGAAAACTCCAGTTCTGTCAAGATACAATTTAACATTGCCGGCGTATAACCCGTCACTATACATAATTCGTCAAAGTTAATTGGCGCTTTTTTAATTACTTCGTACACATAGAGTGTATCGGGTTCAAGTGTTTGCTTGACCTCTTTTCGTAATGTCTTGTTGGGCTCTGCATGAAGATTATACTCTTCCAGTATATCGTTAATGCCGAATACAGGCTTTGCGGTACCCTCCCTTATCATTCTGTTTGTTCCGAATGACATCTCGTCTGTGAGCCTGCCAGGCACCGCAAACACATCGCGTCCCTGCTCAAGCGCATAATCCACGGTAATGCTCGTGCCGCTCTTTTCTCCTGCTTCAACTACCATTACGCCACGGCTCAATCCGCTTATGACTCTATTTCGTGCAGGGAAGTTCTTTGAAGTCGTAGGGTATCCGTTAGGAAACTCCGTCACTACAGCTCCGCGCTCCTCAATCTGTCGCGCCAGTTTCTCATTCGCTTTGGGATATACCGAATCAAAGCTAGAGCCCAAAACCGCAATGGTAGCATAGTCCGATGCTTTGCTCTTCAACGCACCCATAGCAGCTTCGGTATCTATGCCGTATGCCAAACCCGATATAACGCATCCTCCAAAATCGACCAGCTGTTTTGAAAGTGTCCTCGCTACGCGGCGTCCGTAATCCGTACATTTTCTTGCGCCTATAACAGCGATAGGTATATCCAACTCAGGGTGCAACTCTCCTTTATAGTACAAAATGCTTGGTGAATCGAATATCTCTGCCAGTAGTCTTGGGTAATTCGGGTCAATTGAGGCGACCATTCTAATGCCCTTTGCCTCGTAGCGCGCGATGTATTCATCGATTTTATCTTCATCCATTCCTTGATTTAAACGATCTACAGCAGCCTTTGAAATGAAATTTGTCTGAACGATTTTTCTCTCCGCAGCCGCCTCAAACACAGCCTTTGCGCTCCGATACTCAGAAATGAGATAGTAAAACGTTCTGCTCGCAGTCGTAAGACATGTATGCATCCATAACCAGTATCTGTACTCGGAACCTCGCTCAAACATTTCTTACCTCCAATATTTGGTGATTATACTTCTGTATTGTATGGCTTCTGCAACATGTTGCGGCTTTATATTCTCTTCACATTCGAGGTCAGCAATAGTCCTTGCAACCTTAAGAATCCTTGCGTAAGCCCTTGGGGTCAGGTTACACGCCTTCATCGCTTTTCCCAGCAGTTTTGAGCAAACATCATCGAGTACACAATACTTTTTCAAATGCTTTTGCTCGAGCTGTGCATTACATCTGATGCGTTGTTCGTCTGCATATCGTTTGGCCTGAAACCGTCTTGCGCGTTCAACTCGCTTCTGTATCTCAGCTGAAGTCTCCGTTTTTGCATCCGATCTGAGATCCTCATATGCAACCTCGGACATCTCGACGTGCAAATCGATTCGGTCGAGCATCGGTCCGCTTATACGGTTCAAATACTTCTGTATAGTGGGTTGGGAACAAGTGCATTGCCTTGTCCTTGAACCAAAGTATCCACAAGGGCAAGGATTCATAGCGGCTACGAGCATTATCTTTGCAGGGTACTCTGCCTTTGCATTAACCCTCGCGACAGAAATGACTCCATCCTCAATGGGTTGCCGGAGCGTCTCAATAACTCTTTTGTCGAACTCGGTAAATTCATCGAGAAACAGTACTCCTAAGTGCGCAAGACTTACTTCACCCGGAACAGCGTTAGAACCGCCACCAACAAGCGAAGCGGCTGACGCTGTATGGTGCGGTGACCTAAACGGTCTCTGTGTCACTATACCGGATGAATAATCCACACCAACTGCAACTGAGTGTATTTTTGTTATCTCAAGTGCTTCTTCAAATGTCAGT
This sequence comes from Clostridia bacterium, assembly GCA_016293975.1. Lineage (GTDB taxonomy): Bacteria > Bacillota > Clostridia > Christensenellales > CAG-138 > RGIG1693. Next base: position 12,073 of record JAEDCW010000010.1, read on the forward strand.
CTTGGCAATATGGAAGGAAGCGCCTTTGCAATCATGGTCTTTCCCGCACCGGGAGCACCAATCAATAGGATATTGTGTCCGCCTGCCGCCGCTATTTCAGCAGCTCTTTTTGCCCCCTGCTGACCCTTGATATCACTGAAGTCTACTGCACTCTTTGCAAGCTCAGGTTTCCATGCCTTCACAACATATGGTTTTATTTCGGTACTACAACATATAAGATCAACCGCTTCGTTGAGGGTACGTACCGGAAATACATCAATACCGCTCACATATGCCGCTTCGGAAGCGTTGTCAAACGGGACTATGATATTCTTATATCCCAGTTCAAAAGCCGCCATGGTCATAGGTAGCATGCCCATAACTGGTCTAACATCGCCGCCTAAAGCAAGCTCGCCAACCACTGCGTATTTGTCAACCTGTTCCTGTGTAATCACACCGGAACATATAAGCAATGCAAGAGCGATGGGTAAATCGTACACTGAGCCTACTTTTTTCATTCCTGCCGGCGCAAGATTCACCGTTACCTTGCCGAATCTATACGGCAGCGAGCTGTTTGTAATTGCCGCGCGCACTCTCTCCTTGGACTCTCTGACAGCTGCATCGGGTAGACCTACCGTCTCATAACTTGGCAAGCCGCCCGAAACATCCACTTCGATTTGTATTGCACACCCGGCAATACCGCTAAGTCCAAAGCTCGTAACTTTCCCCAGCATCATCCCACCTCAGGAGCATCCTCATTTTTGTTCTTAAACACAACCAATTTATTGCCCACAAAGTTAACAACTATAGAGATCGGAGTAGCCACAACTTTGCTCAGAATCTCAATCGCATTGGCTTTGGAACCTATAAAGCTTCCTGCGAATGTGCCTAACAGCCAATTTGCCGCAACACCATCGTCAAACAGATGGTTCTTACATAAATACAATGCTCCTATGGAAACACCCAAAGAGAATATGTTGACAAGAACAAATGTGATGAACTCCTTTAGGTCGCGTCTTTTCTCCTTCTTGAACGTCCATGCAGTATTCAACAAATAGCTGTTAAGAACGCCGCACGAGTAAGATATGGCTTGAGCGATCACGTAATTTATCGGAGTAAGTGAAACCAATACCGTATACACGATGAAGTCTGCGAGAGTATTGGTCACACCTACAATTCCAAATTTGACAAATTGTATAAAGCTTTTCTTCATATTTCATCACTTCACAGTAAATACCCATGTGGGCATCCACTCCAGCCAATTAGCATAATCTACAGATACAGGTGTTCCCGACAATACCGGATAGAACATAATGAACAGCACGATTGCAACGCCAAGCCACACCCATTTAAAGGTGGCGACTCTCTTGTCCCTGTCCTCCCAAGACTTGAGGGCATACATCGCACATATCAACATGAACGGTACCGTACCGAAGAAATGATAGATGAATGTACATCTTGTGACAAGCACCCACGGCAGGAAGTTTGCGGCAATACCCATGTAGGCTGCTGTCATACCCTTCTCCAGCTTTGTTTTTTTAGATATCAAATTGAAAGAGAGTATTATTGTACCGATAGTACTTACCCACCATACTGCGGGATTACCGAATGCCGATATACATCCCGTCATACCTGCACCCACATGGGAAGCGTTGTAGTACCATATTGGACGTATTGTGAACGGCCACGAGTACCACGCGGATTGGAAATCGTGAGTTGCCACAAGCTTGCTATGGTAGTTGTACATCCACAACTGAAGATCCCATATTCCCTCAAGGTCACGGGGGTTCTCGCAGACCATGTATGGGATGTACGAGAGTATGTAAATCACCACCGGTACTGCTATATAGAACACGCAACAGAATAGCAATGTAAGAATCGTGTTTTTAACACAGTTTTCCACCATAGCGCGCTCAGCAGCTGTACCGTTCTTTAACACCTTGTTTCTTTCGATAAAGCGTCGTATGAGAGAAATAGCCAGTATTACTGCCAATCCAACGCCGGCATATATGCCTGTCCATTTGCTTGCGGCGCCCAAACCGAAGAACAGTCCCGCCAGACCAAGAGGCTTTAGCGTCTTCTTCAAGCCGTCGACGTGGAAGTTCATCGTATAGTACTGATACATATAGTAATACATTAGCAGTACAAAGAATACCGAGTATACGTCAATCGTCGCAATTCTCGTTTGCGTAAAGTGCATGAAGTCGAATGCAAACAACCCAGCCGTTACCAATGCGTAATCGGAGCGTTTAAATAAGCGTTTTGCAAATGCATACAGTATCGGAAGCATTATTATACCGAACACTGTGCCCACTATTCTCCAGCCAAACGGATTCATCCCGAATATTGCTATGCCCAATGATATGAATATCTTTCCGAGCGGAGGATGTGAATTCTCGTACGGGTTCAAACCGTTGAGATGCTCATATGCAGTCCTGCCATGATAAAGCTCGTCAAAGTACATTCCGTTTAAGTAAGATGGAATGTTTTCCACTTCGTCCGGCTCATCGCAAACCGCAACCGCGCTCGGATTGTCAATGGTATATGAGATATAGTTATTATCTTTATCGAAAAGCGCGATCTCGTTTATCCACGCATCTCCGCCGCTTATCGTGAACTTCAACTCGGAGCATACCTTATAAGGCGATGTCATTACATCCCACCTGAACATATTTCCGTTATTAAATATATACGACTCATTAAATGTGCCGTCTATGGAAATATTTATGTAACTTTTACGTGAGGATGTCGTTTCTATGCCGCCATAAATCCTGACCTCCGAAACGTATACGCCTTCACCAAGGCTAATCGTAAAGCTATCATTATCGGTACCTATCCAATAGCTTTCAGGTGCATTCAAAGAGCCGAGATTCACTATTGCTACAACTGTATATACCAATGTGATTATTAGGCAGAATAAGTAATCCTTTCTCGTGTAATGCAGTTTATTGTCTGTAGGCGGCGGTAAAATCGATTGTACGACTACCGACTTTTTGTCACGATTGCTACTATGTCTCAATAAATCTTCATCCCTTTCCATCAGCTTGCTTCTTTCTTTTTTTGAAAGAATAGGCATGGTTCTCTTATTTATCATGATGCTCGTGCAAATACAAGCGAGATATGCGAATCCGACTACATTTACAAATGAGCATAGTCTCGCCATGACATTGTAAATGTCCGACCTCCAAGCCGGATTTGCGATAACATTAAAAGCAAACAATGAATTAAACAACAGCGTGCATGAGAATAACCCAAAGCAAGTATACAACCTCTTGTCATTGTACATAAATGCAGCAAACAGCAGAAGCGTTACTGACGGGAATATGTATCTTTCATGCATAAAGTGTCCGAGTACAAACACTCCCGCAATAAGAAATGCAGAAGACAACAGCAAACTACCTTTGTTGCTCTTTCTTCCAAACCAATACAATACGACCGAATAAATGCAAACCAGTACGATAAATATCGTACCCCATGTTTCGTACGAAATACTCAAAATAGTCTCGTCTACCGAGACCCAGTTTGCACCCAGTAACGCAAACAGGTTAAACGCCTCAACACTTGCATATCTGTATGAATTGGCAGTTCCTATATACTTATCTAAGAACCAAAGAATGCTTTGATTGCCCTTAAACGGCAGGCACGCAACGAAAACCAATGCAACAGCCCCGACAACCGCTCCGTGAATCTTTAAAAGCGTCTTTCTGCGTACAGGCTTGCTTATTATCAAATCTGCTATGAATGCGATTACGCTGACACCTATTACAGCCGCTCCTATGCCTAAAAGCATATTGTTTAAACCTTGACTTCCCGATGCGATATACACCAACGTCATACCGATGCCTGCAACTACATAACCTATAGGAGTAATCCCAAAACGATTATTTTCGTCTTTGTCTTTAATATAAAGCATGTAGGCGGCAAACATAATCGAACCAAACAGGAGTGCTTGTGGCTTTATCAATATTGCCAAGCCATAAGCCAAACCCGCATACACAGGCCTTTCTTCTACGAAGAAATACATCGCAATCAAAACGACCAATGTAAGTAGCTGATCGATCTGACCCCAAGCAGAGCTTAGGAACATAAAAACAGGGTTAAACGCCGCTATGATGAGCGCCGCTTTTGCAACAGTGCCGTTAAAGCGCTTATCTGCAATTTTATAGACAAAGTGCGCAATTAGCAAGTCAGCGGCTATAGTGGGCAGTTTTACCAACAAATAATATAGACTTCCCCCCGTTATACCGAAAAGCTTGTATATGTTTCCGATTATCCAAAGCACATACATATATCCCGGAGGATAGTCGCAGAACGATATGGTCTCATAAAAGCTGGATATACCAACATTTCCAAGATGCGACGCCCATCCGACAAAACATCCGATATCCGTTGTATGTCCCACGAATATAACCGAACAAATAACTCTAATCAAGAATGCCGCGCCAAGCACAATAAGCAAAAAGACTTTTCGCTTGTCCTTTTCCGCATCAAGTAACAGAGTTCTTCCGACTTTTAAATAATTCTGATAGATAATATAGAGACCTAGCGCAAGTGCGACCGTCACAATCAGGACATAGCCATACACCGCATCCGAAACAAACACATTGTCGGAATCACCGTCATCGTCGCCCTGGCTCAAAACAAAAGGCGAAAAATCAGAATAATTTGATCCGGCTTCAGTGGGTGTAATCTTCTTTACGCTGATGTCATCAAACCATGCTTCCCCTGAAGCCTCTCTTCCGAATCCACCGACTCTTACAGCGACCGTTATATTCTTTTGTTTAGATGCAGTCTTACCGACGAGCTCTATCTTCTGCCAATCGTTTGTTCCATAAACTCCACTCGATGATGCTAAAGAATCGGTCAGCGATATGTTAGCTCCTGCAGATTCCTCATCTTGTATACCCTTAGTCTTGACATAGCAAGTAATACGATAAAAGCTATCAGGCTCGACAGATATGGTTTGCTCGAGTCTGTAATCGTTCGGGTACATATTATTGATATAAACGCAGTTCGTTCTATCATCTATAGATACGATTTGATATGTGGACGTGCTGTCGGACAGATCCCAACCCGTGAGTTGCCAACCATCCGGCAAATCAGAGTCTTCCGTATCAAACGAGCCATTTTCAACGAGTTCTATTCCAAAGCTATCTGAAGTGGCTTTGCATCCGCAGACAACTAAAAGCAATACCACAAGAAGAATACCCGCCGTTATCTTTCGGTTTCGCATGAATTCACTCCTGTCTCCATCTCTTTCCTAAATCATAACACAGTAACGCCAAATAGTATACACTGACTTACCGGACAAATGCATTCTCGATGTGCACTACGGTCTTTGAAGGCATATCGACTTCGATAACGTCAAACCTCATGAACGCATCATAACAGTTGTTTTCACTGACAAAGTGCTCTGCGGCCTTTATTATATTCAACTGTTTCGACTTGTTCACAGCTTGCCTGCCAAGTATGTATCTCTGATTCGTTCTGGCTTTAACTTCAACAAAAACGATCTCATTATTGGGAGCTTTCATTATCAGGTCTATTTCACATCGCATAGCCCTGTAGTTTCTGTCAATGAGCGTATATCCCTTGGTCAGTAAAAAGTTAAGGGCGACAGTCTCGCCCTGTTCTCCGAGTTTTCTGTTGTCAATAAGCATAGAATACACCCTCAGGTCTCAGAAAAAGTTCTTTATAAAGGTTCTCCTGTGTAGTTCGCACGGGCCAAATCGCTTCAAAGCGTCGATATGCTCCTTTGTACCGTAGCCTTTGTTTCGCGCAAAGCCATACATCGGGTAGATCTTGTCCATCTCTATCATGTAAGCATCTCTTGCGACTTTAGCTATTATTGATGCGGCGGCGATCAAATAGCTTCTTGCATCCCCGTGTATAATTGATAGCTGTCTGACATCCAAATCGAGCCCCGAAACCGCATCTATGAGCAATACATCGGGCTTTTTTATACTCGCCGCTCGTTTATAAGCGTCGACAAATGCTTTTTTCGTCGCTTCCAATATGTTCAGCTCATCGATTTCACTCTGCCATGCCCATCCGAGCCCAACGCACGAGCAGTTTTCTCTTATCAGTTCATTCAACCGAATACGCTTCTTCTCGCTGACTTTTTTTGAATCGTCTATACCATCTATAACAATCCCCTGCGCGATTGAAACGCAAGCACAAACAACAGGCCCCGCCAACGGTCCCCTTCCGACTTCATCCGCGCCCACAACAGTCAAGCCTTCCGCCCATAACGGTGTCTCGAACTCCGTAAGACTTATATATCTGTCCGTATAATCAACTTTCTTCATTGGCAATCTCAGATGGTAAATCGAGGCTCAGTCTGCAGATTTTTCCTGCTCTAAACTCATCTAAAATAATTCTGCACCCTCTTTCTATGTCGAATTCATCCTGCGAGGTTATAAAACCTCTGCTCTTGCAAATAGCATGAAGTACATCTGCATCGGTGTCTTCGTTGAATATCGAAATGCTATACCGCAATTCGAACTTGCTCCTGCACCTTTCTCTGAGCACCTCTATAAGTCCCAAAGTCATCTGCTCTATATTAAGTACATCATCGCGTACCGAACCGATATATGCCAATCTGCTCGCATACAATTCGTTCTCGAGCTTTGGCCAAAGCATACCCGGGGTATCCATGAGCTCAAGGTGCGGGGTGATTCTAACCCATTGCTTACCGCGCGTCACACCCGGTTTATCGCCAACCTGCGCCCTCGAAACACCTGCTACGCAATTTATGAATGTTGACTTGCCTACATTCGGGATGCCGACAATCATAGCTCTGACGACCTTAACTACTCCCTTGGCCTTCATTCTCGCTACCTTCTCTTCGGCAGCCTTTGATATAATCTCAACGGCCTTCTTCTTCATTGACGACTTTGTGGATACAAACTCAACTGCCAATATACCTTGCGCCTTAAAGAAATCTATCCATGCATTTGTTACAGACTGATCGGCGAGATCCGCTTTATTAAGGATAATTATCCTGTCCTTACCCGAAAATAGACTCTCAAAATCGGGATTGCGTGTTGCCATCGGGCATCTTGCATCTACAACCTCTACGACAACGTCAATAAGCTTCAAGTTCTCCTGAAGCATTCTTTTGGCCTTTGCCATATGGCCGGGATACCAGTTTACAAGCATTTTGCCTCCATATAACAACAACCCCCACAATCTCTATGGGGGTTGACTTTGTTCTTTTACTTTTCAACGAACCTTTCGACAATCTTAGCAGCCTTACCGACGCGGTTACGCAGGTAGTACAGCTTAGCTCTGCGAACTTTACCGTGACGAATTATCTCAATACGACCGATACGCGGGCTGTGATACGGGAATGTCCTCTCAACGCCGATGCCGTATGAAATTCTACGAACTGTAAATGTCTTTCTAAGTCCACCGCCCTGCATCTTGATTACAGTACCCTCGAAGTTCTGCAGACGCTCACGGCTACCTTCAACAACCTTAACGTATACCCTAACGGTATCACCGATCTCAAGCTCGGGGAGGTCGGTACGGAGCTGCTCTTTTTCAAGCTCACGAATAATATCAGACATATAAAATTCTCCTTTCAATTTCAGGTGTTCATGCTCATCAGCAGAGGACCACCTATAGTCCGAGTGGGATTATAACACAACGTTCATCGCAGTGCAACAATATTTTTATGAGTCTTATCTCTCTTTTTGATTCATTCGTTGTTTTCTTGTTCTCGGGATTTCAACCGTTCCATATATTGCAAATCCTTTCTCGTCAAATCAGCACGTTTTAAAAGTTCTGGTCTGCGCTCATAAGTCAGTCTTATAGACTGTTCTCTTCTCCATTTTGCGATTTCCGCATGATTTCCGTTAAGAAGTACTTCCGGAACAGCCATATCTCTGAACACGGCCGGTCTGGTATACTGGGGATACTCAAGCAAATTGTCTGAAAAGCTCTCGTCCTTGGCAGACGCATCAGAGCCCAATACTCCATCAATGAGCCTTGCAAAGCAGTCAACCAGAACCATTGCAGGCAACTCTCCGCCTGTAAGTACATAATCGCCAATTGAAATCTCGTCGTCCATGCGTTGCATGATTCGCTCGTCTATGCCTTCGTAGTGGCCGCACAAGATAAGTATATGAGGTTTTACCGACAGCTCTCTTGCCACATCCTGTGTCAGTGGCCTACCCTTTGGAGACATATATATGCAGTATGCATCATGATTAGGGTCGACGCTGTCAATGCACGAATACACAGGCTGTGGCATCATAACCATTCCCGCACCGCCGCCAAAAGTATAGTCATCTGTATTCTTGTGCTTGGATTCGGAATAATCCCTGATATTATGTATACTTATATCCAAAATACCCTTGTCGGTCGCACGTCCGAGAATACTTGTGCCGAACACACCGCCAAACATCTCCGTAAATGTCGTCAGTATATCAATCTTCATATAAAACGACCTCTGCAAAGACATCGCTGTCAAGCGTTATCTGCTTTTCAGATATATTCACGTCCTTTAGAAGGCGTTTGAGCGCGGGGACCGCAAGCTTTCGCTTGCCATGGATTCTGTACACGTCGTTTGCTCCGGTCTCGTACACCTCAACAAGTTTACCCAACTGCTCGCCGGACGATGTGGACACATTACATCCCACAAGGTCGATTACAAAATACCTACCCTCTGGCAACACAACGGCGTGTTCTCTATCGACGCATATATACGAATTGCGCAAAAGTTCCGCTGCTTCGCGGGTTTGACACGTCGATATGTTCATATAGATGACATTGGGTTGCACGCTGACATCTGTGACTTTCACAGGCTGGTACTTACCATAGGTTTCTACAAAAGCATCAGAAAGGTCATTGAACCTCTCGACATTATCTGTGAGAGGCATGACCTTTATGGCGCCTTGTATACCGTGTGGTTTGGATATCAAGCCAATACGTAAATAGTCCATCACTTGATATCCAATATGTATCTCTTGCCCTGCTTTATAGAGCACGACTTAAGTATAGACCTGATTGCCTTTGCGATTCGTCCCTGTTTGCCTATGACCTTACCCATGTCTTCCTGGTCTACAGACAATACCAAAAGAACTTCTCCGCCGTCGATAACACTATCTTCCTTGACAACGACTGAATCCGGTTTATCTACAAGATTCCTTGCGATATGCTCGACTAATTCGATAACAGACTTTGTGTCTGTGGATTCAGTTTCCGTTGACTCGGTGTTGATGATATCTTCCGAAGTCATTACAGAACACCGGACTGCTTGAGCAATGTGCGAACTGTGTCGGTGGGTTGAGCACCGTTGCCAATCCACTTCTTAGCCTTCTCTACGTCTACCTTTATCTCAGCAGGCTGTGCGAGGGGGTTATAATAACCGATTTCCTCGATGAAAGCACCGTTGCGGGGAGCGCGAGAATCTGCTACGACTATACGATAGAAGGGAGAATGTGTTGAACCCATTCTGCGAAGTCTGATCTTTACCATGTTATATTCCTCCAAAAAATTATATCTAAAACGGTTTCTCCGTTGTTAGCGACTAAAAGCTAAAAGGCAGTTTCATTTTCTTGCCGAAGCGTTTTCCCTTTTTGCCGGAGAACTGCTTCATCATCTCTCTCGTCTGATTGTACTGTTTTAGCAGTCTGTTTACTTCTTGCACGGACGTTCCGCTTCCGCTAGCTATGCGTCTGCGTCTGCTTGCATTGAGTATCGCGGGCTTCGACCTTTCCTTGGGCGTCATGGAGCGAATAATCGCTTCATACCTGCTCATAAGTTTTTCGTCAACTTGAGCGCCGTTGATCTGTGACGCGGTTATGCCCAACATGCCCATTATATCCTCAAGTGAACCCATTCCTCTGATTTGCTGGAACTGTTCAAGGAAATCGTCCAGAGTAAATTCGTCATTTTTAAGTTTAGATTCAAGCTCCAAAGCTTTCTTTTCGTCGTATAAACTCTGAGCCTTTTCGATCAAAGTCAACACGTCGCCCATGCCGAGTATACGTGAAGCCATTCTATCCGGGTGGAAAGGTTCGATGTCTGTAAGCTTCTCGCCGGTACCTATAAATTTGATAGGCTTCCCTGTCACTTGCTTAACAGACAAAGCGGCTCCTCCTCGTGTATCGCTGTCGAGCTTTGTAAGCACTACGCCTGTAATCTCAAGCGTCTCATTAAAAGCCTTTGCGACATTTACGGCATCCTGACCTGTCATGGCGTCTATAACAAGCAATATCTCAGCGGGCTTAACCTCGTCCCTAATTGCCTTTATCTCCACCATCATCTCGGTGTCTATGTGCAGACGACCAGCCGTATCGATTATTACACAGTCAAAGAAACCATGCTTCGCCTTCTCAATTGCGTGCATTGCAATCTGAACGGGATCGTTTTGACCTTCTTCATATACTGTAAGTCCAAGTTTTTCGCCGACTATCTGCAGCTGCTTTATCGCTGCCGGCCTATACACATCACACGCGGCAAGCATGACGCTTTTGCCGTGGAACTTCTTAATGTACTGCCCAAGCTTTCCACACATTGTGGTTTTACCTGTACCCTGCAAGCCTGCCATAAGTATGATTGAAGGTTTTTGACTTCCGAATTCAAGCTTGGATCCTACACCGCCCATCAGATTGGTAAGCTCTTCATTGACTATTTTGATAACCTGCTGCGCCGGCGTAAGACTTTCAAGCACCTCCGCTCCGACAGCACGTTCTGTGACCTTATTTATGAAGGATTTGACGACGAGAAAGTTGACATCCGCTTCAAGTAAAGCAAGCTTTACTTCGCGCATTGCCTCTTTAACATCCTTCTCACTAAGCTTGCCCCTGCCCGACAGTTTATTGAATATACCCTGTAGTTTAGCGGCGATACCCTCAAATGCCATATCAATACTCCAAAGCATCTATCATGACGCGAATATCCTCGATAAGTTTCATAACCCGTGGGTCTTTCTCGTCAAGGTGTTCAACATCCTGCATCAGCACTCTTAAACACTTTTCCAGCTTAAGGCGTTTTTCAACCATGCCCAATGCATTCTCATATTCCTGCAATTGAACCTCTGCCTTTCTGAGCGAGTCGCGGACTCCTTGTCTGGATATCCCCTCTCGTTCGGCAATCTCCGACAGAGAGCAGTCCTCATCAATGCTTTGGCTCAACAAGTCTCGCTGTCTTTCCGTCAGTAGAGCGCCATAGCAATCAAACAACAAGGAACGTTGAATATAATCCATTGCACACCCCTGTAAAGTACTTAAGCTTTACACCTCTCTCATTATACAAAAAAAACGATTGCAGTCAAGTGTTTTTTCCGCAATCGTTACATTTGCTTTTAGATAAGTGCTTTTGCGAATTCCTCGGGTACGAATTCCTGCATATCCTCGATGCCTTCGCCGACGCCGATAAACCTGACAGGTATTCCGAGCTCCTCTTTTACGGCAAGTGCCACACCTCCGCGTGCAGTTCCATCGAGCTTTGTTATGATAATTCCCGTAAGCCCGGTAGCCTCCCCAAACGCCTTTGCCTGCACTATTGCATTCTGTCCTGTCGTGGCATCAATCACGAGCAATACCTCGCATTTGGTATCTGGCAGTTCGCGTTCTATGACCCTGCGAATCTTGTTCAGCTCTTTCATGAGGTTGACCTTATTGTGCAACCTTCCTGCAGTATCGCAAATGAGCATATCCATGTTCTTTGCCTTGTATTTAGCTATTGCATCAAATACAACGGCGGCAGGATCGGCGCCTTCGTTGTGTTTTACTATCGGGACATCGTTTCGATCTGCCCAAACCGTAAGTTGTTCTGCGGCAGCGGCCCTGAACGTGTCCGCGGCAGCAAGTATGACTTTGCGGTCTTTTTGTTTATAAATATGCGCTAGCTTGCCTATTGACGTGGTCTTTCCTACGCCATTGACACCGATAATCAATACGACCGCAGGTTCATCTCCGATAAACTCGCTATCGGGACGCATTATATCGGCGAAGCACTTAATCAAATACTCCTTAGCCTCGTCCTTAGTTTTTAGCTTGTTCTCAGTAACGCCGGTTTTTAGCATCTCCATCAGCTTCTGAGTAGTACGCACGCCTATATCCGCCACAATCATAGCTTCTTCTATCTCATCATAGAAGTCGTCATCTATTCTCTCCACACCAAACAGCCCGTCGAAAATAGCGTTTCTCGTCTTTGACAATCCTTCTTTAAGCTTATCAAAAAAACCCATCGAATTCTCCTATCCTACATTCTCAAACTTAGCCGAAGCAATCTTTGATACTCCCTTTTCTTCCATTGCAACACCGTACAGTGCGTTACAGACTGCCATACTGCCTTTCCTGTGAGTAATGAGTATGAACTGCGTTTCCTTGGAGTATTTTACCAGGTATTCAGCATAATTTGATACATTCACCTCGTCGAGGGCGGCTTCTATCTCATCCAAAACGCAGAATGCAGTCGGCTTGAGTTTTAATATCGCAAACAACAACGCTATCGCCGTCAGAGCGCGCTCGCCTCCCGACAGGAGAGACAATAGCTGAAGCTTCTTTCCCGGTGGCTGTGCGATTATGTCGATATCACAGTTCAATATATCTTCCTTATCGCTCAAAACTAATTCCGCATTGCCGCCTCTGAACAACTCAGAGAATACCTCCGCAAAGTTTCTCTGTATGGCTTCAAACTGTGTCCTAAACTGGTTCTGCATGTTTAAGAGTATCTCACCGATCAACTCCTGCAAATCCACTTCTGCCTTTTCGAGGTCTGCGGATTGGGTGACCATCGCATCGTAGCGATTCTTAACTAGCTTATACTCATCGATAGAGGAAACATTCACTTCACCGAGAGCGCGAATTTGCTTTCTCAACTCGTCAATCTTGAGGTGCTCAGCTGATGCAGAAACATCTCTCCTATACGGCAGAATGTTCTCAAGCGTCATGGAATAGTCTCTCCAGATTCTATCCTGTGCTGCTTCCAACTCGGAGGTAGCCTTGCTAAGCTGCAGCTGTGCCTTGGAGATTCTCTCTCTGACTGATTCCAGGTGCTGCTGAATACCGCTCCTGCTAAGCCTTACCTCATCCAAATGATGTCTGTGCTTATCAAGCTCATCGCCCAATCTTCGGATTTCCTCGTTCAAGTTTTCAGCCTCTTGCCGTCCTTCCAATACCGTGTTATCCATCGATGCCAGTTTTTCAAGCAGCCTTCCTTCAATGCCGTCCAGTTCAATCAATCTTTTCCTGTCCGTCTGCTGTTTTTTCTTAATACGCTCGATTTCATTGTTAAGCCGTGAAATCTCAGAGGTTGTCGAAGAAGCCTCTTTTCTGGAAGAGGCAAGCTCGACATGCAAAACAGTCAGCCTCTCATTCTCACTCGAATGATTCTGGCGCATAGCATACAGTTCCTTTTGCAGCCTTGATATGTCCGCGACAGTTATCTGTCTCTCATGCTCCATGTCGTCGCGCATCTGCTCCGAGTGATCATAGCTTGTCCTCGTATCTTCAATGTTGTCAATTACCCTCGACAATTCACTTTTAGTCTCATCCAAATCCGCATTGGCCTCATCATACAGTTTCACCAGTGTATCGATTTTCTCCTGCCGTCTTGCCTTCTCCACATCCATGTCGTGGATTACAGCCTTAATCTGCAAAATATTGGTGTCATAATCAGCAATACTTCTCTGCAATTGCACCCTTGAATCGACGAGTTTTCCTGCGCTTGTCCGTATTTCCTTTATGCTCTCGGACAACTGATTCAGCTCTCGCTCTCTTCCAAGTAAGCTAAATTCACGTTTCTGTACGCTTCCGCCTGTTATAGAGCCACCTTGGTTTATTATATCGCCCTGTAGTGTGGCTATTCTAAGAGTGCCGCCGACTCGCTTATTAATCGCTATTCCGATGTCAACATCTCGCACAATTATAGTCCGTCCCAATAAGTTAGAAACGGCGTTACGGTATTTGTTGTCGTATGAAATCAGCTCGTCTGCCACTCCAAAACAACCTGGTGTTCTGGTTACTGCTCTCTCATTTTCATTTAACGTGCGAGGTCTGACCAAAGATAGAGGCAAAAAAGTAGCTCTGCCGTAATTCCGCCTTCTTAACTGCTCGATAACATACTTGGCGTCTTCCTCTGTTTTGGTAACTATATTCTGCAAAGCCGACCCGAGTGCCATCTCTATAGCAACCTCGAACTGTTCCGGTACAGAGATAAGCTCCGCAACAACGCCCTCGATCGCGCTTCTCAAAGCGACATCGTTTGCGGCGTCTCTCATTATATTGCGAACGCTCGTATAAAAGCCCTCGTGCGCTTCCTTCATCTCAGTTAGAACACGTTCCCTTGACTGTCCAGAGCTTATTTTTCTTTCAAAATCAGCTATTTCTGCATCCACAGCATCGAGCACTTTCTTGACACGTTCACGCTCATTCAAAAGTGTCGTTGCTTTCACATTTTCCGAATGAATATCGCATAAAAGTTCATCTAACTCAGCTACAGCATCAGCTTTTTCGCACTCCAATTTAGATAGCTCTGCGTTTTGTTCCTGTACGGCTTTTTCCAGCTCGCCTTTTCTGGCTTCAAGAGCATCTTTCATCGTTTCGATTCGGGCAAGATCGCTCTTTGCGTCCGACATCTTTCCGAGTGAAGCTATGAGCATTGATTTCTGCTCATCAAGCTTCTCCTGCATCGAGTCGATCAGTTCTGTCTTCAATCTGTAGTCTTTGTCTTGGGTATCGACGCTATCCTGTAGCTGCACCAAACTATCGTTTATCTGCAAAAGCCTTAAGCTAAGTTCATCTATCTTTGCAAAAAGTGCTTCTAATGCGCTTTCGTCGTCTTCGCTCGCCGACATAAGGCGTTCCCGTTCACACCTCGCGTTCAAAAGCCTCTCATTTAGTACTTTCGTTTCGCCTGCATGTCCCTCAATGGTTGAAGTCAGTCCAATAAGCTTATTCTGAAGCTCGTTTATAGTCGCATTCTGTGTCCTCTCAGACTCTTCCAAGGAGGCGCACTGTGAAGAAATCTGTTCACTTTGCACCTCTGCATCGAGCTGTTCGTTGTATAACTGCTCAATTACCTGGTTAGTGGCGTTAATGCGTTCATTCAGCCTATCGTGTTGTATCAGATATAGATTCAATTCCGCAGATTTAAGCTCATCCCTCATCAGAAGATACTTTCTTGCATCTGCACTTTGAGTCTCAAGAGGTACGAGTCTGTCCTCGAGCTCAGCTATGATATCCCTAATTCTTACGAGGTTATCGCGAGTGTTTGCAAGCTTTCTCTCCGCTTCCTCTTTGCGTGAGCGAAATCTCATTACGCCAGCGGCTTCTTCAAATATTGCGCGCCTCTCACTTGATTTGTTTGAGAGAATCTCCTCAACTCTGCCTTGGCCGATTATCGAGTATCCTTCCTTGCCTATTCCTGTGTCCCTAAACAGCTCCTGAATATCCTTCAGCCTGCATTGTCTGGAGTTAATTAGATATTCGCCTTCGTTGCTTCTGTACACCCTTCTGGTTATGCTAACCTCGGTGTAATCGGATGCAAGCTTACCGTCGGAGTTATCAAAAACAAGCGTAACCTCGCAATAGCCCAAAGGTTTACGCTGTTCTGTTCCGTTGAATATTACATCCTCCATTCTTGTTCCGCGAAGCGCCTTTGCACTTTGCTCTCCGAGCACCCATCTAATCGCATCCGCAATGTTGCTTTTTCCACTTCCATTGGGCCCTACGATAGCCGTAATACCGTCAACAAACTCTATAACGGTCTTTTTCTCAAAAGACTTAAAACCGGTTATTTCCAACCTCAGTAATCTCAAAGTATTTCCCCGTTCGTTATTTAAAACTAAACCTTTTCTTTTATCTTATCCAATGCACAATCGGCGGCCTGCTGACTTGCTTCTTGTTTTGAGCTTCCTATGCCTGTTCCTATTACCTCGCCGTTTAGCACTGCGGCTATGCAGTATTCCTTTGCGTGTGCCAGACCTGATTCTGATACCATCTCGTACTTCAGCTCTCCTATATGCTTACTCTGAACATATTCCTGTAGCTTCGTTTTCGGGTCCTTCTCGGAAAGGTGCGTCATAGCTTTCTCGATTATATCCGCAAATTGTATGTCAATAAAGTCTACAGCACACGACATTCCGCCGTCGAGATATACCGCTCCGATAATAGCCTCCACACAGTCGGCAAGTATTGACTTTTTCTCACGGCCTCCCGACCTTATCTCTCCGAGTCCCATTCTTATGGCTTCGCCGAGCTTCAAGTTGATTGCGACCTCATACAAAGCATTGGCATTAACTATGCTCGCCCTCAATCGCGTCATATTACCCTCATTCATGCCCGAAAGTGCGCGGAAAATCTTCTCGCCTATAATAAGCCCGAGAACAGCATCTCCCAGAAACTCAAGTCTCTCGTTGTACTCGCACTTATTGCTGTCACCTTTAACATAGGACGAATGTGTCAGCGCCGTTAGTAGAACACCCTTATCCCTAAATGAATAGCCAATGCGATTCTCTATATTATTCAGAAACTCATTTTCTTTCTGCATTGAATACCCTCAAAATGAAACAACAGCAAGGCCATGTGATTAACGCATGGCCATTGCTCGTTTTCGTATCATTACTTATGCTCTTCGATGTATTTAACTATATCGCCGACAGTGATAATCTTGGCAATATCCTCGTCGCTAATCTCAATATTAAATGTTTCTTCCAATTCGATAATGAGCTCTGCAACGTCAAGAGAATCTGCCTTTAAGTCCTCCCTGAACCTTGATTCAAGTGTGATGGTTGAAGCATCGATACCAAGCTGATTGGCAATTATGCCTGAAAGCTGTTTGTAATCCATAGTTTACCGCCTTTCATGAAATCCATTCAGATACTACAATATCTAATTATCTTTGTCAATGCTAACGGCTGCATCCGCAAGATAAGTGCTGATTGTCTCCGTCACATTTCCAACCAAGTATTCTCTGGCTTGCAATATCGCCATTTTTATCGCCTTTGCATCAGAGCTGCCGTGAGCCTTTATAATACCGCCATTAATACCGAGCAAAGGCGCTCCGCCGTACTCTGTATAATCCATACGTTTCTTAAACCTGCGATATGCGGGCTTACTAATTGCAGCACCGAGTTTCGACCTTGTGTCACCCATCAATTCGACTTTGAGCATATTTACAAGGCTCATTGCAAGGCCTTCTGTATACTTTAGGACGACGTTACCTACGAATCCATCACACACTAGTACATCGAATGCCCCTGTCATGATCTCTCGCGCTTCAGCATTGCCCACAAAGTTAATGCCTGGAGTTTCCTCCAGTATTGAATACGTAGCCTTTGTAAGCTCATTGCCCTTCTTTGACTCAGCACCATTGTTTATCAAGCCTACTCTGGGATTCTCGATACCCATTACCTTCGACATATAAGCACTGCCCATTATGGCAAACTGCTGTAAATACTCGGGCTTGCAATCGACATTTGCACCACAGTCGATCAACATAAACGGTCCTTTTTCGGACGGCAATATCGGCGCGAGGCCGGGTCTCAATATGCCCTTAATACGCTTAACTATAAGCGTGGCACCTGCAAGCACCGCACCCGTGCTACCCGCAGAAACGATTGCATCCGCTTCTCCGTCCGCCACTGCACGCAAAGCTTTCACCAAAGAAGACTCCTTCTTACGTTTAATCGCAACGGTAGGCGATTCATTACAGCTTATTTCTTCCGGTGCGTGTAAAACCGTAATTCTGTCGCCGACATAACCTATAACTTGAAGTTGCTCTTTGATTGTCCATTCATCACCACTTAGAATGATAGAGAAATCATCTGCCGCTTCCAACGCGTTAACAGCACCCAGTATCACTGCGTTGGGGGAATTATCCCCTCCCAGTACATCTACAATAATCCTCATAACACCTCATAATAGCAAAAAATATTCTCAAGTATTATAATGCTTCATTTGTTTATAATCAAGCACAACAAAAGAACCCTAAAAGGGTCCTATTGTTAAGCAAAACAGCTTATTTGGCGTCTGCTTTCTCGATTACCTGAGTATTTCCGTAATAGCCACACTTTTTGCATACTCTGTGAGCAAGCTTTGGCTCGTGGCACTGCGGGCACTCAACAATGCCGGGAATGGACAGCTTCCAATTCGCCGACCTGCGAGAATCACGTCTTGCCTTTGAAGTTTTTCTTTTCGGGACTGCCATGATTACACCTCCTTATCGTCTTTAAACAGTTCCATGAGTCCTGCAAAGGGATTATTTAAATCATCCTCCCCATGCACCTCCGATATAGGAGCACATGTGCACTGTAAAGTATTAAGATTCTGTCCGCATTGCGGGCACCTGCCAAGGCATTTATCCGAGCATACGCTGGATATCGGCAAATTCAAAAGGATGTTATCGTTTATCATCTGCGACAAGTCCAACACATCTCCGTTGTACTCATAAGCATCCAAACCATCATCCTCGTCCGCAACGAAACGAATGTACTTTTCGTTGAACGAGAACTCGAGCGGCTCTATAAAAGATACATCACATCTAGAGCAACGACTCACGATTGAGCTTTTGAAAGCACCCGTTACAGTGAAGCAATCGCCATCGTAAGATATCGCAACATCTATTTCAGCAGGAGAGCCGAAATCTATAGCACGACCATTAAACTCAAACGAGTCCAACTCCTTAACGATATGCTCGTTTGCAACCATGCCCGGCACTTTAAGCAGGGTGGCCACATTAAGCTTCATAATAACACCTCATAACCTTAACATTCTAAACGTATACAAGAGTTTTGTCAACCCTAATAATTCCTTATTTTACTTCGCTGCGAGCTTTGCGGTGTCCTGTGCTATCATCATTTCCTCGTCGGTCGGTATGACGAACACCTTTACCTTGCTATTCTTTGTAGACAGCTCTGCTTCCTCTCCGCGCGGGCAGGTGTTGTTGTACTCGAAGTCAACGTCAACACCGAGGTAATCGAGCCCCTCAAGAACCATTGCCCTGAGCACTCTGTCATTCTCACCGATACCGGCTGTAAACACGATTCCGTCGACACCGTTCAGTGCGGCTGCATATGCGCCAATGTACTTCTTTACATTGTATGCAAACACCCTAAGCGCCGCCTTTGCCTTTTCGTCACCCTTTTCGGCGGCATCGTGCAGGTCTCTAAAGTCACTTGATATGCCGCTTATACCGTAAACACCGCTTTTTTTATTCATATAAGCGTTAATACCATTCACATCGAGGTCAAGCTTATCCATAAGGTATGTAACGATAGCAGGGTCCATCGATCCGCATCTTGTACCCATCGGTATACCCTCAAGAGGAGTGAAGCCCATCGACGTATCTATAGATTTGCCACCTCGTACGGCAGTAATGCTCGATCCGTTGCCCAGATGGCATGTGATTATCTTTGTCTCTTCAACAGGCTTGCCAAGAAGCTCGAGCGCACGCTGTGTAACATACTTGTGGGATGTGCCATGGAAGCCATAACGACGTACCATAAGGTCTGTGTATGCGGCATAGGGCAAGCCATATAGGAATGCTTCCATCGGCATCGTCTGATGGAATGCGGTGTCAAACACACCTACCATTGGTGTATTCGGCATGATTGCCTTGCAAGCCCTTATGCCCATTAGATTAGCGGGGTTATGCAGAGGAGCAAGCTCTGTAAGGCTCTCAATAACCGAGAGTACCTCGTCAGTAAGCAGAGTCGATTCGCTGAACTTCTCTCCGCCGTGAACAATCCTGTGACCTACTGCATCGATCTCATCCATGCTCTTCAGTACGCCGATTTCCGGATCGACGAGTGCATCGAGTACCATCTTAATTGCATCGGTATGGTCATTCATATGCCTTTCAACTACACAAGGCTGCTTGCCTGCGGGCTTATATGTAAGCCTTGATCCCTGTATTGCTATACGCTCACAAAGTCCCTTTGCTACAACCTCTTTTGTGCCCATATCAATGAGCTGATACTTCAATGACGAACTTCCTGCATTCACTACTAAAATCTTCATATCTGTTACTCCCTATGCTTGTGCTTGCGCCTGTACTGCGGTAATTGCAACAACAGACACTATATCCTCTATGCTACAGCCCCTCGAAAGGTCGTTGATGGGCTTTGCGAATCCCTGACAGATAGGTCCGATCGCCTCAGCACCTGCAAGTCTCTGAACGAGCTTATATCCGATGTTGCCTGCCTGCAGGTCGGGGAAAATGAGAACATTTGCCTTGCCTGCTACCGGGCTACCCGGGGACTTAAGCTGTCCGACCTTCTCAACAAGCGCCGCGTCAGCCTGCAGTTCGCCGTCGACCATAAGGTCGGGAGCCAATGAGTGTACCAGCTCTGTAGCTGTTCTGACTTTATCTACATTATCGTGCTTTGCACTGCCCTTTGTCGAGAATGAAAGCATCGCAACTCTGGGATTTATGCCGCAAAGCACCTTTCCTGTTGTTGCAGATGATATTGCGATAGCCGCAAGCTGTTCTGCTGTGGGTTCGGGATTGACTGCGCAATCGCCGAAAATCATTATTCCATCGTCACCGAAAGCCTTATTCGGTACTTCCATAATGAAGCAGCTTGATACGACAGATATACCCTTTGCCATTTTGATTATCTGGAGTCCCGGTCTCAATGTATTGCCTGTCGTGTTTATTGCGCCTGCAACCATTCCGTCTGCCATATTATTCTTAATCATCATAGCGGCATAGAACAGTGTGTCATGCATCATTTTCTCAGCCTGCTCCACTGTTACGCCCTTAGCCTTGCGCATCTCATAGAACTGCTCAACAAAAGGAGTAAACTCAGCGGTCTTTTCAGGCTCAATGATTGTTACGCCATCAAGAGAAACGTTGAACTTATCGGCAACGGACTTGATTTCTTCGTCATTTCCGAGCAGAGCAACCTTGGCTATTCCGTCATCGGTGATGAGCCTTGCAGCCTGTACGGTTCTCTCTTCAGTACCCTCAGGCAAGAGTATGTATTTCTTGTCTGCCCTTGCTTTTTCTTTAATAGTTGCGATGATAGACATTGTACCCTCCAGTGTAGATGTATTGCAACTGTAATTATAGCATAATGAACATGCAAAGCGATAGTTTCACAATTATATAATTCTCAATTTATGGTATACTTTACACGGAGGATTGCATGAAAGTCTTAGGAATTATATCAGAATATAATCCGTTTCACCGCGGTCATATGTACCACATCGCAGAGTCACGCAGGAAATCAGGCTGTGACTATGTTATCGTTGTAATGAGCGGAAGCTTTGTACAGCGAGGCGAACCTGCGTTTTTCGATAAGTTCACTCGCGCGAAATGGGCTTTATCGAACGGGGCTGATATTGTTATCGAGCTTCCTTGCGTAAGCGTGCTTTCGAGTGCGGAGTTTTTCGCCGACGGCGCAGTAAGCACTCTTGCATCCACAGGCGTGGTAAATATGCTATCCTTCGGTAGTGAAATTGACGACATCGGTATACTGAATAATATCGTAGGAATAACGGCTTCTGCAGAGTTTAAAAAAGCTTTATCCGTTGAATTAGCAAGCGGCAAGACTTATGCGAGGTCTATTTCGGATGCGCTTGTAAGCGCTGGGGCAAATTCTGAGTTATACGAGGCTGTCAGCTGTGCAAACAGCACACTCGGCATAGAATATCTAAAAGCCATAAAGAGGCGAAAACTCGATATTAAGCCATTTGCCATAAAACGTGTAGGTGTGCCTCACGATGCCGTTGCGCCATGTGGTTCATATAGCAGTGCATCATATATCAGAGACGCATTAATTAATAATACCGATTTGGACGCAATTCGCGAATGCACTACCGAAGACGTATTCTCTTATATTTCTTCAGAAGACCTCAATTTGTCCGACTATAACACTCTGTTCAATTTGCTTAGATTCAAAGTCTTAGCTTCAACTCCCGAGTACTTAAGCCAAATAAATGGAGTCAGCGAGGGTTTGGAGAATAGTATTATAAGGGCGGCAATGAACTGTGACTCTTATGAGGAGTTTCTGTTTTTCTGCAAATCCAAACGATACAGCATGGCAAGGCTGAGAAGAGTCATGATGTCCATACTTCTCGGTATTCAATCTATAGATGCGACAACTATTAGAGAATTTGGGCCGAAGTATATAAGGGTTTTAGGGGTTCGTAAGAATGCGTCAGCTCTGCTGACAGCTATAGCCAAAGAATCCGAGCTTCCAATTATAATACGGAATTCGGACATACACGCGTTATCCGCTCCTGCTTATAGGTTGCACAGTATCGACAGGTACTCGTATATCTTAAGGCAACAGTTGCTCATGTGTAAAAGCGGTATTTCCGACGAATTTGGCGAAAGGTTTTTGACAGTATAAATAAAGAACATTGCCTCCACATATGCTCTCTTGAGGGAGGTGCTTGGTTTGGTAATATCTCTTATTATTGCTCTCGCACTATACGCATTACTGCTTATTTTTTATGGGGATGTGATGCATGCCGCGAGAAATGGTTTTGAGCTCTGGCTAAATTCTGTCATGCCTGCACTGTTCCCTTTTATGGTATGTGCATCAATACTACAACAGTCGGGTGTTCTCAACAAGCTTTTCTCTTATCACTCTCACAAGTCGCGCATAAAAAGATTTCTCTCATCCCTCGCCGTATTTGTAATATGCAATATATCCGGTTTACCTGCGGGTGCCCGCGTATATGGTTATCAGTTAAACCATTCGACTGCGAACATTAGAACAACCTACTTATGCTCGTACAGTAACTTGTCCGGACCTATGTTTATAATAGGCGCACTGTGTACAGGTATGCTAAAGGAACCGTGGTTGGCAGTACCGATTTGTATCTCTCATTACGGCACGGCAATGTTGTTATATTTAGGCATAAATATGTCTTCAACGAGTCAGCATTATGTAACATACACGGCAGACAAGACCGATACATCGTTGCCAAGTATCATAACATCGTCAATAATGTCCGGATTGGATGGGATGCTCAAGATATGTGCGACAATAGTTTTTTTTATGGTTGTTATCACAGCACTTGAATGCACAGGTCTTCTAAATGCCATATCGAGTGTATTTGCTTGGTTTGGGATGGATGCAACCATAGTAAAGGCATCAATTACGGGCATATTGGAATTAACCAACGGCTGTGCGGTCCTGCAGTATTCAAACGCCGATATCAGGCTTGTTTCCGCATTCTCATCGGCGATTCTGAGTTTTGGCGGGCTCTGTGTGTATTTCCAGGCAAGAGCTTTCATCAAAATCCCTTTTGGTGCATACGTGCTTTCAAAGGTCATACATTCTGCCTCAGCATTTGGGATCGCATATATGATTACACCATTATTTGACGACTACAGTCAGTCGGTGTTTGCGACAATGGAAGAAGAGACATTATTCGCCAACAGTTATGTCGGTTTGATAGTAATTATATCGTGCTTATTTGTTTTGACACTGATATTACTGTCAAGTAAGTTAGTATCACCGAAAAAACAAACATAAAACGCCGACACATTGTGTCGACGTCACATATCTGTTTATTCATTCTCGCCATCGTCGTATTCTTCTTCGTAGTCATCATCCTCGTCACCTCTGAGTTTTTCCACTATTCTCCGGAAAAAGCCCTGGTGCTTGGATGAGTGCGCTGCCGTCTCAAATACATCGTCATCCGGCTCATCCGTTTCTTCATTGATATGTACGAATGCCGTGCTCACACGCTCGTACTCCCCTGTCTTTTCCTGTATCGGTCGCTTTCCGGATAAATGTCCTGCACTTTTCACTTCTACGGTAGCACTATCGGATGAAATCACTCTCTTTGCACGTATCGATGTTTCCGGTTCAGTACTTGTCTGTACGGGCTTCGGAAGCTCTTTGGCGCCGAGTTCAGCCCTGCTTTGCCTAATTTGAGACTGATACATCGATAAGAATTTTGAAACATCGGACATTATTCCGTCTGCGTATATGACAGCATTGTTGTAGAGCTCTGTGGACTGCATTTCTGCCTTCTCTTTTAGTGCAGATGCGCGGGTTCTTGCTTCTGCAAGGATAGTGCTCTCGTTAATCATCCTCTCATGCTCTGCAATTGCTTCATCCGTTATCCGTGCGGCATTTGCCTCGGCATCCTCAATAAGCCTTTTTGCCTGTGCTTCAGCTTTGCTGATTATATCTGCGGCATCAGTCTTGGCTTCATACACTATGTTATGCGCTCTTTCTTCGGACGACGAGGTCACACTTTGAGCGTGCTCTTCAGCACTGTCCATAATTCTATCGGCTTCTGTAAGAACGCTGACCGCCTTTCTGATATCCTCGTCTATCTCTACCTTCATATCGCTGATCAACTCACGCACAGCCTCAACATCGACTATACGTCTTTCGCTTCCACCAAAAGCAGGCTTCGGACTATCCTCAATCAGGTCCTCAAGCTGACGAATAATATCATATATGCTGATTCTGAAATTATCTTTTTCTCCCATACTCTTTCAACCTTTCTGCTACAATGCTTTCATTTATTTCAGGGACCAATCCCTTAATAGATGCCGAATGGATGCCAAGCTCCTTTACTATGGACGAGCTTATATGCAGATACTCCGGTCTTGCAAGGAGTACAACAGTCTCAAGCTCCCCACATAGATACTTGTTCGTTTGTGCCATAATGTACTCGTAATCAAAATCCGTCGGGCTTCTTACTCCTCTGATAGTACAAGTAGCCCCTACACTTTTTGCACAATCGACAAGCAGTCCTTCGAAAGATATGGCGCTGACATTGCAAATCTCCTCATCTTCCACAGCATTGCATATCTGCTTAACCCTTTCGTCTTTAGTGAACACAGAGGTTTTTTTCGAGTTTGTCAATACAGCGACATAAACCTCTTCAAAAATCCCAGACGCCCTCTTTACTATATCTAAGTGTCCTACTGTAAACGGATCAAAGCTTCCCGCAAATATACCGACAGCCATGTTATTCCTTTCTCAACATTCTTATATGTGCCTTGCCATACTTTCTGTCAGCTCTTAACACCAAGCCGTCAGGAATCGCGGGAATTCTATCCTTTGGATGCTCTATAACGATACAAGCTCCATTGTTCAGCAACTCGCTTTTTTCCAGAAAACTCGTCGCTCTATCGACGAAGTCCGATGCATAAGGCGGATCTATGAATACAAAATCGAACCTTTTCCCGCTTGCCTCAAGCATACTGAGGCACTTCTCAAAATCATTGCAAAGTACTTCGCCGTTTAAGTTTAGATGCTTGAGATTGCTTTTTATTATAGCAGCACACTCAGGTGATTGGTCACAGAAAACCGCCGACGACGCTCCGCGCGAAAGAGCCTCTATACCCATGCCGCCTGAACCTGCGAATAAATCGAGAACCGCTCTTCCAACAATCTCAAATTGAAGCATTCCAAAAACCGACTCCCTCACTCTATCCAAAGTAGGTCGGGTGTCTAATCCGCTCAAAGTATCAAATTTTCTTCCTTTTGCTGTTCCCGCAATAACTCTCAACAGCACAACCAGCTTTCTTAGTAAAATATCACCGATGGCACGAAACAAGCTCGCTTTAGATTATCCCATCTGATGTAACTACCGCATCCATTACCGCATCATGCGGCTCGTAAGGAAGCGTATCTACAACCTGAAACGGATAACAAAAACCGATTGTTTTGCCCGTATGACCTTCCAGAATCCTATCGTAGTATCCGCCGCCTTGACCCAATCTTACCTTCTGTTTTGAAAAAGCGATCCCCGGAGCTAAAACCAAATCGACATCGGCAATGCTCAATTCTATGCACTTTTCAGGAATGGGTTCAAGTATCCCGTATACACCCGTAGTAAAGCACTCGTCCATTCTGTCGAGATTAGGTGCAAACAAACGCAACTTTCCGGCTTCACAGCACAATGGGAACACCAGAGTCTTGCCATGCTTCCGCGCAAACTCTATTATCTCTTCGGGAGAGCATTCGTGCGGCATAGGTCTATATGAAAGAATTATGTTTGCATGCTTAAACCATTCGGTTTGTACGACAAGTGCACATGCGACATGAGACAGAACAGCTCTTGCATCCTGCCCCACTATACGCATTTTTTCGCGCATCTCGCGCCTTAATTCTTTCTTAGCTGTTTTAATTGTGTCAGACATTCAGCTCGCTGTGAACTATCTCACCGTTTATCAGTGTCAGGAGGCATCTGCTTCTAAAGTCTAAGGGATGACCTGAGAATACGGCAATATCAGCGTCCTTGCCCTCTTCGAGACTACCCAGTCTGTCGTCTATACCTACGATCTTTGCAGGATTGATTGTGATAGACCTCAGTGCAGCCTCCTCCGGCAGTCCCTCTCTTACCGCAATTGCCGCACATACGGGTAAGTACTGCTCGGGTATGACTGGGTGATCTGTCATCATTGCAAACTCGATTCCCGCTTCGTAAAGCTTAAGGGGTGCCTTGAACGACAGGTTTCTGAGCTCTATTTTGCTTCTGTCTGTAAACAGTGGTCCGATTATAATGCCACAATCTGTCTCGTCGATGGTCTCCTTTATTATGTTGGAAATCATGTAGCCTTCTGTGCAGTGATCAAGCGTAAACATGATGTCAAACTCTTTGGCTATTCTTATTGCTGTAAGTATGTCGTCAGCCCTATGGCAGTGTATCTTCAGAGGCATTTCGCGTCTGATTACAGGAAGCAGAGCCTCTTTTTTAAGATCGCGTTCGGGCAGTTTTTCATTATCCGACCTAAGCTTCTTGTCGTATTCCAAAGCTCCTGCCAGTGCATTTCTGAGCGTTGCCGCAATTGCCATTCTCGTCTGAGGTCCACCCTTATCGCCGTATACGCGCTTGGGATTCTCACCGAACGCAGCTTTCATAGCAACAGGCTGCTTGATTATCATATCTTCTACACATTTTCCGTGGAGCTTCAACGCTACAAATGTACCGCCGATAACGTTCGCACTTCCGGGGCCTGTTACTGCGGCTGTAACACCACAGGCGACTGCCTCCTTGAAACACCTGTCAAAGGGGTTTAATCCATCAATTGCTCTGAGATCCGGCGTGGTTGCGTTCGTAGCTTCGTTGCCATCTGCTCCCTCGCGTCCCATTCCGTCTTCCCACATTCCGATATGCGAATGGGCATCGATTATACCCGGCATGACATAACATCCGGTAAGATCGATTTCTTTTGCGCCCG
>JAEDCW010000011.1 GCA_016293975.1 Clostridia bacterium
TACGTCAGAAGGAACTGTGTTTTGCATCGTCCGGGATGCAATGGCGGTAGCACGGGACAAGATGCGCCCGGGGGTCGTTATGAAGGAGGCAAATCAGGCTGTAATCGACTTCTACAAGAAGGCGCTCCGCACAGCAAAGCTTATCCGCGACGACAGCGAGGTCTCAAAGTATTACTATCACGGGGTTTTCCATTCCTTGGGATTGGACACCCACGACCCCTGTGACCGCACGGTCTACGAACCGGGCATGGTAGTCACATGCGAACCCTGCTTGTAGGTTGCGGAGGAGGGAATAGGTATCCGCCTTGAGAATGACATACTGATAACTGACGGCGAGCCAGAGGACTTTATTGCCGACAGACTGCTCGATATTGCCGAAATCGAAGAGCTTATGAGCAGGTAATATCTGCTTTGCAATGTTCGATGCCGCTTGGAGCAGTACGCATTGCCTGCTTGAATACTGGTAAACTAAGTTTAGTTTATTGGCGGCAAAGTGGATATGGTATAGAATAAAAGCCCGTACTTTTGGGCTTTTTTTGATGCCCATGCCTATTTGTAAGAGTCACAATGCAGATTACGCAGGCTACGCCTCATAAGTTAACATCAATAAGCGCATACTCCCCTAAATTGTGATAGTATAAGTAAACACAAACTTAGGCAGAGGTATCGTATGTATAAATACTTGCTATGGGATATTGACGGAACAATACTCGACTTTTTTGCGGCGGAAGCTTACGCAATAAGGGTTTTGTTCGATAAATATAAGCTGGGCACGTGCAGTGACGAGATGATTGAGACGTACTCGCGGATAAACGTGAAATACTGGCAGGCGCTCGAAAGAAATGAGATGACAAAGCCGGAGATACTCGTCGGAAGGTTCAGGGATTTCTTTGAGGTCATGGGGATAGATACGGAGCTTGCGGCGGCATTTAACAGCGATTATCAGCTTTCTCTCGGTGACCACATAGTTTTTGTGAAGCACGCTATGGATATGCTCAACGATGAGAAGGGCAAATATATGCTGATAGCTGTGACAAACGGGACTAAGATTGCGCAGACAAAAAAACTGCGGCAATCCGGGCTTGATAAGGTATTCGATGCGATTTTCATATCGGAGGATGTGGGGAGCGAGAAGCCCAATGCGGAGTATTTTGAACACGTATTCAGAGAAACTGGCATCACAGACAGAAACCAAGTGCTCATAATAGGCGACTCGTTGACGAGCGACATGAGGGGCGGAGAGATAGCGGGAATAGACACCTGCTGGTATAACCCAAATCACAATACAAACGAGTACGGCATTCGGACGACATACGAGATAGACGACATAGCAAAGCTTAAAGAGATACTCGGCTGAGACGCACTTCGTCTTGGTTATTTGCGATATGAAACAGCCAACAGCACATAGGAGCGCTTAGGTGAAATGCATACTCTTCTATTTGATTCAATGGACTTGGGGCTTGCTGCAAAATATCGCAGGTCTGATATTCATGCTGTGCCTCGGCAGACAGAGGCGCGGCATTTATCACGGCGCTCTGATAACCTACTACAAAGGCAAGCCGAAGTTGTCAAAGCTCGGTAACTGCTCGCTCGGTATGTTCATATTCATAAACGGAGAAAACTCATCTGATTTGATTGAGAGCATAGCGGTGCACGAATACGGCCACAGCATACAGTCGCTTATAACGGGGCCGCTTTACCTCGCAGTCATAGGTTTGCCGTCGCTTATATGGGCGCGCAGGTTTGCGTTAAAGCGGAAAACAGGAGAGTCTTGTGATAAGTACACGTCGCGCTATCCCGAGCGTCAAGCAAATACGTTGGGAGAGAGGACTACGTGTGGAAAGCCTGTTCGATGGTAGACTCGGTCAATGCATCTCATTGATGGCATAAATAGCATAACTTGTAATTTCAAAATGCACGCCTGTGTGATATATTTAATGCAGAACAAAGCGAGCCATCTTTTATGTATTGGAGGTTAATATGGAAAAGAAAAAGGGCTTTTTTGCAGAATTCAAGGAATTCATCTCGCGCGGAAACGTAATGGACCTTGCGATAGGCGTAATAATCGGCAGTGCATTCACGGCGATTGTGAATTCGCTTGTCAACGATGTAATAATGCCTGTAATCGGCATAATCATGGGCGGCGTGGACTTCACCGGCCTTAAATTCGTGATTACTCCCGCAAACGGCGACATTGCCGAAGTTGCAATCTGCTACGGTAACTTCATACAGACCGTTGTCAACTTCCTTTTAGTTGCATTTGTCATATTCCTACTGGTAAAGGGCATGAACAGCTTGCACAAGAAGAAGGAAGAGCCGGTCAGCGAGCCTGCACCCACAGAGCCCTCCGAGGAAGTAAAGCTTCTCCGTGAGATAAGGGATGCGGTCGCAAAGAGCGATAAGTAAAGATGCGTTTTCGACAATTTGACGCACAGTAACTAATCGACGGCCGATGTGCCGCATAGAAACTAAATACGCACCGACTCCTGAATCGCACAGGGCAAAACCACCTCAACTACGGATTATGGAGTCGGCTTTTTTGGAGGGTGCAGCCGATAGGCATACACGCTATAAGAACATCATTCCGAAACTGTGTCAAACGGCCAGTCGATAATGCCGCCGAAGTCGAGCACGTCTGTGTAGCCGATGTCTATAAGCATATTAGCGGCGATTGCACTGCGTCGCCCTGACCTGCAGTATACGAGAAGCTTTTGTGACTTATTTGGTAATTCCGCTTCTGCCCTGAACGCGAGCTCGTCATACGGTATCAAAACAGCGCCAGGTATATGCCCTTCGTCAAACTCTTTTTTTGTGCGGACGTCGAGTATTATGTAACCGCTTTGGGTGTCGACTATGTCCTTTGCCTTTTCGGGTGTGATAAGCATGTTATGCTCCTTTGGTTGTTTCTATTCGCACTGCGATAAATCAGGGGACAGTCTTTGCAGACCACTCACTGCGATAAACAGCACGTGTGACATAGGTTTTTGCATTTTTTCCTGTCTATTTATAGCTTGTCCGACTATGCAATCGGCATGACACACCTGCGCATACCGGCGTATGCTCTCGATACTATTCGACCAGATATTCGATATGAAGAAAGCGTGTATGCATATAATCATATGTCGAGAGAGACCGATAATCAGTATCGTAGCTATGGGCGGCGATGAGTACGTTTTTAGGGCTGCTCGGTGCGGATGACTCGACTACTACGAGAGTATGCCCAAAAATGTCGTCAGAAAACGACAACTGAACCAAATCTCCGGGCATGAGCTCATCAATTTGGCATATGCGTGCTACAGGACCTACGGTGTCAGAAGATCTTGTAAGAAACTTATAGAGATAAGGGACACCTGTCCATGCGGGGGATTTGCGGTTTGCATCTATGTAGTACCAGCCAAATGTGGGCAGATAGTTCATGATACCTCCGCCCGCGCGTATGCACTGGGAAGCAAAGTTTGTGCAGTCACCCCCTAATTCATCGTAGTTATAGTACATTGGATTACGCTTATATGCCCATTTGTGAGCGTACTCCACAGCCGCTTTGCGGTCATATTCAAGCATGCTTATTACCCCTTTCCGTTTGTACTACAATATGGCTCATTGTTTGAATATGTGTTGACGGTTTTCCTTTGGGCACACTCACAACCCTGAGCGCATGTAGTTTGTGTGCGGTTATGGCAAACGCACACCTCGATGAATAGTATGAAATAAAACGAGGTGGATAATGTGAATCAACGATTTAGAAACAAGTCGATGCCGACTATACTTGGCGGATTGCCGACTGCAAGGGCGAATATCTCAGGAGATGCGGCACACCCCTTACTATATGGGAATGTGGATTTTTTCCCGCATCAGAGCGGGACGCTTGTGGTAGCCGAGCTGTGGGGCTTGCCGCACGATGCCGCTAAATGCGCTCCCAATCTGTTTGCGATGCATATACACGCAGGTGGAAGCTGTTTGGCTGAACACAATGAGCCGTTTTCTACGGCAGGTGGGCATTACAATCCCGATAGCTGTCCGCATCCGGCACACGCAGGAGATTTGCCCCCGCTTTTCGGAAACGATGGCTATGCATGGCAGGCATTCTATACAGAAAGGTTTGATTCCAGGGAGGTATTGGGAAAAACTGTGATAATCCATTCGCAGAGAGACGACTTTAAGTCGCAGCCGGCAGGTGACGCGGGTGGACGCATAGGCTGCGGAGTAATTAAGAGCTGGCGCTGAGAAAGAACATGAAATTCTATCCTGCAAAACAGGCGATTGTGCCGTGATCACTGCGAAAACCCGTGCAGGTCGTTGTTAAGCATGATTGAACTTGATGATTACAAAATCAAAGACCCGACGTATCTGTTGAACGAGAATACTGTACTCAAGCGATACTACGGTCTTATTTCTGTGTGTAAAAAACTATGACAAGGCTTATCAAAGAGAAGCACATACACAGCGAGATATGAACGGCGATATTAACCCTTAAGCTCGAAGTGAATGAGAAACGACAGCAGCGCGCGGAGCACAATTATCGAGCCGAGAATCAGTATCTCCTTTATGTCGCGGATAAGCACGGTCTTCAGTATCTCCGCACCCATCTTGAATTCGAGCGCAAGCGCGAGCGCAGAAGCCAGCTCCTGCTTGACGGGATAAGTCTTTTTCTTTATAAACGTCAGCACGTACATTCCGAATGTCTTTACGGAGCTTACGAATATTATGATAACGCCAATAAGCTCAAGAAACGCGATTATATAAGGTATTATGAATTCAAGCAGATGCTCCAAGCCATACACTCCTTGTTAGGTTTGTTTTTAGTGTATGCTGAAAATCGAATGTGATGTAAACAAGTCAGTGAAGACAGGCACGTTCTAAGGTGACATAATCTCGAGTCAATTAGCTATATTTATGAATAAACAATGGCGTGACGGTGAAAAGACGCTTTCGCGTGTAAAATCGTTGCAAGCATGAAAACTTTGTTATATAATAGTTTAGAATATACATTAACGGAGCAATTCGGTAGATGTATGTATAACAACATATGGAAAGGGAACGTTATGGGACTTATTAAAGCAGGTATAGGTGCATTGGGAGGAACCCTTGCTGATCAGTGGAAGGAGTTTTTTTACTGTGAAGCTATAGATAAGGATACGCTCGTCGTAAAGGGTCAGAAGCGTATTTCCGGTCGTTCATCAAACACAAAGGGCAATGACAACATTATTTCTAATGGTTCCGGCATAGCCGTTGCTGACGGCCAGTGCATGATAATCGTCGAGCAGGGGAAGGTCGTCGAGGTCTGCGCAGAGCCGGGCGAGTTCACATACGACTCATCGACAGAGCCCAGCATATTTACAGGCAAGCTTGGACAAAGCCTCAAGGAAACATTCAAAACCATAGGTAAGCGTTTTACCTACGGTGGCGATACAGGCAAAGATCAGAGAGTATATTACTTCAATACCAAGGAACTTATTGACAACAAGTTCGGTACGGCTAACCCCATACCTTTCCGTGTTGTCGATAGGAACATAGGTCTCGATATCGACGTATCAGTAAGATGCAACGGTATCTATTCGTATAGAATCGTCAACCCGCTGCTCTTCTATACAAATGTTTGCGGTAATGTAGAAAGCGCATACAGCAGGAGCGAGATAGACAATCAGCTCAAGACGGAGTTCGTTTCCGCCCTCCAGCCTGCATTCGCGAAGATTTCCGAGATGGAGATAAGGCCCAACGTAATCCCCGCTCACGTCGAAGAGCTCTGCGAAGCTATGAACGAAGCGCTCACGAGGAAGTGGACCGAGACTCGCGGTCTGGCAATAGTATCTATCGCCATGAACCCCGTAACACTTCCCGAGGAAGACGCAGAGACCATCAAGCAGGCTCAGCGTGCCGCTATGATGCGCGATCCCAGTATGGCCGCCGCAACGCTCGTTGGCGCACAGGCAGATGCTATGAAGATGGCAGCTCAGAACGAAAACGGCGCAATGATGGGCTTCATGGGAATGGGCATGGCAAACCAGGTAGGCGGAATGAACGCACAGGGACTGTTCCAGATGGCACAGCAGCAAGCCCAGCAGGCACAGCAGGCACCGCAGGCACCTGTGAACGGATGGACCTGCTCTTGCGGCGCAGTCAATACCGGCAAGTTCTGTACCAACTGCGCAAGCCCCAAGCCCGCACCCGCAGGCACATGGACTTGCTCTTGCGGTACAGCCAACTTGTCTAAGTTCTGTCAGGAGTGCGGCAAGCCCAGACCTGCAGGCGCACCCGTATACCAGTGTGACAAATGCGGTTGGAAGCCTGAGGATCCAGAACATCCGCCGAGGTTCTGCCCGGAATGCGGTGACAGGTTTGACGAGAACGACATAAAGTAAGTTCGGAGATTGATTTTGCAGGTCGTGTAATACTTATTGTTTGATAAGTGGTCAGCACGACCTGTTTTTATAAGAATGCCCGTTCGTGACGGCACGGCATTGGGAGGGATTATATGGATGGATTGATAGATTACAAATGTCCTGCCTGCGGTGGTGCGATTGAGTTTGACGCCGCCACACAGCGCATGAAGTGTCCTTATTGCGATACCGAGATCGACGTAGAGGAACTATTAAAGCTCGACGCGGATATTGCCGATTCCAAGCAGGATGATATCAAATGGGACGAAGGCAGAATGTCCGAGTGGCAGGAGGGCGAAGCTGGTGACATATGCGCTTACATATGCAATTCCTGCGGCGGCGAGGTTGTTGCGGATAAGAATACAGCTGCGAGCACTTGTCCGTTTTGCGGCAACCGTATAGTTATGAAGGGAAACATAGCGGGCGACCTGAAGCCGGATTTGATTATTCCCTTCAAGCTCGATAAAAACACCGCTAAGGAAGCATACAGAAGACACATATCGAAAAAGAGACTTTTGCCGAAACTGTTTAAGACGGAAAACCATATTGATGAGTTGAAGGGGATATATGTTCCGTTTTGGCTTTTCGACGCGGATACCCAATCGAATGCGCGTTACAAGGGAACAAAAATCAGAAGCTGGAGCGACGGCAACTATAATTACACCGAGACGAGCTTCTATGCGATAAGGCGTGCGGCGAATATTTCGTTCGGTGCGGTCACCGTAGATGGCTCAAGTAAGATGGAAGATACGCTTATGGAATCGATCGAGCCATACAATGTAAGCGAAGGCGTCGAATTCAGAACGGCGTATCTTGCGGGTTATATCGCAGACAGGTACGACGTCGAGGCAAATCAGTGCGTCATAAGGGCCAACGAGAGGATAAAGAACAGCGTCGAGTCCATACTGAAAAGCACTGTTTCGGGCTATAGTACGCTTTCGACAGAGCACTGCAATGTAGCCATTCAAAACGGAGTGGCGAGATATGCGCTGTATCCCGTTTGGCTGATGAATACGACGTGGAAGGGCAAGCAGTACACGTTTGCCATGAACGGTCAGACAGGTAAGATGGTAGGCGACCTGCCTATGGACGTCGGTGCATTCTGGGCGTGGTTTGGAGGCTTGACTGTCGGCATCGGAGCCGTCGTCTACGGCATCGCTCAACTGCTGACTTTGATTTAATGGAGGTGCGATATGAATAGAAAAGCATTTTTGGTGATTATCGCATTTTTACTCTGCTTCGCTCTGTGTGTTCCTGCGCTGGCGGAAGGTTATTCGAGATTGGAGGACTTTGCAGGTCTGCTTTCCGAGGATGAACGCGCGGTCATATTGGCACAGCTCGACGATATAAGCGAGCGTCAGGGCATGGATGTCGTAATAGTGACAGTCGCGTCGCTCGATGGCAAGACCGCAACCGAGTACGCTGACGACTACTTTGACTATAACGGTTTCGGTCAAGGCGCAGACAGAAACGGCATACTGTTTTTAATCAGCATGGAAGATAGGGATTGGGCCATATCGACGAGGGGAGACGCGATAGCGGCCTTCACCGATGCGGGACAAGCGCACATAACCGACGAGATGGTACCCATGCTCAGTGAAGGCGAATATGCCGATGCATTCGTATGCTTTGCCAACTACTGTGACGACTACATCACACAAGCCAACACCGGTGAGCCCTACGACGTGGACAATATGCCCAAAGAGAAGCTTGACACAATCTGGATACCGTTATCGCTCGCGATAGGAATGGCTGTAGCGCTTATCGTATGCCTGATTATGAAGAGCCAGCTCAAGAGCGTAAGGAGCCAACCTGAAGCAATGAGCTATGTCATAAATGACAGCGTGAGTTTTACCGAGCAGTCTGATGTTTTCCTCTATAAGACATTGACGAAGACAAAGATTCAGAAGGCGGAGAGCGGTTCCGGCGGAAGCAGCACCCACACGAGTTCGTCGGGTGCAACTCACGGAGGCTCGAGCGGTAAGTTCTGATGAACCTCAACAGTGTTTATTCAATCGTTCTCGGCGGCTTAGCCCGCAGATTTTTTGTTCTGTTTCACTATGAGCATAACAACTATAGTCGAAAATCCCCGAGACGTAATTCACGGTCAAAAAAGGCCTATGCGAAGCAACACATAAGCCCTTGAGCATAGCTGATATCCGATTTTGCGAATTATTCGATCTTCTGCGATTTCGATTGATGGGAAGCGAGCCTTTGCTGCTTTCTTCTTGCCACTGCACGCTTTATAGCAGGTGTGTTTGACACTATTGTGAATATCGTCAGTATGAGCAGTATCAACGTAATGGGGCGTCCGAAGAGCGCAGCTATAGGCGACTCTGCGGTCGAGGCCAGCGACACGGCGCGTCTGAAGTTAGAGTCCATCATTCTTCCGAGAACCAGACCGAGCGTGACAGGCGCGACACTGAATCCGTACTTTCTTAGGAGAAAGCCCAAAACGCCAAAGAAGAACACAACTCCGACGTCAAACATACGGTTATTGCACGCAAATGCGCCTATAACGCAGAGCACGGCTACGATTGGCAGGAGTATACGCTTGGGGACATTGAGCAGCTTGCCTATCCTTGGAGCTATGAACAGTCCGAGAAGGAGTAGGAATATGCACGCAATAAGTCCGCCTGCCAGTATTGCATAGAAGCTGGGAGCACTAGTCTTGAGAAATGTAGGGCCAGGTTGGAGACCGTGAACGTAGAACACCGAGAGTATTATGGCGGTAACTGCATCGCCGGGTATTGCAAGCGTAAGCATGGGTATGAGTGCGCCGCCGATACAGGCGTTGTTGGCACTTTCTGAGGCGACTACGCCCTCTATTGCACCCTCACCGAATGGACGACTGGGTTTCTTTACTATGCGCTTTGCCTCGCCATATGCGAGAAACGATGCGACGGGCCCGCCCGCGCCGGGGAGCGCACCTACAAATGTGCCTACTGTGCAGTAGTAGAGTGAGCGCCAAAACTCCTTGAGTATGTCTTTAAGCTTGACTGCCTGTTTTGTGACGTTTGATACGCTTCCGTCGACGGAGCCGCCCGAAATCACCGTGAGAACCTCCGCAAAGCCAAACAGGCCTACGAGTGCGGGGACTGTAGAAATGCCTGCCTTGAGCTCCTGTATGCCAAATGTAAGACGGGGCGTACCTACCACAGAGTCAAGCCCTATGAGCGACAGGAATATGCCCAAAACAGCACTTAAAAGCCCCTTAGAGAAACTCTTTGACGTGAGAACTCCTGCCGTCGCAAGTCCGAAGATAGCGAGCAGGAAGTAGTCCATTGGCTGAAACTTGAGCGCAACACTCGTCACGGGGTATGCAAGCAATCCCAATACTGCGAGCCCGAAAACGCTGCCCACAAACGAGTAAATCGTCGCATACTTTAGCGCCCTATACGATTCACCGTGTTTTGACAGAGGATAGCCGTCAAGCGTTGTAACTACATTTGCGGGTGTGCCTGGTATGTTTATGAGTATGGCGGAGAGCGCGCCCGAAAAAACGCCGACTACGTATACGCCCATAATGGTTGCAAGCGCGTCTGTAGTTACCCATGTGTATGTGATTGAGACGAGCAGAGCTGTAGCCATCGATACCGAAAGACCGGGAATTGCACCCACGAAGAGACCTGCAAGCGCGCCTGCAAAACACAGCAGTATGAAGCGAATATCCGTAAAGTAAGCAAATACGCCCTGAAGCATTTCTGACATAATCGCACCTCCTTACGGCAGTCTGACGTTGAGCAGAATAGAGAACAACACGTAGAGCACACCGGGCGTTACAATTGATACGAGTACAATGACGTGGATTCTCCTTTCGCCCATGAGCCAAATCAAAAATGCGAGGAGTAAAATCGTTGCAGGTATGAACGTAATCAACTGCATGAGAAACAGGTATGCAATACAAGAGCAGATGACCCCAATAACCATGAACGTGGGATTTGCCTCGAGCTTATCGAATTTGGAACGCTGTTTGGAATCCGCGCGGGCTTCGGAAACGGCATTCGTTTGAGCTTCTTCCTCCGTCTGCAATGATTCTTTTGATGCAACGTCTGCAACGTCTGCAGAATCGGTCTTAGTTTCGGACGGCTTTTTTTTTGATTCGAAAAACAGCGACACAGAGAGCAATACGGTGAAAACGCTTAGGAGAAGTGGAAACAGATATGGCGACATTATCCACTCTGTCTTTACCCTTGCCGTATAGAAACTTATAAGGCTGTATGCACCGAGGGCGACGCCGAGGGCAAGCACGCCTATGCTCGGCAGTACACCCTTGTTTTTTATGTGTTCTCGCATTTTGAACTCCTTTTATCGTAAAAAACACCGGGGAATAATCAAATATCCTCCGGTGGATGATTTGAGTTGTTTAGCCCTTCGGTCTTTCTATACCAAAGTCAGAAGGACTGTATGTCGTGGCTCCCGCATCATGGAGCAACCATGAAACTGTGGATTCCCACTGCTTAAAGAAGGATTCCATTTCAGCTACCGTGGTGTACTTTTCATAGAGCTTTTCAATGCTGTTGTTATCCATAAAACTGACAAAATCAGTGTTTTTAACGGCCTCTGCGCAAGCCTTGCGCAGTGATTCCTGAACCTCCGCAGGGACGTCCTTAGGAACTACGAGGCTCAACGGAGTGTAAGGAATCGACAACAGCGCTCTACTGTCGGGAAGAACCTCAGACAGTGCGGGTATATCGGGGTGCTGAGCCATACGCTCTGTTGCACATACGGCAAGCAGTTTAAGGTCGCCGCTTTCAATGTATGAGGCGACTGTTGAGTAGTTGGAGTTTGTGAATGCAACCTGATTGCCCATTACGGCGACTATACAGTCAGAGCCCGACGTATATGCCGTGAGTGCGGGCTCGTAACCGAACTCATTCATAACGAGTGCCTGAACGTGCCCCGAACCTCCGGGGCCTGTGTATGCCATTTGAATCTTGTTGGGGTTGTTCTTTATATCGGCGAGAAGATCGTAGATCGTTGCGTAGGGGGAATTTGAGGGTACGACTATAACCTTGATGTCGTTTGCGGTGACAAGTATCGGGCTGTAGTCATCGTAGCTCAGTTCACTTAAGCCCATGACTCGCTGTGTACCGAGGCTGTCTGCCGTGAAGAGTATTGTAGAACCGTCCGCATCTGCATCGAGTGCCGCTTGACAGCCTATCGAACCGGAAGCACCCGGCTGATTCTCTACTACGATAGAAACGCCAAGTTCAGTGCTGAGGGCGGCCGCAAGCTGACGACCTACCAAGTCCGTAGTTCCGCCTGCGCCGTATGGGACGATCATTGTGATCGAATTGACGGGATAGTTATACTCGCCATAGCCGGCGTTGTTCTGAGTGCAGCCGACGACGGCGAGAAGCATGACCAGTACAATAACAGAAGCAATAAATTTCCTCATTTTGTGTTCCGAGGTCCTTTCGTGTTGTTTATTGTTGCTGAAAACATGGGAAAACATGGTATTCTCCCTGTCATTTCATTATAAGATACGCTATTGTAAAGTATCTGTCAATATTTAGGAGGTAAGTCTGTAGGTTTGTCCACATGACTGGTGAGCCGCTATGAATGTTGGCGCACTCGGAGGTGTACCCATAATAAAAATGAAGCAAATAAACAAAAGGGCGGTCTGCGACCGCCCGCCTTTTGTGTCTTGTTTTATTTACATCTTACGGCTTCCGGGCTTTAACGGCGCTCCTGCGCCTGCGGCGCACAACGGGCAAGCCTCGGCATCGTAGGATTCTATGTTCAGCTTTGCCGCGGCATACACGGGGAGTGCGAATGCGCAGTCCTCACTGCGCCTGTCGGCAACACACGCGACGCCTACAACCTCTGCGCCGAATTCCTCGAGTACACGGACGGTCTCCATTGTGGATTTTCCTGTTGTAACGACGTCCTCCGCAATCAGCACCCTGTCGCCATTAGATACGGAGAAGCCGCGCCTTAATTGCATCTGATTGTCTACACGCTCGGTAAATATGCTCGTTACGCCGAGTTGACGCGCAAGCTCGTAGGACACGATTATACCACCCATTGCAGGGCCGCAGACTGCCGTGATGTTAAGGTCGCGAACCTGATCGGCAACCCCGGAGAGCACCTCGTTTGCCATTTCGGGATGCATCAGCAGTCTTGCGCACTGGCAATAACATCCGCTATGTCTTCCGCTTGACAGCAGGAAATGCCCCTCAAGTAGCGCTTCACTCTTCTTCAAAAGTTCTACAACTCTTTCTTGTGACATATTGTCTCCTTATACTATTCCTATCAGTTCAGTGATCGATTTTATATCGTTGTCAATACAGTAACGTTCGAGCCCTTCGATGCACCTGCCCATAGTACGATAATCCGAGAATGTTGCCGCACCTATCTGTACTGCAGTCGCACCGGCCATTATGAATTCGAGCGCATCGTTTGCGGATGCTATTCCGCCCATGCCTATTACGGGAATATTTACTGCATGGGCAACGCTGTGTACCATCCTGAGCGCAATGGGCTTGATAGCAGGGCCGCTCAGCCCCGCATACACGTTGTTAAATACGGGTTTGCGCTGAGCTATATCTATTGCCATGCCTAAAAATGTGTTTACGAGCGACAACCCGTCCGCACCTGCCTGTTCGCACGCCTTGGCGACCGCTACGATGTCGGGAGCGTTTGGCGTAAGCTTTACAATGAGGGGGAAGCGAGTTATCGCCTTTACCTTTGCGGTAATGTCTGCGGCAAATTCGGGCTGCATACCGTATGCCATGCCTCCCGTCTTAACATTTGGACATGATATGTTGAGCTCGAGCATATCTATATCGGCATCGTTGAGCCTGCGCGCGCCATCGATATAGTCCTCTTCGCTGTGACCGCCGAGGTTAGCTATCGCACAACAGCCGAAGCTGCGCATAATCTTGCTCTCATGCGCTACAAAGCTGTCTACGCCGGGGTTTTGCAGACCTATACTGTTGAGCATGCCCGAGGGGGTCTCCCAAACTCTTATGCCCTTGTTTCCATAACTGCCGTTAAGCGTAAGCCCTTTGCTCGATATGCCGCCGAGAATACCTACATCGAACAGTCCCGCATACTCTTCGCCGAAGCCGAACGTACCCGACGCGGCGATTACGGGATTCTTAAGCTGTATGCCGCAGAGCGTCGTCTCTAAAATATCACTCATAGTACACCTCCGAGGAAAGAAACACGGGGCCGTCCTTGCAGGAACGCTTTGGACCGCTCTTGGTATGGCACACACAGCAAAGGCAAGCGCCCACTCCACAGGCCATTCGTTCATCCATAGATACATAGAGCGTAGCACTGCACTTGCTTGCGCACGCGTGACAGTCCCTCATCATGGGGTCGGGACCGCAGGCAAAATACGTTGCAACAAGTGAGTAGTCGACGTCTCGTGTTACGAATCCGCCATAGTTCATATGGACCTCGTCACATACCTCTCTCATGGCGTCGTGTATGAATTCGGAAGGCTCACACTTACCGTTAAACCCCACAAAGCCGAGTATGCGGCGGTTTGGGTCTATAGCCCTCAGCTCTTTTGCAAGGTAATATAGCGGAGCTGCACCTGCCGCGCCGCCTACGAGAACTATATCGCCTTCCGCGTGGGGAAAGCCGTTGCCATGAGGACCCGTGATATCGATTTGGGAGCCCGGAGTGCAGGCGCACAGCATCGCCGTGCCTTCTCCGAAAACTTCGATCAGGAGCTTCACATTGCCGTCTTGCGCATCATACATGCTTATCGGACGGGGAAGGAAGGGTGCGCTCGAATGACCCGGCTTAAGCATATAGAATTGCCCGGCGTGTCCTGCTTCGACTCCGGTGAGAGTAAGCAGAAACGTCTTTTCCCCTAAGGGGCGATTCTCGATTATCAGAGCCATTTCTCAATATCCTCTTTCATCGCAATGCAAGCTGCACGGACATACTCGGAGAAGTCGTCGCTCTCTGTCTTTCCTTTGTGGGCTGTTATGAGACCTCTCGATGAATTTACGACTCCGCAGATTCCGTCGTGGAAGAACTGACCTATCTCCTTGCCTGTGCCACCCTGTGCGCCGTAGCCGGGAATGAGGAAGAATGTATTCTTCATGAGCGAATGTATGCGCGTAAGCTCCGAAGGATATGTACAGCCGACTACCGCACCGATTGCGGAAAAGCCCGTCTCGCCTATAAAGCGTTCACCCCATTTTGATACTTCTGAAGCGACTTTCTCATACAGTGCGGCGCCTCCTACATCTATGTCCTGAAAATCTCCGCTCGAGGGGTTAGACGTCTTTATGAGCACAAACATGCCCTTTTCTTTTTCAAGATAGGGATAGTACGGCGAGACCGCATCTTCACCCATGTATGCGTTGACCGTTATCAAATCGGTCTCAAAGTCGCCCGTGAAATGTCCCTGTGCATACTGAGTCGCTGTCGATGAAATGTCTCCGCGCTTGACGTCGGATATAACTATAGATTGCTTTGACCTTGCGTACTGCACGGTTTTGGCAAATGCGGCGAGTCCCTCAAGACCGAGCGCTTCATAGCAGGCAATCTGTACTTTGAAGCAAGCCGAAACGTCATGTGTCGCGTCGATTATGGCCTTATTGAATTCAAACAGCCTGTCGCAGAGACTTTTTGAGCTGTCCTTTATGTAAGCGGGCAGATAATCGTAGCGCGTGTCGAGTCCTACGCAGACGGGACCCTTAGATTGAGCCGCTCTGCTGAGTTTGTCCATAATCATAGAGTATTTTCCCTCCTACTACAGTCATATAAACTCTGCCCAAGACCTCCCTGCCGATAAACGGCGTGTTATGAGAGCGGGACAGCATTTTTTTGTCATCTATCATCCAAATGCATTTGGGGTCAAAGAGTACCACATCTGCGAGCTTGCCGCATTCTATGCTTCCTCCGTTGAGCCCAAGCCTCTTGTTGGTATTATAAGAACAAAGCTTGCTCATAAGCGACAGCGGCAATCCGTTGTCGGAAAACACCTTGTAGTAGATTGCAAGTGCGTGCTCAATGCAGGATATACCTGCCATGCCCTTGTGCTTATCCTCGACGGTATGCGGAGCGTGGTCAGTTGAGAGACAATCTACCGTGCCTTCAGCTATACCTGCGATGAGTGCCTCCGTGTCCGCCTTGCTTCTAATCGGAGGATTCACCTTGTAATCCATGTCGTAGCCGAATAGGTGGTGGGGAGTGACCTCACAGGTCACGCGCAGTCCGCGGGCTTTTGCGTCCCTCAACATATCGACCGTCTCCCTGTGGCTTATGTGACCGACGTGCAAATTGCCACCGACCTTCTCGAGAAGTGCGAGGTCGCGCTTGATCATCTTCCTCTCGGGTTGACAATGTGTGCTCACGACAAAACCGTATTTGGTCGAATCTATAAGCAGATTCTCCATGAAATCATCATTGAATATGGTTTTGCCGTCGTTTGAGAGCACACAGGTCACGCTTGAGAGGGCTTTTCTGTCTGTCGGCACGGCATCTTCTAGCCCAACACCTGCGGCAGCCGCCTGTACGAGCCTGCACAGGCCGAGCGACTTTGCTCTGTGGTGATTTGCCATAACCTGCTCGGGCGTCTCTATCACGGGAGCTGTGTTTGCCATAGCGGTGAGTGTAGAATAGCCCCCTGCAAGTGCCGCACGCATACCCGTTTCCATAGTCTCCTTCTGCGGATAGCCCGGGTCTCTCAAATGACAGTGCAAATCGCACGCCGCCGGCATAAGCACAAGTCCGTGCGCATCTATGACTTCGTAAAAGCCTGCAGGCTCTATCGACTCCTCTACAGCGCTTATAAGTCCATTGCACATTGCGACGTCCTTGAACCTCTCGCCGCTGTAGTCGACTACTCTTGCATTCTTAATAAGCAGGCTCACAGTTTCGTCCTTGCCTCGCAGTATTCACAGGCGTATTCCTTCTTTTCAGCGTCTACAAGATAGAACGTAATGTTCTCGAGGCGCTCTACGTTTGAGATACAACGGGGATTCTTACAGGTGAGTATCCCGTCAACCTTTTCCGGAAGCCTGAGCTTGAGCTTGCGGGTACATTCGCCGTTCTCAATGTAGGAGATGGTGATGCCGGGCTCGATAAGTCCGATAACCGTAAGATCAAGGGGCATGTCTGTCTCGATTTTGATGAGGTCCTTCTTGCCGAGCTTTCCGCTGTCGACGTTCTTCATGAGCACAACTACATCCTCAAGTTCGTCGAGGTGAAGCTGTTTGAAAAGCTTATAGCCGTGTCCTGCGGTAATATGGTCGAGAACGATCCCCTTTTTGAGCTTTGATACATTAATCATACCGTTTC
The DNA here is from genome assembly GCA_016293975.1 of Clostridia bacterium. GTDB lineage: Bacteria > Bacillota > Clostridia > Christensenellales > CAG-138 > RGIG1693. The sequence continues at coordinate 16,650 of JAEDCW010000011.1, forward strand.
TCCTTTACAGATTAAGAAGCTTTTTGATGAGTGCCATTCTGATGAACATTCCGTAGCGAACCTGTTCAAAATACTTGGCTCTCGGGTCGGAGTCGACCTCTGTCGCGATCTCGTTTACCCTGGGCAGGGGATGCATAACTATCATGTCGGGCTTTGCAAGCTTCATTTTGTCAGCTGTAAGTATGAATACGTCCTTTAGGCGCAGATACTCTTCCTCACTTACAAAGCGTTCGCGTTGGACTCTTGACATATAAAGAATATCGAGTTTCGGAATAGACGATTCAAGATCGGAGGTTTCCGTAAACTCGATATTTCTCTTTGCGATAGTTTCTTTTACGTATCCGGGCATTGACAATTCCTCAGGTGAGATAAATACGAACTTGATATTCTCGAAACGGGAAAGACATGTCACCAATGAGTGGATAGTGCGTCCGAACTTCAAATCGCCGCAAACGCCGACTGTGAGATTGTCGAGTCTGCCCTTGCAGTTCATTATTGTGAGAAGGTCTGTGAGCGTCTGTGTGGGATGCTGATGTCCGCCGTCTCCCGCGTTTATAACGGGGCAGTCGGCGTATTTGCTCATGAGCTTCGCCGTACCCTCTTTGGGATGGCGCACTACTATAATATCTGCATATTGCGAGACAGTCTTTGCGCTGTCTGCGATGGTTTCGCCCTTTGCGGTGCTGGATGTGGTGGGGTCGGAAAAGCCTATAACCTGTCCGCCGAGCCTGAGCATGGCGGCGTCAAATGAGAACTTTGTGCGCGTCGACGGCTCATAAAATAAGCTGGCGAGTATTTTACCGTCAGCTGTGTGTTTGAAATCGTCAGGGGATGAAATAATAGCTTGTGCATCGGCAATCAGCCCATACAATTCATCGACAGAAAAGTCGCTGGGATCGATTAGATTTCTGAATTCTGACACTCAATTTGCCTCCTGGTTTATTTGACTGAGGGGTTCGGTTTTTGCTTGGTCCCCTCAGACCTTAACGGATATTAGAACATATAAGCGTATGTTTGTCAAACTAAAAAACATATAACGACACATAAAGTTTTTTTGCTGTTTATCGGACTGTGAGAGGTTATAGGTTTTTGTATTGCGTACTGTCTGCGTGTCGATTCGGGCGCATGGACATTTATAGTGTGAAGCGGTAAAATCAGACAAACGCAAGTCGAAAGGAGTTTTGTATGGACAATTACGGTTGGCTGGATGGGTATCTGCAAAGCCTCGATTGCTGCGAAAAGGATTACAAGGCAGAGTGGGGTTGGTTTCGCTACATGATAGGTGGCAAGATGTTTGCCGCATTGTGCGAGATATCCGAGAAGTATTCGAAATTTCGCCCGGGCAAAATACTGACGCTCAAGTGCGACCCGCTCATGGGCGAGGCGATGAGAAATCAGTATGAGTCGATAGTAGCCGGCTTTTACTGCAACAAGCAGCACTTTATTTCGATCTACCTCGATTCGACAGTGCCCGACGATGTGATGAAGCTCCTGCGCCGTGAGGCACATAGGCTGATGGCGGCGACCTTGACAAAGAAAAAGTGCGCGGAGATGGGTATTACGATGTGCTCTCGGTGAGGGAATACTCATATAATCAACCTAGGATTTATAAATAAAAAAGTATTGACTTTGATGCCTTGGCGAACCATAATATGGGTAAAGGGAGTAGTTGGCGCATAAGCGTGACAGGTCAACATTCCGGGATTGCATCCCTGGCTCTGTCGTAACAACAAGACTTATCTGCGTATGCAGGCAAAGCGGCTTCCTTTGAGTCTCTGTATGCGCAGGCAGCAGAGTTTTTTTATGTAGGAATTGAAAGGATGGACTATGAAAGAATATTTGGTAGGAGCTCAAGAGGTTTTGGAAGAAAACAACACATCCCAAACAGGTTTGAGTGTAGCCGAAGCAGAGCAGCGACTGAAAAAATTCGGTCGCAACAAGCTCAAGGAGGGCAAGCACGTCACCGTGCTCGAAATGTTCCTCAAAGAGCTTGCGGACCCAATGATTATCATACTGATAGTTGCGGCGGCGATTTCGGGCATAACGGCCATATATGCAAATGAGTCGTTTGCCGACGTGATAATCATTATGTCGGTGGTGCTTATTAACGCCGTTCTTGGTGTCGTTCAGGAGAGCAAGGCCGAGAAGGCTATAAAAGCGCTTCAGGAGATAGCGGCGGCAACCTCTAAGGTCATACGCGGGGGCAAGCAGATAACCATAAAGAGTGACGAACTCGTACCCGGTGACATAATCGTGCTTGAGGCCGGCGACGCCGTACCTGCGGATGCGAGGATAATCGAGTGCGCAAGCATGAAGGTCGAGGAAGCGGCGCTTACGGGTGAATCCGTGCCCGTAAACAAGATTACCGATGCGCTGCAGCTTGGCGATGCAAAGGACATACCGTTAGGCGACAGAAGGAACATGGTCTACATGGGCAGTACCGTCGTTTACGGTAGAGGAAAGGCTGTCGTAGTAGGCACGGGTATGGACACCGAGATGGGCAAAATCGCCGATGCTATAGCAAACGCCAAGGAAGAGGTAACACCTCTGCAGAGAAAGCTCAACACTTTGAGCAAGATACTCAGCTTTCTCGTGATTGGAATATGTTTCGTGATATTTGCGGTCGACCTACTTCGAATCTACCCCAACTTCTCCGCAGAATCGATCATCGATACGTTTATGATAGCGGTAAGCCTCGCGGTTGCGGCTATTCCCGAGGGGCTTGCGGCGGTAGTTACTATAGTGCTTTCGATAGGCGTCACGAAGATGTCAAAGCGCAATGCGGTAATAAGAAAGCTCACTGCGGTCGAAACATTGGGTTGTACGCAGGTTATATGCTCGGATAAGACGGGCACGCTTACACAGAACAGGATGACTGTGGTAGAGCACAGCACAGATGATAAAGACCTGCTCGTGCTTGCAATGGCGCTCAGCTCCGATGCAAAGCTCGATGAAAACGGTCAGGCGATAGGCGAGCCTACGGAATGCGCACTCGTAAACGACGCTGCGAGATTCGGCGTATACGAGAGACTGTCGTACAGGCGAATAGGCGAAGCGCCCTTCGACTCGCTCAGAAAGATGATGTCGACGGTCTGCATGATGAACGACGGCAGAATAATACAGTTCACAAAGGGCGCTCCCGACGAGGTGCTTAAGGTTTGTACGCACGCCTACATAGGCGGTGAAAGGGTCGAGCTTACCCCTGATTTAAGGGATGAAATACTGACGGCCAACAAAAACATGGCGGATAAGGCTCTCAGGGTGCTTTGCGCGGCAAGTAGGGATTACGACAGCGAGCCTGATTCCTACGAAGCCGCAGACCTTGAGCAGGGACTTACCTATATCGGTCTGTCGGGCATGATAGACCCGATTCGCCCTGAGGTAAAGGATGCGATAGAAGAATGCCGCACGGCGGGTATAAGACCGATTATGATAACTGGCGACCACAGGGATACGGCAGTTGCAATCGCAATGGAGCTCGGCATAATAACCGACAAGTCACAGGCAATAGCTGGCTCTGCACTCGACTCGATGAGCGACGACGAGTTGCTTGAAAACATCGAGAAATACTCCGTTTATGCGAGAGTTCAGCCCGAACACAAGGTAAGGATAGTTCGTGCATGGAAGGCAAAGCAGATGATTACCGCGATGACGGGCGACGGCGTAAACGACGCTCCGTCGATAAAGATTGCGGACATAGGCGTTGGCATGGGCATTACGGGCACTGATGTCACGAAGAACGTTGCGGACATGGTGCTTGCGGACGATAACTTTGCAACGATAGTGTCGGCAGTTGAAGAGGGCAGGAGAATCTACGCCAACATCAGAAAGGCGATTCAGTTCCTGCTGTCATCGAATTTGGCTGAGGTTCTCTCGATATTTGCCTCGACACTGATGGGCTTTGTAATACTCAAGCCCGCGCACCTGCTTTGGATAAATCTCATAACCGACTGTTTCCCCGCGCTTGCACTGGGAATGGACCCGAGTGAGCCTAACTCGATGAGTATACCGCCGAGAAATTCGCGCGAGGGCATATTTGCGGGCGGAATGGGACTCGATATAGCGATTCAGGGCATAATCATCACTATTTTGACACTTGGCTCGTACTTTATCGGACACTACATTGAATCGGGCGTATGGGAAATAGTTGACAGCGCGGACGGCATGACGATGGCGTTCTTGACGCTCTCGCTTGTGGAGGTTGCTCACTCATTCAATATGAGATCACCCGTTCAGTCGATATTCAAGCTGGGTCACAGCAATAAATGGCTGATAGCTTCGGCGTTTGCGTCTATAGCTTGCACCGTTTTGGTCGTGTATGTGCCTTTCCTGTCGAATGCATTCGGATTTGAATCTATTTCACTGCCGGAGTTCGCTGTTGCAGTCGGCCTGGCAGTACTTATAATACCGATAATGGAACTGTATAAGCTCATTAAAAGAGCAGTTGTAAGGTCAATGGCAAGGCGAGCATAGCGAATATAATTAAAGGAGCCGATAAAAGGCTCCTTTTTACGTTAATCAGTAATACCGAAATCAGTAATACCGACTTGTCTAACAGTTGTCCATTAATCAGCAATACGGTCTGTCTATTTGTATTACAGCAAAGTAGGTGTCTCCGTCAATTGTCGATATTATTTCTTTGATTGCCGCATCAACATCGTTATCGGAAAGCTTGCAGTTGTGGGGTACAACCACATCGAATATCAGGTTTGTATGCGTGGGTCCAGTCACCATTCTAAAGTCGTGTATCGAGAGCGTGTTGTTGTATTCGCTTATCTTTTCAATGACGGCCGCCTTTACGTTGTTGAGGTGTTCGTTATCGGTCACGATGGGGTCCATGTGGATTATCGCTTGACAGTGAAGCTCGCTCGAAAGCCTGCGCTCGATATTGTCTATCAAGTCGTGTGAGACCGCTATATCGTTGGATTCGGGGACCTCTACGTGGAGCGATACCATCCTCCTGCCCGGGCCGTAGTCGTGTACTATCAAGTCGTGAATGCCCACAACACCATCGTATGACATTACGATGCTGTGTATGCCTTCGACGAATTCCTTGTCGGGGGCTTGACCCAAAAGGGGGGTTACCGTATCTATGCAGGAACGTATACCGACGTAGAATATGAAGCAGGCTACGAGTAATCCGGCGTAGGCATCAATGTTTATCGAGAAGAATTTGCCTACAAACATTGCGACGAGTGCGGCTGAGGTTGCAATACAGTCGCTGAGGCTGTCGATAGAAGTCGCTTTCATGGCAGACGAACTGATTTTCTTTCCGATCTTGCGATTGTAGAGTGCCATGTAGAGCTTTACGAGTATGGATGTGGCAAGCACGCCTATCGCGACGAAGCTGAATTCGACGGCTTCGGGCGAGATTATCTTTTCGATAGAAGACTTTCCGAGCTCAAAACCCATAACGAGTATTATCATCGATACTATGAGCCCACTGATGTACTCGATTCTTCCGTGCCCGAAGGGATGTCCGTCATCTGGGCGCTTCTCTGCGAGTTTGAATGCCGCGAGTGTCACAACAGATGAGCCTGCATCCGAGAGGTTGTTGAGGGCATCGGCAGTTATAGCTATTGAACCGCTCATGGAACCTGCGATAAGCTTGCCGACTGTGAGCAGGACATTGAAGAAAATCCCCGTGAGGCCACACAATACACCGTATGCGCTCCTAACGGAAGGGGAGTTTGTGTTTTCTCTGTCCTTAATAAATATTCTTGAAAGAAGCTCTATCATAATTACCGCCTGTGAGTTGTTTGAAATGTATTATACTGCTTTATATGCTATACAACAAGTATAATGCTTAACAAACGCCGTTAGTACAAATGCTGTATTTGAGTGATATAATGATTACCGGAGGATGATTGCGATATGGAAAGCGTATTTGAAAGGATTTATGCACAGGTGATTAGGATTCCAAAGGGGTGTGTTGCTACATACGGACAGATAGCCGCGCTTGCGGGCAACCCACGTTGGTCGAGAGTTGTCGGCTATGCGCTTCACACAAACCCCAGACCGGGGGAGATACCGTGCCATAGGGTGGTCAATAGATCGGGGCATGTGTCGCAGGCTTTTGCATTTGGTGGCGTCAATGCGCAGATACAGCTACTGCGAGATGAGGGGGTGGAAGTTGCAGACGATGGTGTAGTCGACCTCGATAGGTACAGATGGATAAGCGGATCGGATATGGATAGGAATCTGTTGCACTGATTACAGCCGGAGTTGTGTAAACATGTCATTTTTTGTGAAATAATTTATATTCGCGCTTAAAAATAGTGCATTTTTTCCTTTCGTATAGTATAATCTGCTGAGTAGACGGACGAATTGTTATTTGCAATTATTTTTACCTTCGTGCGTCTGCAAATCTGCATGGAGGAGAAACCATGGAAAAACAAAAGAGACGATGGGGCGACCGTAAAGACGGGCGTCTGATTCGTGATATCGACGCGCTTCACATTATCAATGCGTATATTCAGCCGAATAGAGCGGATAATGAAGCCTATATAAGTGAGCGCATAGACCTTACGAAAATCAACGAGTATATAGCGAGAAAGAATCAGGGCGACGTAGGCGCGCTTCCCTACACGGTGTTTCACGTTATCGCGGCGGCACTTGCAAAGACGGTTGTTCTCCGCCCGAAGATGAACAGGTTTATTCAGAACAAGCGAATATACCACAGAAACGAGATAACGCTTTCATTCGTAATTAAGAAGAAGTTCAACGACGAAGCCGAGGAAGCGCTCGCTTTTGTAAAGTGCGACGAGCACAGCACTATCGAATCGTTGCATAACGAGCTTGTAAAGCAGGTTACGTCCTTTAGAAAGGAAGCAAAGGACAACACCACAGACGTCATGGATAGCTTAAAGAAAATACCGCGCCCGATATTGAGCTTGATTATGAAGATACTCGTAGCATTGGACAAGCGTGGAAAGGTGCCGGCTGCCCTCGGCAAGACAGATCCGCTTTATGCGACGGTTTTCATTTCAAACCTCGGCTCGATAGGCCTCAAATGCGGATATCATCACCTTTCAAACTGGGGAACGAACTCCATGTTTGTGGTTGTCGGCAAGAAAGAACTGAAGCCGTTCTATGACTCGGAGGGCAATATAACGATGCGCGAAGCATTGGATCTCGGTCTGACGATAGATGAAAGAATAGCTGACGGTTACTATTATGCAAAGACTGTAAAGCTGCTTAAGTATTTGCTCCAAAATCCCGAGCTTCTTGAGCAGGAAGCTGCAATGGAGGTTGATTATGAGCAATAATACAGCAAGAATGCCATGGGCACATTCATGCGGAGATGTACCTCTTAATTTGAACTACTCTGGAAGGTCGCTCAGCGGCGAAGTGTTCGCTACCGCTGAAAAGTACCCGGATTACATCGCATATGAGTTTATGGGTGCCACTACGAGCTACAAGGACGCCGCAAAGGCGATACAACGCTGTGCAAGGGCGCTGGTAAGGCTCGGAATAAAAGAGGGCGACAAAGTAACTATATGCCTGCCCAACTGTCCGCAGGCCGTTACGATGTTCTATGCGGTAAACATGGTCGGTGCAATAGCAAACATGATCCATCCGCTTTCATCGGAGCACGAGATCGCATTTTACCTAAACGACTCACAGAGTGTCGCGGCGATAACGCTCGACAGGTTCTACGGCAAGTTTGAAAGTATCAGAAAAGATTCGCCTAGCCTCAAGTATCTCATTATAACTAGCATAGCTGATGCGCTCACACCTATAATGAAGGTCGGCTACAGCCTTACACAGGGCAGACAGGTAAAAAAGATTCCAAAGGACACTGATATCGTCAGGTGGAGTGCATTTATGAAGCTCGGTGACGACGAGAATATAGAGCTCCCCACCGAAAAGCATGCAGAAGACCCTGCGGTAGTGCTCTACAGCGGCGGCACTACCGGCGTAACTAAGGGAATACTCCTTTCAAACCTCAACTTTAATGCTTTGGGCGCCCAGATAGTTGCGACAAATCCGATGTTTGCCCCGGGCGACAAGATGCTTGCGATAATGCCCATGTTCCACGGCTTCGGTCTCGGCGTGAGCATACACTCCATGCTCGTAAACGGCGGTGAGTGTATTCTCGTTCCGCAGTTTACCCCAAAGACATATGCACAGCTTTTGTCCAGGTATAAGCCCAATTTCATCGCGGGCGTACCCACGTTGTTTGAAGCGCTTCTCAGAATAGACGGACTTGAAAAGCTCGACCTGTCCTGCCTCAAGGGTGTTTTCTCCGGAGGCGACTCGCTCTCCGCGGAGCTCAAGAAGCGTTTTGACGCCTTCCTCAAGGCACATAAGGCCACCATAGAGGTGCGCGAGGGCTATGGCACTACAGAGTGCGTCACGGCGAGCTGTCTCACACCCTATCATATGTCGAGAGCGGGAAGCATAGGAATACCGTTCCCCGATACGTTCTATAAGATAGTCAAGGTTGGAACAACTGAAGAAGTGCCTTATGGCACTGAGGGCGAAATATGCCTTTCAGGTCCCACGATGATGCTCGAATATGTCAACCAGCCGGAGGAAACGGCAAACACACTGCGCATACATGGCGATGGAATCACCTGGGTCCATACCGGAGACTTGGGTATAATGGACGAGGACGGTTTCATCTATTTCCGTCAGCGTATAAAGAGGATGATAATCACGAGCGGCTACAACGTGTACCCTTCGCAGATTGAGAACATACTTGATGCCCATGAGCATATACATCTTAGTTGCGTTATAGGCGTAAGGGACCCGTACAAGATGCAGAAGGTCAAGGCGTTTGTCGTGCTGAAGCCTGGGTATGAGCCCTCTGAAGAGATGAAGGCGGAGATACTCGAATACTGCAAGAAGAATATCGCGAAGTACGCAATGCCATACGACATTGAGTTTAGAGATGAGCTTCCGAAGACGCTTGTAGGTAAGGTAGCCTACAGGGTACTCGAGGAAGAGGAAATCGCAAAGGCATGCTGATAGAGAAACAGACTGAGTGGGGTGTTAGTCACCCCGTTCGATTTTATGGAGGAAGCAAATGAACGAGAAACTGAGCATGCTTATTGCGGCCGCAAGGAAGAACCCCGACTTAAAGCGGAGATTGTTCAAATCGAGGGAGTCCGCAGAGCCCGTGCTTGAGCTGTGTAGAATAGCCACCGATGAGGGTATATCGCTTACCATAGAGGAGCTTTTGGGTGCGGGACAGGAGTACGCGGACAATTTACTCAAGAGCTGTAACGGCGGGGCTACATATCCCTTTGAGTTTTACGATGACGCGTACGAGATGCTATTTGCGGCGATATCGGTATAAAATCGAATAAGATAAAGAAAAGGCGGGGCTCTATTGCACACCGCTTTTTGTTTATGAATCATTCTGTACTATGCGAGCCATTCCGCCTGAGCTTCCCACATCCTTCTGTAGAGTCCATCCTCGTCGGAGAGCAACTCCTCATGTGTTCCCACCTGCATGACATTGCCTGCGTCCATTACGACTATCCTGTCCGCTATCCTGCATGAGCCGAGCCTATGCGTTACTATGACAGCCGTCTTATCCTCGGATATCTCCGCGAATTTTTTGTAGATGCGGGTCTCTTCAAGCGGGTCGATTGCCGCCGTGGGTTCATCGAGTACTATAAGCTCGTGCTGTTTGTACAAGCCTCTTGCGATGGCTATGCGTTGCCATTGCCCACCGGAGATGTCTACTCCTCCAAATTCTTTGGAGAGCATTGTGGCGAGTCCTTGCGGATAGGAATCGGCATCGAGATTGATATCGGAATCCTCAATCACCTTGGTAAGTTCGCGGCCAGAATTTAGGTCCCCGATTCGGAGATTTGTGTCGAGAGTCATCTTATATCTCCCGAAATCCTGGAATACGGCGGATGTGTTCTTAAACAGTTCGTCCGGCTTTATCTCCTGGGTGGAAACGCCTCCGTGAAGTACCACGCCATCGCTGGGCGTGTATATCCCTGTCAAAAGCTTAACGAGTGTGGTCTTGCCGGCACCGTTTGTCCCGACTATTGCGAGCGTCTCTTTGGGTCTAAGTTCGAGGTTCACGCCACAAATACTCTCATTCTTGCTTCCGGGATAGGTAAAGTGTACGTTACGAAGCTCTATACCCTGCGATACGTCTGCGGACTTGTCTCCCGTCCTCTCTGGGAGGTCGAGCAGTTTGAGAATGTTGACGGCAAGTTCCTTTTCCTGCATTACATCGCCTACGTTAGACCTTATCATTTCATCCATCATGCCGAACAGCCCACTTATCGATGCAAATACCGCCGCAAACTCACCTACGCTTATGTCTCCGTCCATCAACGCCACTATCAGCATATAGAACAGAAGCCCGTAACCGCAAACAGAGAGTGCCTGCATAACCAGCTCCATAACGCCTGCCTTGACCTCGGTTTTATTTATGACCTTGTTCATTGCCTTTACGGAATCGGTGTATAGTTTCTTGAAGTAAGCGAACGCACCTATGAGTCTTGTTTCCTTGAAGAACTCTCTGTCACCTATACAACGCTCGTAGTAGTCCACTTTGCGCCTTTCTGGGGCAGCAGCTTCCTCGAGATCGCCGAACATTTTTACTTTCAATACCTGAGCTGTCATAACGGGTATGAATACGACTACGGGTGCAATTGCAAGTATGGGCTTAAGCGTGTAGAGGTATATGGAAACGCCTATAAAGAACGGTATATAGCCAAACACTGAAAGCAACACCATAATTACGATTGCGCTTGCTACCGATGCACCTGCATCCGCCTTGTTGATTGCGTCGAGTGTGGATGGGACCTCAAACTCCGATGTAGGTATACGCGCAAGTTTCTTTTGCAGTCTCACCGCAACATTGCCGTATGCACGGTTCATTAAATCCTGCAGGTAGAGGTTGGTGGTACCGTTGAGCAACGGGTTGAATATCTGCACGAGGGCCATCATACCCAGCCAGAATAGCGGGCCGGCATAGCTGTGCGTGACTATTGCGGCATCTACTGCGTTCAGAATTTGAGCCGTGACTATAGTTTCTGCGAGTAGCGTTGCCATGAGCAATACTGTTGAAAGCTGACCGGCGACGAATCTTCCGACATTACCCTTTGTAGCAATGGGAAGCAGTCTTCTCAGCATTGTTACTATAGAGATGGACTTTTTCCTATCTTTTTTCATAAGTACCAGCTCCTTTGACTGTCAAACATTTCGGCATAGAGTCCGTTTTGCTCCATGAGCTCGTCGTGACTGCCGCATTCTGCCACGTGACCGCTGTAAAGCACGAATATCGTGTCTGCAAGCTTTGTCGAGCCGAGCCTGTGGCTTATGAATATGGTTGTACGGCCATGGCTGATATCACGGAAGTTGTTATATATTTCGCTTTCGGCTATGGGATCGAGCGCTGCTGTCGGTTCATCGAGTATCTTGACCTCCGAGGGGCTGGCGATCGACCGCGCCATAGCTACTCTCTGCCATTCACCGCCGGATATATCTATACCGTTTTCTTCGATCTTTCCAAGATGCGCGTCCATGCCGATTCTGGTTAACACACCGGATAGTCCCGCTTTCTTTGCGGCATCTTCTATCGCCGCATCGTCCATGCTTATTCCGCTTCCGAGTTCCACATTGTCGCGGAAGGAAATCTGATAACGTGCAAAATCTTGAAACACGCATACGAAGTACGCTTTAAGCTCCGCAAGAGTATATGTTGAAAGCTCCCTGCCGTTCAGCAGTATCTCGCCCTCGTAGTTTCGATACATGCCCGTGATGAGCTTTGTTATAGTCGTCTTTCCTGCGCCGTTTACTCCAACGAAGGAGTAGTGACCGCCCTTGTTTATGGTAAATGACAGATTCTTGAGTACGGGTGTATCCATTCCGGGATAGGTGAAAGTCACGTTCTTGAATGTGAGCGATTCAAACGGCTCTATATTCCTGTTGGCAGGGTCTGTCGCACCCGCGGCTTCGGGCATCGCCATGAACTTTGTGAGGTCTGCCATATATTTTGACGCCTCCGTCAGCGTTGCTACGCAGTTCATCAGCGGCCAGCGCATAAGGGATATCAATGAACCCATTGCCGAAACGAGACCCGCGAACATTCCAAATGAAATCACTCCCGAGAGTGTAGGGACGAGCAGAAGCGCTATACAGATAAGCGTTACTATTCCAACGACGATTGAGCCCAAGTTCATCCTGAAAAACCGCTTTTTACGCTCATTGTAGGAAGCGTCTATAGAATAGGTATAAATCTTCTTGAACTCATCAGATATCTTGTCGGTGTAACCGAATACAGCCCTTTCTGCCGCAGTTTGTCGGCCTGTCAGAACTTCGTTGAAATACCTATGCTTTCTGTAGGAATCCTCTACGCCCGCTGTGGCGTCATATATCTTTTCACCGCTACGAACCGCAAGCCATACCAGAGGTACGAGAGCTACCGTTATGAACACGGCTATCCACCACGAGTAAGAGACGATAATCGACAAAACGCTGACTATACTCGCTACCATGGAGATCCCGACAAGAGCGAGAGAAGCATATGTCGTCAGAGCTTCTTCAACGGTACTATAGCTCTTTGGCACGCTGACCCTTCCTATTAAGTCCCAATCGTCAGAGCTTTCAATGCACGCATATTCGAGCCTTGTGCGCTTTTCAAGCAATGCTGTGCGGTATTTTAAGCGTATTCCGTTTTGCAAGCCCAGCTTGACGAACGTAAGCAGCTTTGTATAGAGCATTTCGTATCCCATTGTTGCAAGCAACAGTATCGACGGTATGATTATATCCATATATGTTCCTTGCCCCTGTGCTATTGCTACCGCCGTGTCTACAAAGCTCGCTGTAAACAGAGCAGTCCCTGCAGGCACGAAGGCATTCAGCAACCTCAGCGCTACCTGAAGGATAAAGGATATCGGAGCACAACGCACGGGGATAGCCACACCGTCTAAGAGCGTGTACCTCCTGGTTTTCAATACCATAACATTCCTCCGTCAATTACTGTCATAATAGTACCACGCAGGACTGTTGCGGTCCATATGCTTTAGTTGTCATGCCTCGTATTGCTACGCAACCATCGGTTGCGAACTCGTGAATCGATGCGACAATCGCCATCTGCTTCAGGGTAAAGAAGTGATGAAAATGTCGATAATGATTATTGTAAACGGCGGCGTACCATATCTCACAGTGCAAGGGGAGACCGCAGGCGCATTTCTCAAACAAGTAGAGAAGAAACAGTATTACTGAAATGTATTAAATTGTCATAAAAAGACATATAATGACGCAGAATGTAAATATTAATACATATTAATTACATTGCGAATACATGGCAAACAATACTTACGACAATAGTCGACACAGACTCCGAAGTCGGTATATGGACAAAAACTGGGAAATATAGATGTGCAAATTGCTTAAGGAGTCAATGCACCAGTTTTACGCTTTGAGTTAAAAGAGATTAAAACAGCGTAATTATAAAAAAATGTTTTAAAAATGCAAAAACGGTAATTTCGACAAATAGAAACAATTTTAGATATTGCAGAGTTTATAAACATAATGCATAATGGAGATGTACAGAAAACATGTAGACACCTATGAAATACGATGTTTTAGTGAGTCTAAGAATGGAATTGTGTGAAGATGTTTAGGAAGATATGGAATGTGGTATATAGCGTAATAGTTGCGGTGGTTGTGTTGCTGGCGGTAGCCTTCGTGGGCGTGCGGGTTGTGGGCCTTCAACCCTTCACCGTGCTCTCAGGAAGCATGGAACCGACATATCATACCGGCTCGCTCATATATGTAAAGAGTGTCGAGCCGCAGGATGTGCATGTCGGAGACCCGATAACGTTCGTGCTTAACGAGGATTTGGTCGTGGCGACGCACAGGGTCATAGAGATAGACGCCGAGAATGAGCGCTTTTATACCAAGGGAGACGCCAATGAGAGTGCGGACGGTTCGCCCGTGCATTTCAACAACCTCATAGGAGTACCGGTGTTCACCATACCGCTATTGGGCTATGTTGCAAACTTCGTGACAAATCCCCCCGGTATGTACATTGCGCTGGCGGGGGTTGCGGTCCTGCTTCTGCTGACGTTTGTTCCCGACTTGATTAAAAAGGTTGACAGTGGCAGAGATACGAATGCCAAAGGGAAAAAGAATAAAGAGGGCGTTGCCACAGAACCTGCTGCCAACGCGGCAGACGAGGAGACCAATGACGATATATCGCCGCAAGGCTGATATAGAGAAACAATAAGAAAGGAAAGATTATGAAAAAGAGAACACTAATTATTCTTGTTGCACTGGTCGCCGTATTTGGTATGGCGGTGGGAGGAACGATAGCCTGGCTTACAGATCAGACAGAACCCATCACCAATACATTTACGGTCGGCAACATCAATATTGAGCTGGAAGAGACCGCCACAGACTTCAAGATGGTTCCCGGCGTGACTATCGCAAAGGACCCGAAGATCACTGTGAAGAGTGGCAGCGAGGCGTGCTATCTGTTTGTTAAGGTCGAAAAGTCAGCAAACCTCGATGATTTCATCAACTATACAATGGCAACTGGTTGGACAGCACTTACAGGCGCAGACGGTGTGTACTACAGGGTAGTTAATGCAACGACCTCAGATACGACCTTCAGCGTGTTGGCAGATGACCAAGTAACATGCAATGACACAGTTACCAAGGCAATGATGGACGCTCTTACAGAGGCTACATATCCCACACTTACATTCACGGCTTATGCAGTACAGCAGTCGGGCAGCGCTTCCGCTGCGGAAGCATGGGCAAAGGTTACCACCACTCCGTAAGCTCGCAGGTTCGGAAAAACACCATTTTTGTAAATCGGTGGGCGAGACCCACAGTTATGACAATTATGAAAGGAAACACTTATGAAGAAAAAGATTATTGCTCTTACAATTACAGCCGCGATGCTGGCAGTTGCAGCCATAGGTATGACAGTTGCATATCTTACATCGACAGACCAAGCAGTCAACACATTCACAGTCGGTAATGTTGATATAACGCTGAATGAAACATTCACTCAGAACTCTAAGTTGGTGCCTGGGAAGAATATTGAAAAGATAGTCAATGTTACCAACAACAAGGAAGCTGCCTATGTCCGTCTCCATATCGCTTTCCCTGCGGACACTTTCTATTATGGTGAAACTGACGGTGTACAGGAATACAACAACCTTGTTCACTTCAACCAGAGATATGCTTCTTTGGTACTGGGCGAGTGGAACTGGTGCAAGACTGCTGCAGGCGTTGGCGGAGAACACCCCGGCTATCCCGGTAATGGCACAAACTACAACACTTACACGACAAGTATTGAAGGAAAGGAATATCGCGTATTCGTTGTTACCTATATGAAAGTTCTGGGAACTGGGGATACGACCAAGACTGACGCCATGTATAACGTGTATCTCGACAAGTATGCAGATAGTAAAGATGGAGTTACTTATACTGCTCCTATCGTGGACTACCGCACGGCAGCAATGACAGCAGATCTCAGCAACTATAAGATTCATATCATTGCAGAAGGTGTGCAGGCTGAGGGTTTCAGTGATGCCTATACTGCCCTGAATACAGCGTTTGGCACTCCCGGCTCCACGGGTTATGTATCCCCCTTCAATTAAGTAATTATATGCCTAAGCAATACAGACAGCGTGCATAATTGCTCAACACCAAAAACCAAACCTAATGCTTACTTACGGCTTAAGCCGTGAATAAAGAGAAAGGAAAAAACTTATGAAGAAAAAGATTTTAGCAATCGCATTGGCAGTAGCCGTTCTGGCTATCACCGCAATAGGCATCACCCTTGCCTACTTCACAGATACGGATGCTGAAACCAACGTATTTACCGCGGGTGGCGTGGCAATCAATCTGATCGAACAGCAGGTCAACGATGAACATACCGAAATAGAAGACTTCGAGCAGAATCAGGTTCTCATGCCCATTGTTGGCTCGGCGCAGGGCCCTAAGGACCAGTTCGGCCAGCCCATGGCAAAGAACTATTGTGACAAGATGATCACCATCAAGAACACCGGCAAGTCCGGCGCGTATGTCCGTGCCTACTTCGCCATTCCCTCCGCTCTTGACGACGGTTATGAGACCTTTAACGCCGGCTTGAACGTGCTGCATTTCAACTTCGGTAACTATAAGACCGAAGATGGATGGGCTACCACATATGAAGAAATGTGGAATTGGAAGCATGGAGAGGATAGTAAATGGAATTATTATGAGACAACGATCAATGATGTTGCCTATAACGTTTACTATGCCGACTACTATCAGGTTCTGGATGCCGGTGCAACGACGGAGCAGTTCGTATCAGGCGTATATCTCGACAAGAGCTTTGATATGACAGATGGTATTTACTATGCTTTCGGTGAGGCAATTGACCTGTCCGCTCTGATTGACGACAATGGCGATCTCAATATTAAGTGCCCTGTCATGGTCGTTGCGGTCCAGGCTGACGGTTTTGATTCCGTGGATGCTGCAATCACAGCCGCTTTCGGCGCTAACTACAATCCTTTCGGTGGCACAGCTACTAACTGGCAGTAAGCTGTGACAGTCCTTGCCACCTCGTGGCACAGGCAAAGAAGCACGTTTCCATGTCTCCCGTATGAGACATGAAGACACAGTTTGAGTAAAGTGAAGACTATGGAGCGAAATCTTTACAATCCTTTCATAGTCAACCCGTAAAACCAAATATTACTCACCTACCTAATTTAGAGCGAACTCTCTAAAAAACCTCCCTCTGCTCATAGCGAACGAACAG
Organism: Clostridia bacterium; assembly: GCA_016293975.1. Classification (GTDB taxonomy): domain Bacteria; phylum Bacillota; class Clostridia; order Christensenellales; family CAG-138; genus RGIG1693. The sequence continues at coordinate 33,388 of JAEDCW010000011.1, forward strand.
AGGGGGGGCACCACCCCCCCTGCAGCGGAACGCGAACAACTGCTGCAGGGACTCACCTATTATTATTGCAACCTAAAGGCATAACTTACAACAACGAAGGAGATAGCAAAACTATGAAAAGAAAGCTACTCATAATTGCGGCCATAATGTGCTGTGCGGCACTTATAACAACAGGAACGATCGCCTACTTCACCGCGCAGGACACCGCACAGAACCGGATTACATCGGGTAATGTCGCAATCGCAATCCACGAAGTCGGTGACGACGGCGAACCCTTCACGGATGTAGTTGACGTTGTTCCCGGCGACAATGTTACGAAGGTAGTCACAGTAGAGAACACAGGCGCCAACCCTGTATGGGTAAGGGTAGCTGTAGAATACGTCGTAAATCTCGTCGAAGGCGCTGTAAGCGAATTTGACGGCGAAGAGCTTTCGTTTGATTTCAACACGACCGACTGGACATATTCAGAGGGTTACTATTACTACAACTCGATTCTCGAACCCGGAGCAACTACAACTGCGCTTTTCAACACAGTAAGCTTTAACATTGAGCTTGGCAACGAGTATATGAATTCCGTTGCTGTTATCGACGTAAACGCTTATGCAACGCAGTCGGCCAATAACGGCGCGACAGTACTCGAAGCACAGGGTTGGCCGGAGCCGTAAGGTCACTATCAAACAGCGCCTGTCCTATGGCGGCGGGCACTGCGAGCATATTCTCCAAAGCTTATGCTTGCACTCCGTATAGCTCGTTAATGCGGCTTGCGGATCAGGGCAAAGCCCAGCAGGAAAGGAGAAAGAATGAAGAAGAAAATCCTTATGTTGACAGCTATCGTACTCTGCCTGACTTTTGCCTCTTTGGGTACGATTGCTTACTACACAGCGGAGGATGAGGCCCAGAACAGAATTGTTGCCGGTGATGTTTCGATACAGATAGTCGAGCTTACGGATGCCACAGACGAAAACGGAGAACCAATACCGTTTGAGAATTTAACGGGGGTTATGCCGGGCGCGGAAATCAGTAAGATAGCCATGGTAGAGAACACAGGCAGCAACAGCGTTTATGTCAGGGTAAGTGTGGAGACGGTAATAGAGTTTGCGCAGGAGACCGATGAGATTGCAGATTTGTCATTGGTTGCGCTCGATTTTAATACCGAGGACTGGACGTACAGCGACGGCTATTACTACTACAATAGCGTACTCGCACCCGGTGCCTCCACAGAGCCGCTGTTCACAACAGTTGCGTTCGCCCCAAGCATGGGCAACATTTACCAAAACAGCACAGCATCGGTGAATCTGATTGCTCAAGCAACGCAGTCGGCAAACAACGGTGCCAATGCACTTGAGGCATCCGGCTGGCCGGAGTGAGGAGGTAACGCATTATGAAAAATAGAATAATCGCATTGCTTCTTTGCGTGACGATGCTCGTGTCGCTTGCTCCGGCGATATTGGCAACGGAAGCTGATAGTGGCGGTAGCGAACAAGCAAACGTGGCGGATGAGTACCGGGAGTTTTACAATAACCTCATGGCTTGTACGACCCTTGAAGAAGCCAACGCTTTGTTGAACACTCTCAGCGATGAAGAGTTCGAGGTGTTTGTGAATTCGTTGAGCGAGGACGAGTACAATGCGCTCAATGAGCATATGAACGCACTCATCGCCGCCGCAGAGGATGAAGGTATCGTCGACTATGTCTACAGTGCAGTTAACTTTACTAACGTCGCGCCACTTGTAGAATGGCCTGCGGTAACCCCAACAAGGGGCGCATACAGCTTGAACGCCACGGGAGACGGTGAACAAGCCGGCGACGATAACGGTCTTGTGTTGGCGAAGAATGCGCAGTACGACCCCGGAACGGGAAGATGCACCATTACTCTGGAAGCGTATACGACGGGAACAGTAACTACCGAGGTCGAGAACGTACCCACGGATATCGTGCTTGTGCTCGACCAGTCGGGAAGTATGGAATTTGGTTTCGGTTCCCAAATTAGCGTGGAAAACGCTAATCAAACTTTGGGAAGCACAGAGGGGTATTATGTTAAATATGGTGGTGTTGATTGGTCTGGCAATGAACTTTGGTATCCAGTCAGGTATAATAATAACCACTGGCAGTACTACCGTCCGGGCTTGCTAGGATCAAGATGGGTAGAACTATCCTCAACTGATTTTATATATATCTCTCGTCTTGCCGCACTTAAGAATACTGTAAGCACCTTTGCCGATGCGGTAGCTGATAAAGCAAAGGGCGAAATTGGAACAGACGACGATGTTAATCACCGTATTGCAATGGTGGGCTTTGCGTCGGGATATGATGATTATTATGGAGACTATTACGGCAATACGGAGGTCTTTGTGGGCGCAACGCAGTATACCTATAATGCGGGCCGTACCAACAATGCGTCCAACGCCAACAGCGCACAGAGCCATTACAACGATGTATTCCAAAGCATGGACACTACATCGGGGCAGACGAATATTGATGCATCCATCGATAAGTTGGCTGCCGATGGCGGTACGCTTACTGACCTCGGCATGGAGATGGCTAATGGTATTCTTAATGCTAACCCTGTTCCTGATGGTGAAAAGCGCAACCGCGTTATCATCGTCTTTACGGACGGTGCTCCCGGTTGGAGTGGCTACGAGGACGACGTCGCGAGTGCCGCTATCACCCAGGCAGGGACTGCAAAGAACACTTATGGTGCAACCGTCTACACCGTAGGTATATTTGGCGGAGCAGATGCTACAAGTCCCGGTAAGCAGAATGGCGATGATACTGAAAAGGCCAACTGGTTCATGCAGAATGTTTCTTCCAACAACGGTGCTGTGCAAGACCCCAGCTACTACCTCTCCGCAGGTGACACGACTGCTCTGAACAGCATATTCACGCAGATAAGCAACCAAGTCAGCAGTCCTGCCATAAATCTGGGTACTGAAACCGTCGTGCGCGACATACTGTCGCCGTACTTCAATCTACCGGAGGGTACCGATGCAGAAAGTATAAGACTGTACACCGCCGATTATAACGGAACTACATTCGAGAAAAGAGTATCTGTCACACCAGCAGACGGTATTACAGCTACGGTAAATACCGTGACGGAAACTATTGAGGTTCGTGGCTTCGATTTTACGGCGAACTTTGTGTCAGGAACAACAAAACCTGACGGCACACACGGAAAGAAGCTCATAATAGAGTTCGATACCGTGCTTGACAGATCCTCGACGTTCGGCGGAAACGGAATACCGACAAATGCGGATACCTCGGGCGTTTACTCCGGCAACGAGTGCGTTGAGTACTTTGTCTCTCCGACCGTGGACATACCGATAGATTTTGATTTCGGCACAAGTGACAGCACGATATATCTGAGCCAAAATGCCAATGCACAGAGCCTTGTAGGCGTGCTGGTCAACTACACTCCTAACGGAACCAACAACGCACATGTAAATATCGTGTTTACGATTACGAGAGGCGGCAATACGGCAACGTTGACTTATAATGCTGGTAATGGCGTAGGCACATGGTCGGGTGAAAGCCTTTCCTCGCTCGCACTTACCGATTGTACAGATTTCACGGTAAGCTGTACGGTAACGCCGATTAATGAAGGGACTGTGCCGGAAAAGGTTATTGGCCCGAAAACAGCCACAATACACGTATTGCGCCCCACGATTGTGTGGAAAGACATAGAAGTCTACCTCGGCGACACGGTAGACCTCGATACGGCGTTTAATTCGGTATCTTGGACAGATGCAAACGCAGATACGACACACACGGCTCCTGAGGCAACAGGTACAGCACCGGTAATAGCGTATACCTACTCGATTTACGATGGCGGCTTGGGAAGCATAGGCGGTGATATCTACACACCTGCTCGAACCGATGCTTGCCCGATAAACGTAAGCGTGACGGTAGGCGGAATGTCTGAGCTTGACGAGTATGTTACGAGCTATTCAAGTTGTAGTACACACCAAATCGTGTCACATACGCTGATTATGACCAGCCCGGAATTCTATGTACACGTCAAAACCTGCTCAATCACGATTACAAAGTTGGGATACTATGAAAACCTGCAAAATGGCGGACAGACGTTCCTGTTTGAAGTCGTTGACAGCAATAACGCTGTAGTTGCTACGGTCGCAATACGAGAAAACAGCAGTGCTACCGTTGTAGGTCTCCCCGTTGGGACATACACGGTGCGCGAGGTCAACGCATGGTCATGGAGATACAAGGCACATGATGATGTTACGGTAACGCTAAATGCGGCCTCACCGACAGGTACGGCAGAATTTAAGAACGAAGTGGATAACAGTCATTGGTTAAGCGGAGACAGCTTTATGCCCAATCTGTTTAGCCTGCTGACACAGGGTTAAGGGGGTGAGCTTTAATGTTTAAGTGGTTTAAGGAACTCAGAGGAGCGAAAAAGCTCAACCTCATACTCGGACTGCTGTTGGTAGCGCTTTTGGGCGTTGCAGGTACATATGCGTACCTCATTGCAACGACGAGTCCTGTGGAAAACAGCTTCACACCTGCAACTGTAAGCTGTAAAATCGATGAGACGTTCACAAACAACATAAAAACCAATGTCCGCATAAAGAACAC
>JAEDCW010000054.1 GCA_016293975.1 Clostridia bacterium
CGGACTTGAAGGTATTATGATCATGGGAGCCCTCGGCGGCGCGCTGACACTGAAATATCTCTGCGCGGCGTGGCCGACCGCGCCTGCGGCTCTGATCGTGCTTTCCGCGGTGCTTGTCGCCGCTTTTGTGGGACTTGTCTATTCATTGCTTCTGAGCGTGGCTTGCGTCACATTCAATGCCGACCAGACGATCGTCGGCACGGCTCTGAATATGCTCGGTCTTGCGGCATCCGTCATCATCGCCAGAGCGGTCAATACGTCCGAAAACGTTGACAACGTTTCTTCCAGCATCACTTATTATGAGGGAAAGAAAGCGTTCGTGACGAAAATCGGCGATTTTGAACTGAACTGGTTCATGGTCATAACCCTGATCCTTCTCGTCGCCGCTTTTATTCTTCTTTATAAAACGAGATTCGGGCTTCGCCTCATGGCTTGCGGCGAACATCCTCAGGCGGCGGACTCCGTAGGTATCAACGTATACAAGGTACGTTGGTCGGGCGTGCTCATCTCAGGCGCACTCGCAGGTCTCGGTGGTTTGATATTCATAATCCCCACCACTGTTGAGTTCAATGCAACCGTATCGGGCTACGGCTTCCTCGCGATTGCAGTTCTGATATTCGGTCAGTGGAAGCCATACAAGATACTCCTTGCGGCACTGTTCTTCGGATTCATGAAATCGATCGGCTCGACGTATCAGGGCATATCGTTCCTGCAGAATCTTGGACTACACGCGAATATCTACAAGATGATACCGTATGTTGCGACACTTGTCACATTGGCGTTCACATCGAAGTCTTCGCAGGCTCCGAGGGCAAGCGGTGTTCCTTACGATAAAGGAAGCAGATAACAACATGCGCACCGGCGGGGGCTTCTCGCCGGTGTTTTAGCGGAGGATGGATGGCAAAGTTATATTACAGATATGGCGCGATGTCTTCTTCAAAAACGGCAAATGCGCTCATGGTACGATACAATTATTTTGAACGCGGACAGAAGGCTCTTTTGCTGAAGCCTTCTATAGACACCAGAGATGGCGTGTTCATGCTCAAGTCACGCAGCGGACTCGAGGCAGAATGCATACTTTTTGAGAATATGCCCGTAGAGGACGTCAAGAACGGCGTGTACGACTGCATAATAGTCGACGAGGCACAGTTCCTAAGCAAAAAGGACGTGGAGCTACTTACTACAATAGTGGATGAGTACAACATTCCGGTAATATGCTACGGCCTGCGTGCGGACTTCAAGGGTGAGTTCTTTGAGGGTAGCATGTGGCTCATGGCATGGGCTGACACGATAGAAGAGATAAAGACGATATGCTGGTGCGGAAGAAAGGCTACGTTTAATGCGCGTCTCGACGGTAAGGGCGGCATAACAAAAGTAGGCGAGCAGGTTGTGCTTGGAGCAAACGACAAGTACATAGGCCTTTGCAGAAAGCATTGGCGTCTCGGTGACCCGGGACCCGAGCATAGAGGCAAGAAGGAGTGAAAGCTCCCGACTTGAAGGCTACAGTATTCGCGTCATTGCGTAAGCAAAGTAGATGTATTGCGGAGGTTTATGTCAATCCAAAATCTTATACGATGTGTTGGTTAAATCGCATCTCGATGGCGAGAGGCAAAAACCTCTGTGCAAGTGGTAGGTCGAGCTGAAGCCACGAATTTTTAAAAGAAAGTGAATAGGAGATTGAGCACCCATATTCTCGTATCCCCTAACCCCTCTTTAGCGAGGGGTCTCCTTCTTTTCTATGGCTTCACACTAAACCGGAAATTGTAACAAATCGGCAATTCCCAAGCTGTTAGGATCTCCTGAAAGACCTCTCTCGTAAAAAGGAGACCGACGGCATTGCATGACTGAGAAACTGTGCCGCTTAACGCAGAGAACAGATCCTACGTTCAAACATCTGAAACTCTTATGTTAAGTAATACTAAATTATTAGGCCTGTATACTCGGGTTTTGATATCGAAGATTTGAGTTGGAGAATCTGCAAAAGCTCAGTATTACACGGTTTTTGGAAAACCATGGTCGTTTTGCAACTCGGATTTTTGTCGAGATGGATTTTATTTGACGATTTGCAGTAATAAATGCATTGGAGCATATCAATAAATACTATTGACGGCTTGTAACGTTTCTGCTACAATCCATTAAGCAAAACCAATCTGAAAGTTTGATATAACAAACCTTGTGGAGGTATAGCGATGACTGTGGCGATTGGAGAAAGGATACGGGCTCTGCGTATTCTTCGTGGGCTGACTCAAAAAGAGCTTGCCGACAGGTGTGATTTGTCGAAGGGCTTCATTTCTCAGCTCGAAAGCGACCAGGCTGCCCCGAGTCTCGATACGCTCGGAGACATACTGGATGTTTTGGGCATATCGTTTGCCGATTTCTTTTCATCGGGGGCTAGCGATTCTCCCGTTTACAAAAATGACGATATGTTTGAGAAGCGCCTTGAAAACGGCGGAAATATCACATGGCTCGTTGCGACTGCACAGGCGCATTCGATGGAGCCGATTCTCTTGGAACTTCCTTCGGGTGAGAAGACCGAAACCGATACTCCGCATGTAGGCGAGGAATTTGGATACGTCCTTTCGGGTAGCATTTATCTGCACTTGGGTCTTAGAAAATGGAGACTCAAGAAGGGAGATGCCTTCTATTTTAAGTCCGATGCGGAGCATTATCTGCATAACGCGGGGAAGTCCTCTGCCACTATACTTTGGGTAGCGGCGCCGCCGTCATTTTGATTTTGTAACTGTTACTTGTTATTTTGGGGGTTAAGTATGGGTGAACATATAATCGAGTTAAAGAACATTTATAAAAAGTTTGATGACCAGCACGCAAAGGCTGCGGTGTTGAACAATATCAACTTGTACATAAACAGAAATGAGTTCCTCACGCTGTTGGGGCCGTCGGGCTGTGGAAAGACCACGACGCTCAGGATAGTCGGCGGTTTTGAAACGCCTACAAGTGGCGATATTTTCTATCTCGGTACAAACATAAACAACGTACCCCCGTATTCGAGAAACATAAATACCGTATTCCAAAGGTATGCATTGTTCCCCAATATGACAGTAGAGCAGAATATAGCCTTCGGGCCGTCCCTGAAACATAAGAGCAAGGCCGAGATAGACAAGGGAATAGAAGAGATGCTCGAGCTTGTGAACCTCAAGGGATTTAACAAAAGGAAGATTACCACGTTGTCGGGCGGTCAGCAGCAGCGCGTTGCGGTCGCGCGCGCGCTGATAAATAAACCCGGCGTACTGCTTTTGGATGAGCCTTTGGGCGCGCTCGACTTGAAACTTCGCAAGGAGATGCAGATAGAGCTTAAGCGCATTCAGATCGAAAGCGGAATAACGTTCCTGTATGTAACGCACGACCAGGAAGAGGCGCTTACAATGAGCGACACCATAGCGGTAATGAACGACGGCATGATACAGCAGATAGGCACGCCCGAAATGATCTACAACGAGCCTAAGAATGCATTCGTAGCCGACTTTATCGGCGAAAGCAATATTATGAAGGCTATCATGGTGAAGGATTACCTCGTAAGATTCCTCGACTGTGATTTCGAGTGCATCGATGCCGACTTTGGCATCAACAAAGATGTCGATATCGTACTGAGACCCGAGGATATCGAACTGCTGAAGCCCACAGAGGGCAAGCCCACGGGCGAGGTCGTATCGAGCATATTCAAGGGTGTTCACTATGAGATGCGCGTAATCTGCGGAGATGAGCTTATACTCTCGCATTCCACAAAGTATTATGAGCCCGGAACAATAGTATCTATCGACGTAAGGCCTGAGAACATACAGGTTATGCACGTGAGCGAGTGGTCGGATACGATAATCGGGGCTAAGAGGGCGCAGCTTAGGAGCTGGGAGGATGCAAGGTGAAAAAAAGCAGTAAACTACTGGCAATACCGCTTATTATATGGCTCGCGGTGTTCGTCGTCGTCCCATTTGTCATCATAATCTACTATGGTGTAACGGTGGAAAACGATGCAGGCGTTATAAGCGTGTCGTTTGAGAACCTCAAGCGCTTTGCGGACCCGATGTATCTCAAGGTGTTTTTAAGAAGCATCAAGATAGCGCTCATATCGACCATGGTATGCCTCCTCATAGGCTATCCCGTTGCCTACATACTCTCGAGAAGCGCATCGAAATACAAGGGACTTATTATGTTGCTCATAATGATGCCCATGTGGATGAACTTCCTGCTGAGGACGTACTCATGGATGTCATTGCTCGAAAACAGTGGCATAATAAACAGCATTTTGCAGGCGTTAGGCTTAGATAAGGTGCAGTTTCTCTACAACGAAGGGGCTGTCACGTTCGGAACGGTCTACAACTTCCTACCGTTTATGATAATGCCGATAAATACCACACTGTTAAAGCTCGACGACAGCTTGCTCGAAGCGGCGTACGATTTGGGTGCAAAGCCCGCACAGAGATTCTTCAGAATAACATTGCCGTTCTCGATGCCCGGCGTTTTGTCCGGCATTGCAATGGTATTCGTGCCGAGCGTTACGACGTTTGTTATCTCTCAGCTCATGGGCGGAGGCAAGGTCCCGCTCATTGGCGATATCATAGAGAAGCAGTTTAGGGTAGTTAATGACTGGCACTTCGGCGCGACGATAAGTCTCGTCGTAATGATTGTCGTATTGAGCTTCATGTTTGTCATAAACCGTACCGACAAGCAGGATGCCGGCGAAAGGAGCATGATACTGTGAAAAAGAAAATGTCTCCTCTTGCAAAGGCCTATATCACACTGGTACTGGCGTTTTTGCAGTTGCCTATACTCGTGCTCATAGCTTATTCATTCAATGAGTCAAAGAGCAGAGGCGTGTGGACGGGCTTTACATTCGACTGGTATGCAAAGATGCTCCAGGACAGCGCTATCATGTCGGCACTGGGTACTACGCTCGTGTGCGGTCTGCTTGCGGCATTGATTTCGACGATCATTGGTACAGCCGCCGCAATCGGTCTTAACAGCATGAAGCGAAAGGCGTATAACTTGACGCTTACAGTGGCGTACATACCTATGCTGAACGCAGAAATCGTTATGGGTATATCGCTCATGATGCTCTACACGTTGTTGGACATAGAGCTTGGCTTCTTTACACTGCTTTTAAGCCACATAACGTTCTGCTTGCCGTATGTAGTACTGTCGGTTATGCCTAAGGTGAGGCAGTTTGACTACAGCAGATATGAGGCGGCGCTCGACTTGGGGGCTACCCCTTCGTATGCCCTGAGAAAAATAGTTATCCCTGACCTCATGCCGGGAATAATATCGGGCTTCCTGCTTGCGCTCACGCTGTCGATAGATGACTTTATCATTAGCTTTTTCACCACAGGTAACGGTGTAAACAACCTCTCGACGGTAATCTATACGATGGCAAAGAGGGGTGTAAGTCCGAAGCTAAACGCACTATCTGCCATAGTTTATGTGGTCATAATGATCCTGCTTATCTGTATTAACGTCATTCCTAAAAAGGATGATAATAGAAACAAAAAAAGAGTTGCTGAAAGGAATTGATTAAAATGAAAAGACGTTTTAAAGTTGGATGGAGTTTGATTCTTGCGGCTGTGATGCTGTTCTCAGTGGTGGCATGTTCATTGCCGGACGATAAGGTTGTTCGCGTTTACAACTGGGGTGACTATATTGACCCGACAGTCTGCGACAAGTTTGAAGAAGAGACCGGCTATAAGGTCATATACGACATGTTCGACACCAATGAGGATATGTACACAAAGCTCGTAAACTCAAAGACGAAATACGACGTACTGTTCCCTTCAGATTATATGACAGAAAGAATGATAGATGAGGATATGCTGGCTGAGATTAACTTCGCCAATGTACCCAACTACGCCAATGTCGACTCGACATATAAGGATTTGTCCTACGACCCCGATAACAAGTATTCCATTCCCTATATGTGGGGAACACTGGGCATACTGTACAACAAGACTATGGTAAGCGAAAAGCCCACAAGTTGGAATGCACTTTGGGATGAGCAGTATTCCCAGAGCATATTCATGCTTAACAGCCAGAGAGATGCCATCGGAGCGACGATGATGTTGTTGGGTTATGACCTCAACTGCACCGATGATGATGCGATTGCACAGGTTAAGCAGAAGCTGGTAGACCAGGCCCCTTTGGTACTTGCCTATCTCGTAGACGACTATAAGGATAAGATGATTGCAGGCGAAGCGGCTTTGGCACTTGCATGGCAGGGTGACGCCGTATACTGCATCGACAAAAATCCCGATCTGGATTATGTGATTCCCGAAGAGGGCTCAAACATATTCTATGATACGGTGTGCATCCCCAAGTCCTGCGGCAATAAGGCCGGCGCCGAGGCATTCATAAACTTCCTCTGCAGGCCCGACATTGCGGCACTCAACGCCGCTTATATCGGTTACTCAACACCTATCAGCGCCGCAAGGGAGCTCATGGGTGAGGCAGGAGCTAACGCCATAGCCTATCCCGATTTGTCCTTGTACAAGCTCGAGATATTCTCCGCTCTCGGCGATAAGAACAAGATTTACGACATGGTTTGGACTGAGATCACAACGTCCGTAGGCATATAATCGCCTAATAGCAACAAATATGCCCCACGCTCGCATCGATGATTGCGGATGTGGGGCTTGTATTTTGCTTGAGTTCGTTTTAATCATTCTTATTGTCGCTGTTTTCGGTTTCGGTTTTCGTTATATCGGTCGGAATCGTTTTTTTGCGTATCTTGCCGCCTATAGCAACGCCGAGCACGAGAAGTACAGAGCCGGCCGCACCCATAAGCGTTATGCTGTGCCCTAACAGCACCGCATCGAGTATCAGAGTCACAAACGGGAGCACATATATGTAATTGTTTGTCGCTATAATGCCAAGCTCTTTTGTGGCAACATTCCAAGTGACATAGCACACGGCACTCGCAAGTATACCGAGAAATACCAGACACAGCCAGAATAGCCAATCACCTACGGGAATGGCGGGAATGGGCTTGTTCTCGATGAGCAATAGCGGTATCGCAGTTATCAATCCGTAGAACATGGTTTTACGTGACAGCACGACGGGGTCAGTATTCTGCACAAACCTTTTAAGAAACAGTGAGTAGATGGCCCAACACAGCGCCGCAGCAAGGCTCAACAGGTCGCCAACGGGACTGAGCTTCAGCACCATTGTGCCGTTGAAAACCACGAGCACTACACCTACGATTGCAAATGCCGCACCGATTATTACGTTTTTGCTCAGCTTCTCGTCGCGCGTGAAAAAATGGGCAAGTATTGCGGTCATTATGGGCGCAAGCGAAACGAGAATACTTACGTTTGACGGTATGGTATGCAGAATTGCGTTATTCTCCGCCCAAAAGTAGACTGTACAGCCGAAAAGACCGAGCACAAGATATCCAAGCTCGTCTTTAAGCACGGGCTTGCTCCATTGTGGCCTTATTATCCAAAGCGATACGTAGGCGAGTATGAATCGCACGATTATTATCTGTACGGGCGTAAACCCGAAATCAAGCAGATATTTGCTTGCGATAAATGTGGTGCCCCAGACTACTATTGTAAAAAGGGCAACCAGGTGCCATCCGATTTTATTCTTTTGCACACTATTCCTCCGCATATTAGTGACTAATTATATCACCCGAAACGAGTGCATACAATAAACCGCTTGAGTGCGCTTGCGCTATAGGAAAACTGAACTGAAAAGGGAGCAGTCAAAGGCCGCAGTTTCCTGCTTGTGGATTGTTGCTCTTATCTAAAGCAAAGTGCCGTTTTTTTACACACGACAAAACAGCCTTCCGTATCCGAAAAGCTGTTCTTGATTTATATTGGACGATGCCGTGCTGCCGATTTGAGTTGCATATTAGGCTTACTCAGCCGTTAAGTATGTAGGTTCCTACATTGAGATACGTAGCAAACAGCAACCACAGCAGATAAGGTATGTTCATATAGCCCGCAATGGGTTTTATTCGCCCGAATCTCACGATCATGGATATAACGAGTATCACCATCACGACGAGGAGTACGAGCGACGCAAGCCTGAGTTTAAGCTTAAAGAACAACAGTGTCCATACGAAAGTGAGCACAAGTTGTACTGCATAAACGGTGAGCGCCGGCTTTTTCTGCCGCGAGTGGGACAGGTAAATAATTGCCGAGCTTATGCCCATAAGGGTATAGAGAATGCCCCATACTATAGGGAAAACAATGCTGTCGGGGGCAAGCGGTGGTTTGTCGAGCAAAGCGTACTGCTGCATGGAATCCTTTGTAAACAGCAGCGATAGCAAAGCCACGGCATATGCTATCAATACGGATATTATATAAACCCATGCTTTGGACTTTTTACGCATAACTATCACCTCGGAGTTAGTATACGCAGAAAACCACAAATAATTCTTGTCTCCGCTCAAAATATGGGAAATGATGCGGTTTTTGTAAAAACTGCGTCATTTTCGTGGTAGTCCATCAAATCAAACCCGCTTGCTTGAGCCAGTTTACGGCGTCCTGTATCGTCTGCTCAAACGGTCTGGGCGAGAAGCCGAGCTCGGTTTTGGCCTTGTCTATGGAAAAGTCAGAGTTTGTGGTGAGCGTATGCAGTGAGTATGACGTGAACAGAGGCTTTTGGTTCTTTATCTTGTAATACAGCCCAAAAAACGGCACAAGCGCCCGAGCTATCCATACGGGGAGCATTGGCACAATGCGTTTAAGACTCAGCGTCTTTTGCGTGATATCGATAAGTTCTTTTACGGAGACGTATCTGTTCCCAAGTATGTAACATTCGCCCTTTTTACCTGCGTCTGCACAGTTGACTATTCCGGTTGCAACATCTCGTACATCGACAAAATTGTAACCGCCGTCTATCCCTGCCGGGAGCCTCTTTGTCGCAATATCGATGAGGAGCTGAGTGATGTTTGACACGCCGTAGTCGCTAGGCCCGATAATGCCGGAGGGCTGAACTATGGACGCATTCAACCCGTGTTCACGCGAGGCGTCGAGCACTATTTGCGAGGCCTCCGCCTTGCTCCTCCCGTAACAACCGACAACTTTTTCAGGCTCAAAATCGCTTACCTCTGACATAACCTGGCCCTTTGGAAGCTCAGGTATAGCATGGACGGAGCTCACGTATATGAGCTTTTTTACTTCGTGGTCGAGACTTTGCTCAACTATATTCTGCGTGCCGGAAACATTGACGTCGTGAACCTTTTTGTTGTAACCCGGGTCGATTGATACGATTCCGGCCGCGTGAATAACTGTTATGTCATCGGCTTTACCGTGCCTGAAGAAACTGTCGAGGTCAGGTTTGTTCAGTATGTCGCCTTCAACTATCTCTACATCCTTGGGCAGTCTCTTTGCAAGCCGGTCGTTTGCCAGCACGAGTGCCCTAACCTTTTTTCCTCTTTTGAGCAGCTCGCTTATCAGGTTGAAACCTAAGTTCCCCGCTGCTCCCGTTACTAAGTATTGAGTGCTCATCGTATCACCTCCAAATAATATAATAAGCAATATAGAGTAAGAATCTATACAGAGTGTTGACATTTCATTTCACCTGTATTATATTTCGAGTGAAGGCAGTATTCAACAATCACAATAGTTTCATTTGTTAGCAAATTGACACTATGCGTCAGAGTGTCTGTTTGATTTGAAAAGCTAAGGTGAACTTATTATGAAGGGGGGTGTTTCTATGAGAAAAGACTACAGGGTAAGGCTCACGAAAATGCTTATACGCGATAAATTTTTGCAGTTACTTAAAGAGAAACCCATTAATAAAATAACTGTTTCGGAGATTTGCGTTAAGGCGGAGATCAACCGCGCGACGTTCTACGCGCATTACAAAAATGTCTACGATTTGCTTGAATCGATAGAGGGAGAACTTACAAATGGGTTTGAGGAGGCATTGCAGAACAAGACATGCCACATAGAGGAGTATATTATGACTCTCCTTCAGGTGATAAAGGACAATTCCGAGCTGTGCAGTGTGCTGATAACGGACAAAAACAGCGGATTCGTACAGAAAATCATGGACATGGGAAGGGAGTACTACATTTCGGGCTGGATGGGTACCCGGATTCATGCAAGTGATGAGGAAGTCGAATTCGTGTATGATTTTTTGTCACATGGAAGTGTCGGCGTGATATGCGAGTGGCTGGAGAACGGTATGAATCTGTCGTTAGAGGAGCTTGCGGCATTTTTGTCAAAGCTCTCAAACGGTAGTCTAAGCGGCTTTACAGACGAGATGAATGCTTAGGCGAAATCCGTTCCCTGCCCGTCCATCGAGAGAGCGGACATAAACTTTTTATAAGCTCTCGGCTCATATTCAATCGGCATAGAATTCAATAGAACAGAGACAGATATTATGTGAAACAACTGAGTAATAGCGGACAATTACCCGGGCAATTGGGTGGTTACATTTAAGTTTAAACAGGCTTGCGGAAATGATTCCGCAGGCTTTTGGTTTTATTTCTACATCAAATGACGCCTGCATAAGAGTATTACAAGGGAGGTGGGTGTTTGAGAAAACTGAAAGTAGGAATAATTGGCTCAACGGGAATGGTAGGTCAACGCTTTGTGTCGCTGCTGAGTGAGCACCCGTGGTTTGATATTGAAGTGCTTGCAGCGAGCAGGAGGTCGGCAGGGAAACGCTATGCCGATTTAATAGGAGACATATGGATACAAAGTGAACGCTTGCCGGAATACATAGGTGACATGATAGTCCGTGATGCCGCAGATATAAACGGTATTGCGGAAGCGATTGCTTTCGCTTTCTGTGCTGTTAACATGGATA
>JAEDCW010000001.1 GCA_016293975.1 Clostridia bacterium
ATACGGGGGTTCAGTGAAGAATACGGATCCTGGAATATCAGCTGCATATCGCTTCTGAGGTGACGCATCTCGGGATACGTGAGGCGAGCCAGGTCGATACCGTCGTCGCGCAGTGCCTCAAGAGCCATGAACTCAGGATTATCTGCGTACTTGGCGCGCTCAGCTTCGAGGTGTGCCTTAGCCTCATCAACTGCCTTGTGAGCGTCGTCGACCTTGGCCTGTGCAGCTGCTGTATTGGCCTTGCATTTTTCGAGCTTAGCACCGAGTGACTTCTTCTTGGAAGCGGACTCTTCCTTGTCGTACTTATACTGTACGTCACGTTCATCGAGCTGAACATCGGCGAGCTCAAATCTGAGCTTTGCACAATGCTCATATGCTCTTGCAAGTGTCATATAGAGCGGTACTACTTTGCCCAGATCTTCGACTATCATAAAGCCGCCGAAAATGCTGACTATATCGGTGTAGGCGTTGTCGGCTGCACGGCGAGCGTTTGCCATTTCCTCAGCCTTCTTATACTTGGTTATGTTGGATACGGTTACCTTTTCGCCGTCCCTATCTTCAACAACCTCGTCGGGCATGGCTTCGTATTCCTTTTGCTTGGCTTCATATGTAGCCTTGAGCTCGTAATACTGCCTGCGACGCTTGTTGACCGTCGAAATCGTCTCCACGAAGTACTTGGGAGCAACTTCCTCAAGTGTTCTACCGTAATAGATCGAGCGACCGTCAGTCTGACGATAAAGCTGGAGCAATGTACGACCGAGTGTTGACTTACCACATCCCGACTCACCTACCAGACCGAATGTCTCGCCCTCGTAGATATTGATCGAAATGCCATCGTTAGCCTTTACGAACCTGCCGCCCTTGAGCGGGAAATACTGCTTAAGGTTCGTTATACGGAGCAGAATTCTCTTATTTTCCATCATTCATTCTCTCCTTCTTGTTAGGATAGAAACACCTAATCTGCTGCCTTTCTGAGACATGTACCAAATCCGGCTCCTCCTCACGGCAACGTTCGGTTGCGTACTTACAACGCGGTGCAAACTTACAGCCCTTCGGCAAATCCAGCGGGTGCGGTACGGCACCGGGGATAGCATCGAGTCTCTCGTGAACGGGGGTGTCCAAACGCGGTATTGATACCATCAGACCCTCTGTGTAAGGATGCGAATACTCGTTGTTCTTGTCGAATACTACATCGCAAGGCGCGAGCTCAACAACCTGACCACAGTACATAACGGCAACATCATCTGCCATTTGGTTAATAACGCCGAGGTCGTGTGTTATGAACAGTATCGCTGTACCCTTCTCTTTCTTGAGGTCATTCATCAGCTTCAGTATCTGAGCCTGAATCGTAACATCAAGAGCAGTGGTGGGCTCATCCGCAATCAGCAGCTTAGGACGGCAGGCAAGTGCCATTGCTATCATGACACGCTGTCTCATACCACCTGAAAGCTGGTGCGGATACTGCTTTGCAACTACTTCGGGATTCGGAATCTTAACATCCTGAAGCATTTCGATAACGTGCTCCTTGGCTTCTGCCTTGCTCATATTCTGGTGAATGATGAACGATTCCGAGAGCTGCCTTTCAACCGTAAATACGGGGTTAAGGCTTGTCATGGGCTCCTGGAATATAACGGAGATATCGTTACCTCTTATCTTGTACATCTCTTCGAGGCTGAGCTTTGTAAGGTCCTTGCCTTCAAAGAGTATTTCACCGCCGGCAATGTAGCCGTTGCCGTCGAGGAGCTGGAGCATGCTCATAGCTGATACGCTCTTGCCCGAACCCGACTCGCCAACTACGCCGAGTGTCTTTCCTTCATCAACCGAATAGGAAACGCCGTTAACAGCTTTTACTATTCCCCTCTTAGTGGTAAAGAAGGTTTTAAGGTCTTTCATTTCAAGCATTGCCATATGCGTACCTCCTTACCTTTCCGTAGATCTCGGGTCCATCGCGTCGCGGAGTCCGTCGCCCATCAGGTTAATACTGATAGTCGTAAGACCGAATATGACGGATGTGAACACCCAACGCCACCACATATTCTGTATAACGTCAGAGTTATTTGCACCGTTCAGCATATTGCCCCATGTAGGCGTAGGCGGTGCAATACCGAAGCCGAGGAATGCGAGGCCGGACTCTGTAAGCATTGAAGTTGCAAAGCCCAGTGTCGCACTGACGATAATTGTCGAAATGACGTTCGGTATAATATGTCTGAATACGATCTTGTTTTCCTTGACACCCATTGCCTTTGCAGCAGTAACGAATTCCTGCTCACGGGCACGGAGAACCTCCGCACGAACGAGTATGCACAGACCGGTCCATCCGATGATACCGAGAATAACCATTATCATGTACATCTTCTGCTCCGTTGTGAATCTCTGTCCGAGAATGGATGACAAAATCAACAAAAGCGGCAAGCTCGGCAAACTACCGATAACCTCTGCTATACGGCAGATAATCATATCGACCACGCCGCCGAAGTATCCGGCCAAACCGCCGAATATAACGCCAAGTATGGTGCTGATAAGTACCGCAACCGCACCAACCGTCATGGTTGTTAGACCGCCGTGGATGATTCGTGTGAGTATGTCACGGCCGAATTCATCTGTACCGAGCAGATAGCCCTTAAGGCCCCAAGTATGGCAGTTGCCCTGATCGTCTATGGCGTAGTTATAGAAACCACCACTGTAAACGTCAACGATATTGTATTTTGCAAGGTTCTTCGGAACGTCAGTCTGCTTGAGTGCGTTGTCGCCCCATGCGATAACCTCGCCATTCTCCATCAATCCGACAAAGTAGTTCTTACCGGCAGAAATCTTAACTATGTCAGAATCGTGAGCGGGAACTGCGTTCTCATTATTTGTCATGTTGCCCCAGAAGTAGAGCTCGCCATCCTCATCGGCAGCGCAGACTACGTCATAGGTTGAAGCAATACTTACTACCTTCTTCTTTTCAACACCGCTCTGTACCTCAGCAGTGGGATCCTCATATGAGATAGCATCCGGAATACGTGTGAATGCATTCGACTTTTCCATACCGGTATATGCTACTGTACCGTCGTTAAGAAGTACGATGTAGTTATAGCCTGTGAATGTGAAGTCGGCGATCTTACCCTGGTAGGACTTCCTGACCGTTATATCGCTCAGATTCTTGTTGCCCCAAATATAGAGGTAACCATCATTTGTGAGAACACCGGTGACCTGGTTTCCGGCATCTATCTTCTTGATGTCAGAATACTTGAGTTCCTCGACTTCATCGGGCATTGCATTCTGCTTGTTACGGTCGACACCCCAGAAGTACCAATTGTCCTTATCGTCGATTGCATAAACGTGGTCTGTACCAACAGCTATATCGACTATGAACGAATTCTTTACTTCCTCGGGCATTGCGTCCTTAACGTCGATAACAGGCGTCATTGAAGTATTGCCCCAAACGTATACCTTACCATCGTTGGAGAGACCGATCGAGAAGCTCTTACCTGCTTCAATGCGCCTGATATTGCCATCAAGCTCATTCGGCACTGCCAGCATCGTCATACCCGGAGGTGTATTAGTCTGCGTCTGGTCGACATAACTAAGGTCAAGTTCTACGAATGCCGGACCGATAAGTACGAACAGAAGTATTATCGTGAACATTATGAGACCGAATACAGCTGTCTTCTTCCTGAAGAAGTTCTCGAATATCGTACGAATCGGGCTCTGAATCTGTTCTTCTTCGAATATGCTCAGCTCTTTCTTGGTTCCACAAAAACCACGACGGAGCCAATTCAAAACACGAGAAGGCTTTCTCTTTTTATCGCTCATTTTCAGTCCTCCTCCTTACTTGTCTACCCTTACGCGCGGGTCTACGAGACCGTAGCTAAGGTCTGTGAGCAATCTGCCCAACAGGGCAATGATTACGTAAATCATCTGCATTGCAAGCACCATCTGGTAGTCTTGTTGTGTAAGACCCAGAATCATCAGCTTGCCTATACCGTTAAGTCCGAACATCGTTTCAAGCATTACCCAACCGCCGAGTAGCGATGTAAACCAGCTGATGATGATCGTTATAACGGGGAGCAGAGCGTTTCTCCATGCATGGCTGTAAATAACAACCTTCTCGCGTACACCCTTTGCTCTCGCAGTACGGATATAATCCTGGCTAAGCTCATTGATCATAGCTGCGCGGATGTAACGGAACGTACTTGCCATTGAGTTTATGGTTGCAACCAAAACCGGCAATGTGAAGTAATACACCTTCTCAATAAAGCCTTCAAATCCCGTAAGCGTACTGCCCGGAGCCTTCATACCGGATACCGGGAAAATCGGGATCAATACGGCAAATAGATATATCATAACAAGTGCCGTAATGTAAATCGGGATGCTTATACCCAGAATAGTAAACACCTGCATCGCGTCATCTATGAATGACTTCTTCTTAACGGCACAGTATATTCCGAGCGGGATCGTTATTCCAAGTGCCAGAATAGATGAGAAAGCATTGAGGAACAACGTATTCAACAAAGGTTCACCAATAATCTTGCTTACATCCTTCAGGTATGTCGTGGAATACCCGAGATTTCCCTTCAAGAGGTTCGTAAACCAATTGTAATACTGGACAACCAGGGGTTTATCCAGGCCGAGCGATGCAGTCAGACGATTATACTCTGACTCATACTGCTCAGCAGTCAACTTGTCTCTCTGTGGTTCCAACATTTGGCGCACTACGTCGCCCGGGATTAGCTTGTACAACATGAACATCAAGAATGACAATATGACGAATACTACAACTACGTACACAAGTCTCTTGAGTATGTACTTTACCATCCTTTCACCAACCTTCCTTACTTACTAATTTAGCGTTGCGGTTCACCATCCGCTTATATACATATGGCTAACCATATATAAAACTCATTCGTCACCAGTCCGCTTGTATATTGTACCGATCGACTAAATAATATAGGTCATTATAGCATATGCATACACTCATAGCAATAAAGCTATTAATATATTGTAGACACAATGTGACATCACGTCAAACTAAACTTTTGGAATTGCAGGTCATCCCTCCCTATACTGTATATGTTTACTCATATGCAGGTCATGCGCAATGTAATCTATGATTTCGGTACGGATTACCGCAATTCCGTGTATTATCTCACATTATCATATGTAATCCAGAAATCAAACCTATAGATGTAACATTCTATTTCGAGACGATTCGATGTCGAAACACGTCATCATAGATACTTGTGCACCAATTGACAAGTCGCATATATTTCGGTTGCCAACTCTTAGGATTCATTTCCGTTCTGTATGCAACTCACTGATGTAACAATCATATGTTAATTAACTCCGGCATATCATGCTTATCTCAACGTGCTTTACAGAAGCGTATTGCCCGAACTAAATAAGCAGTTCTCAACCTGCTTGAACCAAAAGTGTGCATTCGAGCGTGAAAAAGGCCCACCGGAGAACCGATGGGCCTGTTGTTAATTAGCTATTTACCTAGACTTAATTACTCAGCAATCCACATGTAGACGATCTGATCTGTGCAGCTCCACAGCGGGTTTACTTCGTAGTTCTGGATCTTAGCATTGTAGATATCGTAGTACTCGTTGGAGTAGAGCGGTATCTCGGGCAGTACATCGTTCCAAATGTCGATGTACTCAACCCACTTAGCACGGTAAGCTTCATTGTCACCGGGCTCAATGCCGTATACCATGTCCATGGAAGCCTTATCAAGAGCCTCGTCGAAGCAGAAGTTGGTGTTCCAACCAAGAGCTACGAGGTCGGGATCGGATGTCCAGTTGTAAGACATGTCATAAGCAGCATAGAAGTTGGTTGCCAGGTTGTACATACCATAGGTGGGTACGCCGTACTTGGGATCGACGCCTGATTTACGTTCCATATAGTTGAGGAGCTCGCCGAAGTCCATTGTTGCACGGTTGATTACCATACCGGCTGCAGCGGTCTGCTCACCCTTAGCAAGCATTGTATCGATAAGCTCTGATACGGGGTTGCCTGTTGAAGAGCACCAGTCAATAATGAGGCCCATGTACTTCTCGCCGTTGACTTCTACAACGTGCTGATAAGTGCCGGCTTCTTCATCGGTGACCTTCTTATAACGTGTGCCTGTTCCGGAGTATGCTGTACCGTCAGCATTGTATACCCAACCGTCAGCCTCGAGAACTTCCTTAGCCTTATCCAAGCTGTAAGCATAGGTCTCAAGCTTGTCAGCAAGCTCTTCCTCGGACTCCTGATACATCCACATTGCAAGGCCATACGGACCATGTACAACGGAGCCGAAGCCCTCTGTGAATGTGTCAGCGAACTGGTTCCTGTCGAGCAGGTAAGCTATAGCATGACGAACTGCCTTGAACTGTGTCGGACCGAAGTCGCACTGGAACATGAGCTTGCCGTAACCGTTGCGGAGATAATCGTATGTCTTGAAGTTGCCTTCAGCTGCGATATCCAGAGCGGTGTTGATCTCGCTACCGTCTGTGAGACCGGTCAGAACGTCGATACGGCCTGATCTGAGGGCGTCAAACTGTGTTGCTGTGTCAGCAAGTGTGTAGATAACGGTCTGAATATGGGGCTTCTGTCCCTCGAAGTTGCCCTTGTACAGGGGGTTGAGCTCGAGAACAGCTTCCTTAGCGGCTGTATCATAGTACTTGAGGTTGTATGGACCGCAGCTGACCTTGTTCTCTGTGCCGAATCTCTCGTCCATGATAGTACCTTCGATCCTACCATCATCAGTCTTTCTAACAATGTCAGTGTTCTCAGTTGTGAAGTTGCCTGTGATGTAAGCGCCTTCGCCATCGTCAGCTACATCGAAGCCTTCGCCGAGCCATGACTTGAGGTGGCAGGGAGAAATGCCGACGTATGTAAGGTCATAGTAGTAGGGGATGTATCCCTTTTCAGGATTACCGTTAATGGCAATGGAGAATGTGTATTCGTCAATCAGTCTTACGCCTGAGAACACATTCGTCTCACCCCCATTGAATGCATCATAACCTACATAGTACATACCGGCTGAACCGGCAGCATCAGCGGCCACGATAACGGGGGAGCTGAAGAGCAGCACTCTGGCTACGAAATCCTTAGCTGTGATAGGATCGCCATTGCTCCAAACGAGGTCGTTATGGATCTTAATGGTGTATACCTTATCTTCCCAGCCGCCTTCGTTAGCGACCATCTCGGATGTATGCTCAGCAACAACTGATTCGTCCCAGATGTACTCGCCGCTCTGGTTTGACAGAACTGTGCCAACTGAGTTGATCATTGCTCTGATGTTAGCATCAGCAGCGCCGTTCATCCAAACGCCTGTGAAGTCGCCCGTGAGCTCGGTGCTGTCGCCGATAACTATCTGACCGCCAACCTTGGGCTCATCGTTGCCGGGTACAGGTGTGGGATCTGTTGTGCCGGGATCCGTTACAGGATTGTCCGTGGGATCAGGTTTTTCGGTCGGAGTACAAGCTACAACAGCGAAAACCATGAGAGCAGCAAGAAGCAAAGCAAAAAACTTCTTCATGTTTCTATTTTTTCCTCCTATAATTTTTATGAATGGACATTATGCCATTCATTTGCACACATTATAGCAGAACAATATATGCTTGGCAACATTTTTTTGTTGCTGTCTCATATTTTGTGCTGACATTCACATTATACACCCTGAAATTACTTGCACATAATGCGCATACGACTATACTTTTCATCGTTTGTCTCTTTCTGTTTTTTGGGGAATTAACACTTCTGAATCCAATAACCACTATACTTAACTTATTACGCAGTGGATATATTCCGGCTTTCGGTATCGCTTTTTGTATATTGATGGCTTCAAATTGCTTTCGGCTATGTTATAATGTTAAATAACGCTTTTGGGAGAGATATAATGGCAAGATTCAGGAAGCTAAAAGGTGTTCGCAAGTTACCCCACAGGTCAGGCTTAAGAGGTGCGCTCAGAAGAAGCAACCTCGCCCCTTTTTTATCGCTGTTTGGGATAATTATAGGCATTCTCGCCTTTGCGGCACTGATTATGTATGTTTTGCTTCCGGCGATTCTCCCTCGGATGGGCCTTGAGTACAATCCTCCTTTTATTCCTACACCTACTCCGTCCCCTACTCCTGCCCCTACACCCACGCCGAATCCGCTTGATGTGTTCGATCCATATGCGGACGCCGCCGAGATAGTCATAGACGGAACTGAATTTACTTGGTTTGCAGACCCTTATTATTCGGATGGCAAAATAGTTTTCTCGGGCGGAAGGTTGGTTGACAACGACGTTATGCACGACACGATTTTCATGTTCGATCCCGTGACTCGCGATTACGAAAAGCTCGACTACGCCATCAAGAACACACACATACTGTATCCGCGTATGAATTCGGACTGGCTGGTATTCCTCGATTCAAAGGCCACCGGCGGCGGGCAGATAGTCGCCATAGACAGGAAAACAGAGGGTTCCGAGCCTATTGTAGTTAAGGATGTCTATGTCGGTCAGCCCGAAATCAAGCTTGACGGCAACTACTTAGCGTGGACGGAGCGCACCGGCACTCGTATGGACAAGCTTTTCGTGTGCGATCTTACGACTCTCGAAACAACTACGCTTGCAATGTTTAGGAATTCCGTGTTCGGTATGAGCATACCGTCGCTGATGGACGGCGTTGTCGCATGGGCCCTGTCTGACGATGCATCTGTTGATGACGACTCCGCTAAGGGGCTTATAAGCTATATAGCTATAGACGGCGGAAGCCTCGAATCGCTCAAAACTAACACATATGTCCACGATCCTGAAAGCAACGGCCGTTACTTCTGTTGGCTTGATTCCAACCACGACGAGAACGCTAAGCTCTATGGCACGGACGGCAAAAATGAGCCCACGCTGATTGCCGAGGGCGTTGTGGAATTCGGGCTGAACGACGACTATGTCGTATACGGCAAAAATGAAGTAGTATGGCTCTACTCGTTTACAACGGAAAAAGAATACCGTCTCACGCCGATGGATGAAAACGCCCAGTTCATAGGTGTTTCCAACGACATGGTATTCTGGTATGACGTATCTACACGAGGCAGGGACGTGGTCAAATACCTGCTGATACCGTAAAGGACAGTAAATGGCAAAGAACGATAGAACGATATATGTCTGCGGAGAATGTGGCTACGAAAGCGGAAAGTGGCTCGGGCACTGCCCTGCCTGTTCGGCCTGGAACACTATGGTCGCATTCACCCCTTCTCCCATCTCGTCGTCGGCTTCATCGGCTGTAGGTGCGAAAGCCTCCGGCGTATTGCTCTCAAACATAAAGAGCGAGACAGTACCGAGGATTCTGACCGGCATAGGCGAGCTCGACCGTGTGCTCGGCGGGGGCATAGTGCTTGGCTCGTGCATACTGCTCGGAGGCGACCCCGGAATAGGCAAATCCACATTGCTCATGCAAGCGGCGGGCAATATAGCATCCACCTGCAAGGTCCTCTATGTATCTGGTGAGGAGTCTGCGGCTCAATTGAAGCTCAGGGCTGACAGATTGCACGTTACCGCAGACATGATGATACTCTCAGACACTCTGCTCACTGATATAGATACGCAGATAGAGTCATACAAGCCCGACATACTGATAGTCGACTCTATACAGACGATTTACAACCCAGATATAGCAAGTACCGCCGGCAGCGTTACCCAGATACGCGAATGTACAGCTCGTTTCATGCGCTACGCCAAAGCTTACGGCATATCGGTATTTATAGTAGGTCATGTGACAAAAGAGGGTGCGCTCGCAGGTCCTAGAATGCTCGAGCATATGGTGGATACTGTGCTCTACTTTGAAGGCGACAGACACGATTCTCTCAGATTACTCCGCGCGGTAAAGAATCGCTTCGGTTCAACAAACGAGATAGGCGTATTTGAGATGCGCGACGTCGGAATGGCGCAAATCACTGACCCCTCCGAGCTGTTCCTCTCGGGAAGTCGTCTCCCCGGCTGTGCTGTCACCTGTGTAATGGAGGGTACTCGTCCAATGCTCGCGGAGGTACAGGCGCTGCTTGTACGCTCCCAGTTTGCGAACCCCAGAAGATTCGCTACGGGGCTTGACACGGGAAGGCTCGGGCTTCTGCTCGCGGTTTTAGAGAAAAAGACATCGCTTTCGCTCTCCGACATGGATATTTACGCAAACGTCGTCGGCGGCCTTAGGATAGCCGAGCGCGCGTGCGACCTTGCAGTTGTGCTCTGCGTAGCCTCCGCAATAAGCGGTAAGCCCCTGCCGAAATCGACCGCGGTGATAGGCGAGGTAAGTCTTACAGGAGAGCTGAGAAGAGTGAGCCGCACGGATAAGCGAATATCCGAATGCGAGCGCCTCGGCTACAAGCGCATAATAGTGCCGTTTGACGATTATCCCAAGAGCGGCGACATACAGCTTCTCAAGGTGAAGACGATAGCAGAGGCCGCAGCACTCGTCGGCATAGTATAACGTTAGACATTGACAACCGCCAACAGGCGGTTTTTTCGTATAGACCTGCCATATTTGTAAGATACTAAGACAATGTCGGAGGGGTAGTATGCTGATTCTATTCTTAAGGTCTATATTTCTATACTGTCTTATATTCGCTGTTATTCGATTGACGGGCAAGCGACAGCTTTCGGATATACAGCCCTTTGATTTGGTTGTGACGCTGCTTATAGCCGACCTTGCCGCAGAGCCTGCGAGCGATACCGCCGTGCCTCTTGTGTATGCCGTCGTGCCTATACTCGCTCTGTTTTTGATCCAGAGAATGATTTCGTATCTGTCGCTAAAAAACGTGAAGCTCAGAAAATTCGTATGCGGCAGAGCACTTATAGTAATCGAAAAGGGCATAGTGGTCGAGGAAACGCTCAAAAAGACACACTACACACTGGACGACCTGCTCGCTCAGCTCAGAATTCAAGGTGTCTTCAGCATTGACGACGTGGAATACGCCATCATCGAAACGGGCGGCGATATGTCGATAATGCTAAAAGGTATAAGACAGCAACCCACGTACGAATCCATGGGGTTTCCGGCCCCTAAGACCGGACTCCCAATTTATATAATAGAGGACGGAGTGGTTCACAGGAACACATTGTACTCGATAGGCTATAACGACTGTTGGATAAGGGAAACGTTGTCGAGTTTAGGGTATAAGACCCATAAAGAGGTGCTGTATCTGTGTATAATGCCCGATGGCAGAGTGTGCTCGCAGGACAAGGGGCGTGGTAATGTAAGAAGGCTGGCGGAGACAACTAAATGAAGAAAGACGTGAAGCTTGCAAACACAAAACCATTCTATGCGGGTGCTATAGGCTCGACACTGGCGGTATTGATACTGCTTGCGCTGTTTATATTTCCGCCTGCAAGAATAAGCAAAATCTGCGATTTCATCATACCCAGGATAGAAGATGCTCGCGCAATGGCGCTTGACGAGGATTTTGTGGGCGCACTTTCGGTCTGCGAGGAGATGGCATCATATCTAGACGGCGAGTACGAGTTTCTCTATTCGTTTATAGACCACGAACACGTCGCAGAGCTCGAGGATGACATTAACGCCTGTATAGATATGGCGCATACCGAGAGTGCAGATCAGTTTTTAAGCGAGCTGTGGTCGTTTCGCATTACGATTGAGACAATTAAGCACATAGAGAGTATTAAGAGTTATTCGTTTCTTTAATTGTATGGGCTGATATTTGATGCTATAATTTTTATATGAGTGTCAAACAGACAAAAGAAAATACCTGTTGCTTTACGGGGCACCGCGACTTGGATAAAAGGCAGATTGCCGATGCAAGAAACAAGCTCATGACGCTGATTGCCGAGCTTTATGAGAATGGCTACCGATGGTTTGTGTGCGGTGGTGCATTGGGCTTTGATACGTTGGCGGCGTCTTCGGTATTGGCAAGTCAAAGCGCGTTTCCCGATATAGAGCTTTACTTGGCGCTTCCCTGCAAATCACAGGCACAGGGCTGGTCGCGGCTCAATCGCGGCGTTTACCGGAGAATACTTGCTTGCGCTTCAAAAGTTGAGTACATTTCCGACAGCTATACTCCGTGGTGTATGCTTGCGCGAAACAGGCGCATGATAGAATTGAGTTCGCTTTGCATAAGCTATAAGCTTAGAGACAGCGGAGGCACCGCATATACGGTAAGGGCGGCGGAGGGAGCTTCAATCCCCGTGTTAAACATAGCCAATTCATAAAAATACCTATTTTGCATGCACCAACTCCACATAGTAAGCTTAGTGGGGACGTTTACCTTGCCAAAAAACGTTGCCATACCTAAAAAAGAATGTTAGAATAGAAACGCTTATGCGATAATGCGAAAGGAGGTGCGGCATGCTCAGCATATTTAAGACCATAGACGGCAAAACATCTAAACAGAACGATATAACGCCCGGCTGTTGGGTTCATATGTGCAGACCCGATGACGAAGAGATAGATAGGATTGTATCCGAGTTAAGTATCGACGGTGATTATCTCATGGCCGCACTTGACGACGAGGAAAGCCCCCGTGTGGATTCCGAGGAAGGCGATACACTTATAATTATCGACATACCCGTAGTGGAAAAGAGCGGCAAGTCGTTTTCCTATTCTACTCTCCCGTTGGGAATTATCTACACAGACGAGAACATCATTACCGTTTGTCTGAGGGAAACGTCGCTAATCGATATGTTTGCCGAGGGAAAGGTCAAGGGCTTTTCGACGAACAAAAAAACTCGCTTCATACTGCAGCTTTTGCAGAGGAATGCGGCGAGGTTTTTGCAGTACCTCAAGCAGATAGACAAGTCGAGCGTCACAATTGAGGCGGAGCTTCATAAGTCTATGCAGAATCGCGAGCTGATACAGATGCTTGCGCTCGAGAAGTCGCTCGTGTATTTTTCTACCTCGCTGACAAGCAATGAGCGCGTACTCAAAAAGCTTTTGAGGCTCGACTTTATACAGCGTTATCCCGATGATACGGAGCTTTTGGAGGACGTATTGGTCGAGAATGAGCAGGCTATCAGCATGTGCTCCATTTACCGCGATATTTTAAGCGGCACCATGGATGCCTTTGCATCAATTATATCAAACAACCTGAACATAATAATGAAGCTTCTTGCTTCTATCACCATAGTTTTGAGCATCCCCGCGATAGTGGCGGCGTTTTTCGGCATGAATACGGGTGTCCCGTGGGAAGGGTCTATGACGGGCTTCTATATCGCAATCGGCATAGCTCTCGGCGGGTCTCTCATAACCGCACTCATACTATGGGTGAAAAAAATGTTTTAATCCGTACAGGTGTTGATTGTGGAGGATGAATGGGATATTTTGAAATAAAAGGCGGCGCGAGACTCGAAGGAGTAGTGACGATAAGCGGCGCAAAAAATGCAGGCTTGGGTGTTATCCCCGCGGCTATTCTCGCCGGGGAGATGTGTGTTATCGAAAACCTGCCCTGCGTCAGCGACGTATACATCTTTGGGGAGATACTGTCCGAGCTGGGTGCTGCCGTCAATCTCGCAAAGAACGGCGTTATGACTATAGACCCATCAAGCATTTCAAAGCTCACCGCCACATCCGAATCGGTATCAAAGTTCCGTGCATCTTACTACCTTTTGGGAGCACTGTTGGGCCGCTACGGTCATGTCGAGCTCGCACTTCCCGGCGGTTGTGACATAGGCGAACGCCCCATAGATCAGCACATAAAGGGCTTTGAGGCGCTCGGTGCGACAGTGGTAATCGACGAGGAGAATTGCAAAATAACCGCCGATGCGGATCAGCTCAAGGGTTGTGAGATATATCTCGACGTTGCAAGTGTAGGAGCGACAATTAACATAATGCTCGCCGCCGCGCGCGCAGAGGGAAAGACTCTTATAGTAAACGCCGCAAAGGAACCCTATATAGTAGACGTCGCAAACTTCATCAACATGATGGGCGGAAGCGTCAGGGGTGCCGGTACAGACGAGATAAGAATCACCGGCAGACAGAATCTGCACGGCTGTACATACGCCATTATCCCCGACATGATGGAGGCCGGCACGTTTATGATAGCGGCGGCGGCAACAGGCGGCAATGTTGTATTAAACAACGTTATCCCCAACCATCTCGATGCGATTTCCGCTAAGCTGTTAGAGAGCGGCGCGTCCGTAGAGACTGACGACGACGGGCGCGAATTCTACGTCAAAGTAAGCGCAAACAGAAGGCTTCGCGGCGTAAACATAAAGACGCAGTTTTATCCCGGCTTCCCCACAGACCTTCAACAGCCTATGGGCGCGATGCTGTCCCTTGCAAAGGGCAGAAGCCTTATAATAGAAGACATCTTTGAGCAGCGCTTCAAGTATGTCGAAGAGCTCAAGCGCATGGGAGCGCAAATAAAGCTCAACAACAGGCGTGCGATGATAGAGGGTGTGGACTCGCTGAAGGCGTGCGACCTGTATGCAAGCGACTTAAGAGCGGGTGCGGCATTGGTAATTGCCGCGCTTACCGCAGACGGAGTCAGCAGACTGCACAACATCCACTACATAGACAGAGGCTACGAGCACTTTGAACACAAGCTTGCCGCACTCGGAGCCGATGTAAAACGATTCGATTGAACATTTTAAGTCGCCTTAGAGCGACTTTTTTGTACCCTTTAGGCGCGCACGTTGTGCTATAATTCAATAAAACACCTATCGGAGGCACAGATGAGATTATTCGTTGCCATAGAACTGCCCGCACAGGTCCGCAGGGAGCTGCAAATGGTAGAGGCGGAGCTTCAGCGCCGCAGTGAAAACGGCAGATTCGTGAGCCAAAGAAATTTTCATATAACGCTTCACTTTATCGGGGAGACGGACAGGCTTGCCGATGCGGTCAGTGCCGTACACGAGTGTGTCCGCGGTATTCGACCGTTTGAACTGCACCTCGGCAACTACTCCTCTTTTGACAGGGGCGAAACAAGGACGTCAATAGTAACCGTGAACGGAGATTTTAGCGAGCTTAATGCGCTATACGAATCACTTCAGGCGAAAATGACCGATTACGGTTTTAAGCGCGAGCACAGGAGATATACTCCGCATATAACGCTCGGCAGAAACGTCGTGCATAGCGACGAGACGGGCGAGATACTCTCACGCACTCCGCTCAAGGGCGCCTTCACGGTATCGGGTATTACTCTGTTTGAGAGTGTGCGTGGGCCGCGGGGCATGGACTATCTGCCATTACACAGGGAGAAATTTTAAAAAGCATGAGTTCGGTAACTTTTATCGAGGGGCGTGCGGGCTCTGGCAAGACGACAAAAATGCTCAAGTGTGCCACTGCGCTCATAGAGCAGGGCGAAAGGGTCCTGATATTAGTACCCGATCAATTTACGTTTGCCACGGAAAGGATGCTCGCGGACACGCTCGGACACGGCTTGCTTGAAAGCGCTGTCTACTCGTTTACATCGCTTGCGGACCGTGTGCTCGAGCTGTCGGGTGACCATGTCGAGTACCTGTCGACGCAGGGCAAGCGCATGGTCATACGAAAGGTCATAGACGAAAACAAGTCCAAGCTTTCGGCTTTCGGAGCGATATCCGACACAAATGGCTTTGCAAAGAAGTGCGATGAGATGTTTTCCCGCTTTAAGCGCTGTCTTATAACCCCTGCCATGCTGACGGAGGCGGCAAAGCACGACAATGCCCCCACCGTACTCAAACGCAAGCTCGCAGACCTGGCAATTCTCTACGACGCGACCGAAGAATACCTTAAAAACCGCTACATGGACAGCGAGGACATGCTCAACTCGCTTATAGAGCACCTGCCCGATTCGTTTGTTCGCGGTACTCACATATTCATGGACGGTTTTTTGTCGCTTACCGAGCAGAAATACAAGATAATCGAAAAGCTGATAGCTATAGCCGCTACTGTCACAGTTACCGTATGTTTGGACGACGTGTGCAGCGACAGAGAGCTTTTTGAGCCGCGCCGTCGCAGTAAGTCGCGCGTAGTTCACATGGCGCAGGAAGCAGGCGCACCCATAAGCGTCGTGCACTGCCATAGAACGGGTGCAGAGGGCTTTGCACCCGAGCTTTCACACATGGAGCGCGAGCTGTTTGCATTCCCGTTTTCCGCATATGACGACAGCGAAGTAAATATAACCGTATTCGCCGCTCAAAATATGCGAAACGAGTGTGAGGCGCTTTGCAATGAGATAATAGGCGCAGTCCATGAGGGAGAGCGTTACAGGGATATGTCTGTGCTCGTGTGCAATCCCGAGGCTTACTCAGGCACGCTTCAAAATACCATGAAGCGCTACGGAATACCCTTCTTTATGGATGTCACCAGACCTCTCACCGAGCATCCGCTCGCCCAGCTCATAATAGCTTCGCTCAGATGCATAACCCAGGGTTATGCGCGCAGCGACATGCTCGGCATAATGCGCTCGGGCTTCATAAAGGTATCAAAAGAGCAGGCGGAATCGTTTGAGAATCACCTGCTTAAATACAATATTAGCGGCTCGCAATTCCACGAGGATTTCGCTCAGGAGGATGCTCCGAAGGGCACAAACGAGCTGAGGGCCGCAATAATAAAGCCGCTTACGGATTTTCAGGCGACGCTCGCCAGGGCGAATACCGTAGGCCGGAAGATCGAGGTGCTTTACGCCTATCTCGAGGGATTAGAGGCGATGGAGCGCATGAACGATATGACTGACGAGCTTCGCGCCAATGACAGGCTACAACAGGCAGACGAGACGGCGCAGGCGTGGAGCACGACTATGGATCTGTTTACACAGCTCTATGCGATAATGCACGATGTCCGCGTATCAAACAAACGCTTCCTCGACATACTCGAGGAGGGCTTCTCATGCTACAGAATAGGCGTTATCCCCACTACCGTCGACCAGCTATTGGTGGGCAACACGGAGCGTACCTGCGCAGAGCACATGAACAGGCTGTTTGTCGTGGGCGCGTCTGCGGATTCCCTGCCTGCCCGTGCGAGAGACGACGATATGCTCGACGACCGTGAGCTCGCGTTTCTGCAGAGCCTCGGCATGAGCACTTGGGAGAGCAGCACCGAAAGGGCGAGCATAAACACATTCGGAGTTTACAATGCGCTGTGCAAAGCAAAGAAATCCATATACTTCTCATACGACCTCGGCGATTCAAACACGCCCGAGTCGGCTTTGATAGACAGGCTGATAGAGCTTTTCCCCGGTCTGCACAAGAAAAACGACACATTGTCGGACTTAGTCCCCCACCATATGCAGATGGCGAGGCTTCTTCTAATGCGCGGCCTAAGGCAGTATGCGGATACCGGAAAGCTCTGCGACAATACCGCCCGGTTGCTCTCGTGGTTCAGCAGCAACCAAACTTCGGAAATAGACATGGAGCATATAAGGCATCTGCTGTTCTTCTCACCGTCTGAGGATTCGCTCGATCCCGATGTCGTAGAGGCGCTCTATCCCCCCAACACCGTCGCAAGCGCATCGAGGCTTGAAAGCTTCAACCGCTGTCCTTTCAGTTATCTACTACAGTACGGATTGAGGCTTAAGGAGCGCGACATACTCAAGGAACGCCCCGTCGATTCGGGCAGCTTCTACCACGAGGTAATGGACAGATTTTTCTCACTGCTTGCCGAAAAGGACATGAACTTTGCCGAAATGACACGCGAACAGTGCGATGAACTGATAAATCCGATACTCGAGGAGATAAGCTCCAAGCACAACAACGGTATATTCGCTTCATCTGCCAAATACGGACTTATGAAGCTCGATATGTTCGACGTCGCAAGGGACACTGCATGGGCGGCGGTAAAGCAGATTGCCTGCGGCTCTTTCAGACCGTACAAGACGGAGATAAAGTTCGGTGAGGACGGCGACTACCCTCCGTTTGAGCTTAAGCTCGACGACGGTACGAGATTCTTGTTTTCCGGCGCTATAGACAGGCTCGACACATACGAGGACAGGGGACGAATCTACATACGAGTAATCGACTACAAGAGCGGAGGCAAAACTTTCACGTTCGACGACCTCTACAGCGGCATTCACCTTCAGCTTCCCCTGTATGCACTTGCCATGCTCGGCACTGACAGCGCCATGCAGGCGGCAGGCGTGTATTATATGCCTCTCATAACGCCCCAGCTCGACGAATCCGCATTCAAAAAATCCACACCTGCGGAGAAAACACTGCTAGGCCAATTCGCATTTAACGGCATCACTCTAAACGACGAGGGTATAATCGCCGCAAACGACTCGAGTGAAAACGGTAAATCCATAGTAACGGGCATAGGTCCGCGCACTTCCGATAATCGCCTGCTAAACTCAGAGGAGATGGATCTGTTTTTGAGGTTTGCCGAGAAAAAGGCCACCGACACGCTCCGCAAGATACTACACGGCTACGTCAAGGCAGAGCCGGTTAAGGGAGAGTCCTCCCGAGGCGATTCGTGTACATACTGTCAATATAAGGGGATATGTATGTTCGACGTGCAGTTCCGCGGTTGCAAGTTTAAGTCCTCTGCAAAAATCAGCAAGGAAGAGTTCTTGGATATCGCACGCGGCACAGACGACAAATAACCGAGTAATGAACAACAAGATATGAAAAAAGGAGCCTGTAAAAGCTCCTTTTAATATGCAAACAGTTTTTATTTTGTTCCGAAGAGCCTGTCGCCGGCATCGCCCAGACCTGGTACGATGTAGCCATGATCGTTGAGGTATTCATCTATGCAGGCGAGGTAGATATCGACATCGGGATGAGCGTCCTGAACGACCTTTATGCCCTCGGGTGCGGCAATCAGGTTGCAAAGCTTGATGTTCTTGCAACCCTCGCGCTTGCAAACGTCGATTGCGGCTACCGCAGAACCGCCGGTTGCCAACATCGGGTCGACAATTATAATGTCGCGCTCTCCCACGTCAGAGGGAAGCTTTGAGTAGTAATCGACAGGCTTGAGTGTGTTGGGATCGCGGTAAAGGCCGATATGTCCGACTTTCGCAGCCGGAAGCAAGCTCGTGATGCCGTCCACCATGCCTAATCCTGCTCTGAGAATCGGTACTACGCCGAGTTTTTTTCCCTCGAGAGTCTTGCACTTTGCCGGACCTATAGGTGTTTCCACGATTGTCTCTGTAACTGCCAGCTCCCTCGTTACCTCATAACCCAGAAGTATTGAAAGCTCATATACCAATTCCCTAAACTCCTTTGTGCCTGTGCGCTTGTCCCTCAGTATGCTAAGCTTGTGCATTACCAACGGATGATCGATAACTACTACCTTACCCATTTGTCTCCTCCTCGGTTTCGTATTGTGTGATTTTGTTTACTCTTCTTTCATGTCTCCCGCCTGCAAACTCGGTAGTGAGCCATGTTTGAGCTATTGCCTTTGCAGTCTCAACTCCTATTATCCTACCGCCCAAAGCGAGCAGATTTGCGTTATTATGCTCACGAGTGAGCTTTGCGGAAAGTATGTCGCCGCAGAGCGAACAACGTATGCCCTTCACCTTATTTGCCGCGATTGATACGCCTATCCCCGTGCCGCATATCACTATGCCACGCTCGAATTCACCGCTTGCGATCCTCTTTGCGATTGCAATCGCAATGTCGGGATAGTCTACGCTGTCTGTGGTATAACAGCCGACATCCTCAAACTCATAGCCGAGTTCTTTCAAACAGGGCATCAGCGCCTGTTTGAGGTCAAATCCGCCGTGGTCACAGCCTATTATAAACTTCATAATTAACCCTCTTCCTCTTCAATCTGCCTATCGAGTATGCCGAGCAAAGCTTCTATTGCTTCACGTATTTCGCAAGCTACCTCCTCATAGGTATCAAGAGGCATCCTGTAAGGATCATCTACACTGTATTCGTCCTCGGAATCGTCGGGATAACCCTCAACACCCGCGACGTAACCCTTAAGCGTATGGGTCTTTTCCATAGCTTCCGGGTAAAGTGCCTCAAGTTCATCCATATGACAGGCTTCCATAGTAAGTATGATATCCGCTTCATCCACGAGTCTCTCATTGAGCCTCTTTGAGCGGTGACGCGAGCCGTCGATACCCATTTTTTCCAAAGCGTCCAACGCGTGATCCATCATACGGTCGCCGTCAAATGCCATTGTACCTGCGGAGGCACATTTCACATTGTTGCGCAATCGTGGGTGGTCGTCTGAAAGCTCGTCGAATATAGCCTCAGCCATTGGACTACGGCACGTATTGCCTGAACAAACGAACAAAACGGTTTTCAAAACAAATCTCCTTTATATTCTCATTCAGTAAGCACGGTAAAGCCTGATGCTCTCAACAAACGATTCATATACGCAAGTCCCATGTCGTCAGTCGAAACGGACTCAGCAAATATGACGTCCACGGCATCTGAATACTGCCGCAGCTTACTGAAAAGGTTTGCACACATATCCTTTTTTTCCGTGGCCGAACCGATTATATCATACTTCTTGCCCCTGTAAAAGCTCTGCGTCTCCTTTGAAGCAAGAATTACGCACTTTTTACCTTTTGCTTCTGCCTTATCGTATTCGCGCTTTATTATCCCCGCCATTTCCATGAGTGTTCCGCATGCAACTATTACATCTGCTTCAGGCGCATAGTGCTTATATTTCATCCCGGGTGAAGCTACCGTCTCGCCATCCTTAAGCGGACTGAGCACGCTTTGCGCCACGTCGACATCGCCTATCACGCTTTGAAGCATCTCACGGGTTATTCCGCCCGGCCTCAATATAGTCGGCTTTTTTGACACGAGAAGTACTGTGGATTCAAGCCCAATTGCGCACTGACCTCCGTCGAGTATGCAGTCCACCTTTCCCCACATGTCATCAATGACGTGCTGTGCGCTCGTGGGGCTGGGCCTGCCAGACGTGTTTGCGCTCGGTGCGGCAATAGGTACTCCTGCTGCGCGTATCAAAGCCAACGCAGTCTTATTTGAACTCATCCTTACCGCAACGGTATCGAGCCCCGCAGTCACCTCGTCCGGTACTATCGAGCTCTTTTGACACACCAAAGTGAGCGGTCCGGGCCAGAATGCATCCATGAGTTTTCTCGTGATATCGCTTACCCTCAGCCACAAGTCCTTTACGTCGCTCTTTCTTGCAACGTGGAGTATAAGGGGGTTGTCTTGCGGCCTCCCCTTTGCCTCGAATATTTTTTTGACTGCATCGCCGTCGAGACCGTTTGCGCCGAGGCCGTATACCGTTTCCGTGGGGAAAACCACGAGACCGCCCTGGCGTACTATCTGTCCGGCAAACTTTGTGCCACTATCGGGCTGTGCGATGCAGGAGAAAATCTGTGTGTCCATCATCAGTCTTCGCCGCCCGTAAGCATTCTCGTACGCTCGGCAAGTATAAGCGCATCTACTACTTCGTCTAAATCGCCGTCTACAAATGCGTCGAGCTTGTATATCGTAAGTCCTATCCTGTGGTCTGTCAGCCTGTTTTGTGGGAAGTTATACGTCCTTATGCGCTCCGACCTGTCTCCCGAGCCCACGAGCGACTTTCTCGTCGAAGCTTCCTTAGCATCCCTCTGCGACCTGTAAAACTCGTACAGTCTCGTCCTGAGCACCCTCAACGCCTGTTCTTTGTTCTTCAACTGTGATTTCTCGTCCTGGCACTGCACCACCATTCCGGTTGGTATGTGCGTGATTCTTATAGCGCTCTCGGTCTTATTGACGTGTTGCCCGCCTGCGCCGCTCGAACGGTATGTATCTATCCTCAGGTCGTTCATGTTCAGCTCGACCTCGATGTCCTCCGCCTCGGGCAGAACCGCAACTGTCGCCGCCGACGTATGTACCCTGCCCTGCGACTCCGTCTCGGGGACACGCTGTACTCTGTGGACGCCGCTTTCAAACTTCATCCTGCTGTATGCGCCCTTGCCCTTGAGTGCGAGCACAACTTCCTTCACACCGCCCATCTCGGTAAACGCACCCGATATTATCTCGGACTGATACCTGTGACGCTCTGCATAGCGCTGATACATTCTGAGCAGTACCGCTCCGAAAAGCGCCGCCTCGTCGCCGCCTGTTCCCGCTCTTATCTCTATCATTACGTTTTTGTCGTCATTGGGATCTTTTGGCAGTAAAAGCACCTTCAATTTCTCGCTAAGCGCTTCTTTCTTCTCGATAAGCTCGGCACGCTCTGCGTGGATAAGCTCCTTCATCTCGGCATCTGCGCCCTCAATCATCTCTGAAAGCGACTCAAGCTCCTCTTCGACCGCTGTGTATTCGTCGTATGCGTGTACGATTTCCTCGAGCGAGGAGTGCTCCTTTATTGCATCCTGCCAGGCTTTTCTGTCGTTCATAGCATCGGGCGAACTCAAAAAGTGTCCCAGCTCCTCATATCTTTCCTTCAATGACTTAAGCTTGTTTATCATAAATTACCTCTCAACTACTACACACCTCGGATTGCCGCAAATGTCCGCTATCACATTCCCTGCGCCGAATATCTCGCAGACCGCCTCGGCCTGATTGTAACCTATCTCAAGCACGAGCACACCTCCATCGTTTAGATGCTCTCTGAAGCAAGCGGCTATTCTCCTGTAAAAATCCAGACCGTCCTCACCGCCGTCGAGCGCCAAAACGGGCTCGTATGTCAGCTCCTTTTGAAGCGATATCAGCTCATCCCTCGGTATGTAAGGAGGATTGCACACGATTATATCGTATTTTTCGCCCTGTATACCGTAAAACAAATCGGTCTGCACCGTCCTAACGACGACTCCGTTTCTGTCCGCGTTTTTCTGTGAAAGCCGTATGCAATGCTCGCTTATATCGCAGATCGTAGCCTCGACTTTGCCCAATACTGCAAGGCTTATTCCTATACAACCCGTGCCGCAGCACATATCGAGCGCAGTCCTGCAGTCCCTTTTTTTTATCTCTTTGAGCGCCGCTTCGATAACAGTCTCGGTGTCTTGCCTCGGTATGAGCACATCGGGCGTGACGTAAAAGCCCAGCCCCATGAGTTCCCATTCGCCGAGTATGTACTGCAATGGCTCGCCTGCAAGTCGCCTTTTCTCCATAGATGCGAGCTTATCAATTGCCGCTTCGCTGAGTTCCTCGTTTCCGCGAAAGAGTACCTCGAGCGTATCGCACCCGACTATCGAAGCGATGAGCTCCGTCGCCTGACTCTCTGCTTCCTCATGCGCTACGCTTCCGAGCGATTCCGCAAGCCGCTTTCTCGCCTGTGCTATCGTAACTCCCGACATTCTACTCGACGTTGCAACAGCCACAACCGCACTCGTTAGTCTCTTCTTCTTCCCCTTTTTCGCCGCAGACACACTCGCTGCAAGTCTCAGCGCTCGCTGTATCCGCTTCGGTCATAATCGACTCTGTCTCTTTTTTATCTGCGTCGGGGTCAAGTGCAAGCTTAAACGATGCTATCGCCACCTCGAGCATATCCTTGGTAGGCTCTTTAGTTGTTATGTGCTGAAGCGCCATGCCGGGAGCCCTGAGTATCTTCGTTAAAATGTTGTCGTGCTTTGCCGCAAACTGTAGCACTTCATATGACACGCCTGCAATAACGGGTATCAGCAGAAGCCTTGTGCCGTAAAGTATAAGCTTATTCTCCGACCAACCAACTATCGAGAAGAACAGTATCGATATGATCATTACGAGGAACAGGAAGCTCGTTCCACAGCGAGGATGGAATCTGGAATGCTTCATGGCGTTCTCTGGCGTCAGCTCGTCGTCGGCCTCATAGCAGGCTATGGTCTTGTGCTCTGCACCATGATACATGAAAAGCCTGCGCACATCTTTAACTGCACTGCAAAGGAGCAGATAACCCAAGAATACCAGCATTCTTATGCCGCCCGCCGTTAGGCTCTTCCAGAACGAGCCCACATCGGAGCCGAATATAAGGTCGGCTATGAGTGTAGGCAGGAACATGAACAATCCGACGCCTATCAAAATGCCTATGACAGCCGCAATTGCAATAAATATCTTGTCCGCGGTCGTGCCAAACACCTTTGCGAGCCACTTTTCAAACTTTGAGGGCTCCTCATAATCCAACCCCATCATCTCCGCAGAACGCGTGGTTGTACTCATACCTATCGTCAGCGACTCAACAAAGCTAACGACACCCCTAACAATAGGCAAGCCAAGGAACGTCCCCTTCTTTGCCTTTGAAGTCACAGTGCGAAACTCTTTGTTTATCGTTCCGTCCGTAGCCCGAACAGCAATGGCAATACCTCTTGGCGAGCGCATCATTACGCCCTCCATTACCGCTTGTCCGCCTATGTTCGTCTTTTTACTCATAATATCTCCTTACAAATACAGTACACCAATCTAATTGTTGATTATACCATAAACCGAGCACTATGCCCAATCTAATTTGTTATAAATGTGTGTTATAATTAAGGCGAATCCGTGTTTTGGAGTAAACATGAAACGCAAACGTATACTCGGAAGTCTGACGCTCGTGCTCGTTGCGCTCATATGGGGAGTCGCATTTACGGCGCAGAGTGAAGCGATGAAATACATCGAACCATTTACGTTCAACACCGCCCGTTCGCTCATCGCGGGCGTGCTTCTTATACCTGTTGTGCGACTGCTCGATGTGCTAAACAGGAAAGACCCGAATTTCGTTCCGCCTACGGCAAGCAAGCGCACGCTTTTGTTTGCCGGTGTGCTCTGTGGTATAATACTTGCGGTTGCAAGTGCGCTTCAGCAGTTTGGCGTGATGTACACGAACGTAGGCAAGGCCGGTTTCATCACGGCACTTTACATAGTGTTCGTGCCCGTTGCCGGGCTGGTTTTCCGCAGACGCCCCGGCATACTCGTCTGGATAGCCGTTATCATTGCGGTCGTGGGAATGTATCTGCTCTGCATGACAGAGAGTTTTACCATAGCTCCCGGCGATACACTCGTGCTTCTGTGTGCGTTGGGTTTTACCGCACATATACTCGTAATAGACCGCTTTTCACAGACCGTGGACTGCGTGCGCATGTCTATGATACAATTCTTCGTGTGCGCACTAATAAGCGGCATTTGCATGATAGTATTTGAGAGACCCGACATCGAAGCTGTACTCTCTGCGTGGCTTCCCATACTCTATGCCGGTGCTCTGTCGTCCGGCGTCGGCTACACCCTGCAAATAGTTGCGCA
The DNA here is from genome assembly GCA_016293975.1 of Clostridia bacterium. Classification (GTDB taxonomy): domain Bacteria; phylum Bacillota; class Clostridia; order Christensenellales; family CAG-138; genus RGIG1693. Next base: position 24,989 of record JAEDCW010000001.1, read on the forward strand.
GAAAGATACGCCGCCTGTGCTTGCCTCGCTCCTTATGAGCCTCGAATCGGTGTTTGCGGTGCTCGCGGGCTGGCTAATACTCGGTCAGACGCTTACCGCAAAGGAGCTTTGTGGTTGTGGGCTGATGTTTGCCGCGATAATTCTCGCACAGATACCGAAAAAGACAGATATCTGCTCAACCAATATTAAGCATTAAGGAGGAAATGATGGCACATCCAAACACAAGACGACTGATAGTAATAATAATCGCATCGTTACTCGCGGCACTCTTTTTGCTGTTTGCCGTGATAAACATAATCGTACTGCTCTCTGCGCAAAGCAGAATAGTTGACATAGAGGAAGCAAAGGCGCTCGGAAGTTTTGACTGCATACTCGTGCTCGGCGCAGGCGTGTGGCGGAATAATCGCCCGAGCCACGTACTCGAGGACAGGCTCAAAATCGGTATAGAGGCTTACTGCGCAGGCGTATCCGACAAGCTGCTCATGAGCGGCGACCACGGCAGGAACAACTATGACGAGGTCAACGTTATGAAAAGCTTTGCCATGGATTGCGGCATACCGTCCGAAAACATATTCATGGACCATGCAGGCTTTTCTACATATGAGAGCATGTATAGGGCAAGGGATGTTTTCAGCGCACACAGAGTGTTGATAGTTACACAGAAGTTCCATATGTACAGGGCGCTCTACATAGCAAACGCATTAGGGCTCGAAGCTTACGGCTTAACGAGTGACCTCAGAGAATATGCCAATGCAACGTATTCACAGCTCCGCGAATCGCTTGCACGGGTGAAGGATTTCTTCATGGTTATATTCAAGCCGCTCCCCACATATTTGGGTGAAGTCCTTCCCGTGAACGGCAATGGAAATGTGACAAACGACTAATATAGCTAAATAGGGCAGGATGTCCCCTAGTCGGCGTAAGGCAACGAAAACGCCGCCGCTTTTTTTCGCTTCGGCAAGCTTATCGTTGATTCGCGGCCAAATCCACACGCGTGTGACGATACTTGGAATCCATTGAAGCGTTATATTGATACAAACTTACAAAGCACGTCCGAATATGCCAATCGGCCGAATCGCTTATATGCACACAGACATGAACAAGTATCCGCTATAAATGAAATATAAGGAAGTAACCTTCCTTATAATTCAAATACACCTTATGAAGTTCTGGAGGATACGTCCACCCACATTGCTTTGCTCTCGACCGATTATATCATACATTTTGTGTCTTTTATCACTAAATTTACCATATTTTGTGAATATTCTATGAACATATGCTTAACATTCCGTGTTATCGGGTGCAGATTTCGTCCGCAGCCGTCCTTTTCCACGTCTCTATGCGATAGCACACGTCCTCACACGAAAACTCCTCAGAACATTCTGTAAGCGTCCACCCATCGTCTGCATCCAGCTTCGGGAAAAAAGCATCCGCCGACTTTGTGCAGAGCCATCTCGTCAGGTCGCACTCATCGCAGTATGGTAGCAGCTGCTCATACACGCTCTGTCCGCCTATTACCCATATATCGCGGTCGCTGTAATCACTGAGCACGGGCATAAGCTCCTCGACAGACCCGACCACGATTGCGTCGTCGTCTATACCCTTGCCGTTATGCGTGAGCACAATATTCACCCTGCCCGGCAGAGGCTTTTGGTTTGGCATAGTCATAAATGTCCTGCGTCCCATAATCACAACGCCGCCCATAGTAAGCCTTCGGAAGCGCTTCATATCGTCTTTGCACCTTATAAGAAGCTCGCCGCCGTTGCCTATTGCGTTATTCTCGTCGACCGAGGCTATCATCTTCATTCTCATATCGCCACCGGTATCTTTGTGTCGAATTTGTGGGGTTTATAGCCCTCAAGCCTGAGGCTGTCCGACTTAAACTCATAGAATTCGTGTATGTTCTCGTCTATAACGAGCTTAGGCGCATCTTTCGGCTCTCTCACGATAAGCTCACGAATTATGGGGATATGCCGGTCGTATATATGTGCGTCCGCTATGCAGTGAACGAGCTCGCCCGCCTTGAGTCCGCTGACCTGGGCCAACATATGTACGAGTGCGGCGTATTGGCATACATTCCAGTTGTTAGCCGTCAGCATATCCTGTGACCTCTGGTTGAGTATCGCGTTGAGCTTGTCCCCCGTCACATTAAACGTCATAGAGTATGCGCAGGGATACAGATTCATCTCCGAAAGATCCGCATGTACATAGATATTCGTCATTATCCTGCGGCTTTGAGGATTATACTTGAGGTCGTAGAGCACCCTGTCTACTTGGTCAAACATTCCCTCCTTGTATTTGTGCTTGACACCGAGCTGATAGCCGTAAGCCTTACCTATTGAGCCGTCCTCGTCTGCCCACTGGTCCCATATGCCGCTTGCAAGCTCATGTACGTTGTTCGATTTCTTCTGCCATATCCAAAGCAACTCATCGAGTGCGCTCTTAAAGTATGTGCGTCTGAGCGTGAGTATGGGAAACTCCTCAGACAAGTCATATCTGTTTACGATTCCGAATGTCTTTATCGTATGTGCGGGCGCCCCGTCGTCCCACTTGGGTCTCACGTCGAGATGCTCGTCGGAAAAACCCTCGTTCAGAATTTTCTTGCAGTTCTCAATAAACAGCATGTCCGCTCTACTCATAATCCGTCGCTCCCTTGCTCTCGTTAAAATTAATAGTGATCAGTGTACATTTGCCCTCTTCACTGTCTATGCTAATTCTCGCGCCGTGCTGTTCTGCAACGTGCTTGACTATGGCAAGTCCAAGCCCCGTCCCGCCCGTAGCCTTAGAGCGGCTCTTATCGACCCTATAGAAGCGCTCAAATATGCGGTCAAAGTGCTGACTCGGTATGCCTATGCCTGTGTCGCGCACGCTAAGCACCCCGTCACCAACGGTAACCGTTATGCTGCCCCCGTTTCTGTTGTAGCGTATGGCGTTGTCCATTAGATTAAACACGAGCTCCGTAAGCAGACTGTGGTTTCCCTGCACAACACAGTTTCCCCCGACTATGTTTATGTCGATGTCGTTCTCTGCCGCACTGTTATATAGTATCTCGGAGCACTCAGTCACGATGTCTTTCAAGTCCACAGGCTCCATGCTCTCCGCCTTATCCGTCTCGTCAAGCTCGGAAAGCTTAATTATGTCGCTTATGAGCGTGAGCAGTCGCCTCGCTTCCTTTTGTATCCTGTGTGCAAAGTCGGAGACGTCGTCCGGCTTCGCCATGCCCGTAGCTATCATCTCCGCATAGCCCGATATCGACGTAAGCGGCGTCTTGAGTTCATGCGATACATTGGCGGTAAACTCCTGCTTAATGTGCTCCTGAGAAAGTATCCTTGCCTTCTGTTCGGTAAGCTTCTTTGCTATACTCTCGAGTTCCTCGTATCTCATGCTCGACGCAGCATACGCTGTGTCATCACTCGTCAGCATTGACAGCTCCCTCATCATGCGCCTCGATACGGCTGTTGAAGCCGCCACACCCAATGCACAGACCGCTACGAGCGCACAAACGAGTATGATAATCTGTAGATACATTTCCATCCCCGAAACAGCGAAACTCACCCCTATTGCTGTGAGAAATGCAACCGCCGCAGTGACGGCAGTTATTTGCATAAGCGCCTTTTTCACAGTTTTCCACCTCAGCCGTCCAGCTTGTATCCGACATTTCTTACGGTAACTATCTGCGCTCCGCTGTCCCCGAGCTTCTGTCTGAGCGTCTTTATGTGCATATCGACGGTCCTCGTCTCGCCTATGTAGTCGTAGCCCCAAACCGCACCCAATAGCTTCTCTCTTGTCAATACCACGCCCCTGTTTATTAGCATATGCCTTAAAAGCTCATACTCCTTGTATGTAAGCTCGACAACGGTCTCTCCCGCCTGTACCCTGCGCTTAGAGTCGTTCATAACTATCGTGCCGCAGGCAATTATTCCGTCATTCTCTTCGGGTGCCGCACGTCTTAAAAGTGCCTTGACACGCGAAACGAGTTCCATTATTCCGAATGGCTTGGTTATATAGTCGTCCGCACCCATATCGAGACCCCTAACTTTATCTATCTCCGTGGTCTTAGCTGTAACCATAATAATCGGTATGCGCTTTGTGCGCTCCGATGCGCGAAGCCTCCTCAGTATGGAAAGACCGTCCTCCCCCGGGAGCATTATGTCGAGCAGTATGAGGTCGGGCGTCTCCCTTGTAAGAGCCTCGGCTAGCCCCGAGCCGTCCGAGAGCGCGAGAATGTCAAAGCCGCTGTTTCTAAGCGCATAGCTTTCCATTTCACGGATGTCGGTATCGTCCTCAATTATGTAAATCATGCGAACCCCCATCAATATACGTCAATGTATTTTAACATAACGCACGGTTATTTACACATGATGTGCCATATTTTGTTTTATACAGAATAAGACAGAGGTCGCGCTAATATAATCAGATATGGCATCGTTGTGCCTAATAACGAAACCTATCGAAAGGACTCTGCCATGAATCACTCTGTATCTGTAAGACTTGTATCCGCACTCGCTGTAATCGTCGTCTTATGCTCATACTTTATCGGCTGTGAGGCATTTCCTCCAAACGCAAGACCGTCAGACCCGGCTCAACCGTCAGAACCCACGCCCTCACCCGTGCAGTCAAACGGCAAAACCATAGTAATTGACGCAGGGCATGGCGCGCCCGACGGAGGTGCGACCGGAAAGAACACGGGCGTAATCGAGTCCACGCTTAACCTCAAGGTGGCGTATCTGCTTAAGGCGGAGCTCGAAATGCTCGGCTACAACGTAGTTATGACAAGGACGGATGACAACGCGCTTGCCGAAAAAAAAAGAGCCGATATGGCAGAAAGGCTCAGGATAATGAACGGCTCCTCCGCGGATATGGTGGTAAGCGTCCATATGAACGAGTTTACAGACAGCGCCGTGAATGGTCCTATGGTGTTCTATCACAAGAATTCGCCCGAGGCGCAGAAGCTCGCTAAGTTTGTCATAGATGGCTTATGCGACTCCGTAGGAAGGCCCCGCAGGCACGCAAACTCCGGTAACTATTACGTCATAAGGGAAAGCACTCCTGTAGCCATAATAGCTGAGTGCGGCTTTCTCTCAAACCCCGAAGAGGAGGTGCGCCTGCAGGATGCGGCATATCAAAACCTGTTGGCAAAAGGCATAGCCGCAGGCATTCAGGCGTACTTCATGTCGCTAGCCTCCCCCTCTCCCACAGACATGCAGGATCTGTCAAACCCCAACGGCACACCTTCAGTATCACCTAACACTTCACCTGCGGCTTGAGGCATACGGTTAATCCAAGTATCCCGGGGTCTCCCCCTCGAATATGACCTTGAGAGTGTCCGCGGTATCCTCTCTTTGGTCATAGCAATAACTCAGATACAGCTTGGCGGCAGCAATTCTGTCTGCCGCCTTTTGCGTATCGTCCATACAAAGCTTTATGAGCGCGTTGAATATGCGCTCCGCTTTTCTGCTCTTACGCGTTTTTTTTAAACATTCTGTGACAGTTTGTGACATTTTTTACTCCTATTCGTATTTATGTTATAATTAGTGTATTGAATTGGAGGTACATATGAAGAAAGCACTATGCCTGATTGTTGTGATGCTGCTCCTAAGCTCTTGTGTTACGGGAAATGCGGGGCATCCGGATAACATGACCGTTACCCCCAAGCCCACAGAGAGCATACTCCCCGGGACATCTCGGGAGCCTGCGTCACAGCCGAGCGATGTAGACTCCTTTTCGCAGACGCTGTACTATCCAGAGGATTCAGATGAGGACACAGCGCAATACAGACTCACCTATTCAATACCCGTTTTTGAAGACTCTACCCCCGCGGGCGCTGCGATGAACGAGGCTGTTGCGAGGTACATGGATTCATTACTCGTTTTGGTATCGCAGGAAAGAGTGCCGCGGGCCGACAGAGCCGACGGCGAACCTCTACCCTATACCGATGTAAGTTATGAGCTGAGCTATGCGCGCGGCTACACCAATGTAATATTCAACTCAATAAGTTCATACGGCGTCGGGGAAGAACTCGGCATAAGTACGCTCGTACTCGATGGGCGCGGCAATGAGCGTCCCCTCCAATACGTAAGCGGCGTGTATTCGGGCGAAAACAACGTGGCGCAGGCGATACTCTCCGATGTTGCGAGTGCAGTCGACGGCAACTACTTCCACGATGTAACGATAGAGAGTGTTTTGCGTGCTATCGACCTCTATAACGGATATACCGTAGAGGATTTCGGTTACAGGATATATGTCCTTCCTGCGAGCCTTGCACCCGAATCGGAAGGTATACTGTCATTTGACGTAACTACCGCTGAAGCCGCTCCGGGCTTTGTGGGCGACGTAATATCGGTCGATGCGTTCTATGCGCTTTTGCCGAGGCTCAACTCGTTGGCAACCGCACTCGCCGTTAACTACGAGAGCTATACCGATGGCATGATATCTCCCTATGCCGCAACCATATACGCCTGCATACGATTAATTGATGAAAACCCCGGAGTTTCAGGTTCTGTTGTGACGACCCGAGACGAGCTTATTGAGATCATATCTACCTCTCTGGGCATAGAATCAGAGCTCGATTTGTCCGCATGGGGTATAAAAGAGAATGCCGATAGTCTCTCCGTCTCCACATCGCACGCGCTCTCCGTGTATGGCGTTGACATAAGCGATGTAACCGCAAGTGACGGCGGTGTTCTTCTGCTTAAAGGTACACTACACTTCGGCGCTGCCGGTTCCGCCGCTTCGCAAGGCTATGTCTCGACAGTCGAAATCGAGATAATACCGTCTGCGGCCTCCGAATGCGGCTACATCATATCCGCATTCAAAATTATCTGACGTGACGATTACAGCAAAAAAACGGCAGTTGCAAACTGCCGTTTTAATTTGCGCTTCGTGCTTATAGGTCGTCTGCGTCCTGCACGGGGGCGTCCCAATCTGCCGTAAGCCCCGTATAACTGCCCAGAACATCCGACGGTATCTTTTGCTTGTTTGTAAATGCGCTTCCGTCAGCTTCATTCCTTACGTCTTTTGTGTTCTTCTTAAAGTCCATGCAGCACCTCCCTTGGGGCTATTATTGGCCGGATTTCCACGTTTTATCCATGCAGATTTACCTGTGGATACCCTAACCTTGCCTGCTTTTTCATAAGCTCCAATGCCTGCTCCTTTGAATCAAACAGCATGAGCTCAAGCCCGACATTCGGCGTCAGCATTCCGAGCTTTACGAGCTGTATAATGAGTTCGTTGTGCGCAAGCACGCTGAATCTATTCTGCTTCTGTGCCTTTACCGATACACTCATGCCAAGCGGACGCATTGCGCAGTCGCAACCTTTATGTGCTTCCGTCAAGCCATAAAACTCTATGTGGGCGTCAAGCTCCTGTTCAACCGCCTCGCAGAAAGCATCATGAACGAGCCTGAGTGCCATTCTCGAACGCTTGCTTGACATCTCCTGAAGCGCGCTTATCGCGCTTGCCGCCGTGACGCCTGCGGTCGAATTTCCCCGTGAAAACTCGTTTGCGCCTGATTCCTCCTTGACAGACTGTCTCATATTGTCTATGTATCCTATGAGATACGAGGGCAGAGGAGCAGTCGAGAACCAGCTGATACCCGAAAGGCTGTCGCCCCTGTGTACCTCCTTTGACCAGTCGCATAAGTCATCCGTGTCAAAGCCCGATGCGCCCGTTACAAGCAATTTATTGTGCGATGAGAGCAGTGCGTTTTTGAGTACTATCTGGTCGAGTTTATCCGCAAGCTGCTGTCTGTCCGCAAACATATCCGAAACGGACAGTCCCAAACAACTTCCCTTTTTCGCATAAAGCGGCGTAACCACAAACGGGTATTTACCGTGTCTGTAGTAGCCCTGCGGCTTGATATATCTGCTGTCCTCGAGCAACTGACCCCCTGCCAGTTTACACATATGAATTCTGTATATGTCCTGGCTCTCGTCGTATTCGCGCTCCCAGCATTCGATTAGCAGTATGCGCTCAGCTCCCGTATCCGCATTACCCATGCACAGGTCGTCTGCGGCGTCGGCGTGCATAAGCGCCTCATGCTTCGGGTAATGCGCCTTGTACCACTCACGAAGCTTGGGCGTGAACTTAAATACCGCACGTGAATCCTGTATGTCGGTGCAAGTTGGGTCAAACATAATGCTTCTGCAGTCTACATGACGTATGAAGCCTCCGCCCGCTCCATAGCCGTCCCCCAGGTCACAGCCCGTCTCCTGTATCATGGTACCGCATACGAGCAAATCGTGTATAAGCTCCGCGTATTCTCTTGTATAGCGCGCTCTGTCGTGGTTTTCCCTAACAGCTTTCGTCAACCTCTCAGCAAGCGCTGTATGTTTGGCGTCGTCTGCCGTTATGACGGCCTCCGGCATTCCATCCATAAGGTCCGCCTTTATGTTCTCTACTGTCGAGAATATTATCGGCATAACAGGTCTGGGCTCCTTTGCATCGGTCTGCGGGATATCCCTCCACGAATCTCCGAAATACATTCTCTCACAGCGCTCCATCCTCTGCCATTCCGACCTGTATGCGTCCGTATACTCGTAAAACAGCTCATAAAGCGCGTCCGCACGCGCTCTTTCATTCTTTGTCATGTCAAAAAGTCCTCCTTACTATATCGACAGATAACCTGCCTTGCTTTGCACAGTATCAAACGGCCCCGGTATGCGAGTCCTCTCCTTAGGTATCACCCAAGCCCTCGACGGCCTCGACATTAGCGCATACCTCAGCGCTTCTGCGGCGTGATCCTCTCCGTCTGCGACATCCTCGTTGTTATACTTGTCGAACACGAGTGTCGGAAGCGTCCTAATGAGATTCTCACAGCGCTCGAACGTCTGCCACATAGGTATGCCGTCCTCTCCGTGTGCGAGATATCCCCTCATGGTCTGCCAGCCTGCGACCCTCGAATTGTCCGACGGCGTAAGCGGAACTCCTGCCTTTGCAAACAGCTCTGCTATGGATTCTCCCACAAAGCCGCCCTCGCCCGTAAGTACAGCGCCTCGCTTTTGCCACATATCGGGAGATGCAACCGTGTACGCTATCGCCTCATCTGCGGTAAGCTCCACGATACGGCTTGCTACCTCGTCGGCACGGAGCTTGTTTACATACAACTCCCTGTAGGTGATTATTCTTCCCTCGGGACCTATGGCATGCCACAGCACACAGCACGGGTCATGATACCCCCAGTCCATTGAGCGAAACCGCCTCCATCGTGCCGGAATTGCATGTTCCCTTATGACGTGTTCCGTGCGTGAAAACTCTCCGAAGAACTGTCCGGCAAAGACATCCCAGTCGCCGTTCAGATGAGCCCTTCTCAGCTCATACGGAAGCGCTTCAAGCTGTTTGATATACCCCGGATCCGCCTGCATCAATACCCTGTTGTCGTAAATTCTCGCCGGTATGAAGGCGTAATCCTCGGGTGTCTCTCCCTGCTCGAAGCGCCTGTCGATGAAAAGTCTTTTAACCCAGGCATGACCCACATTTCCGGGGTTGCAGGTGTAGTACATCCTAGGCTTGAAGTCTCCTCTGCTCGTTCTGTTGCAGGTACACATAAACTGCATCTGCTCAAACGTGAAGTGGGTCGCCTCCTCAAGCCCTATGACCTCGTACTCCCTGCCCTGATACCTGTATATGTCGTTTGGTGCATCGCAATAGCCAAGCATCAGCCGCGAGTTGTTCGGAAAAAGGAAAACTCTCTCTGTCGAGTTATACTCCACGATACCGCCAAGCTCATGCAGCAGGGGAATTACATGATTCTCGCGCAGCTCGGGGAGCGTGCGCCTCATAAGCAGGCAGTTGAGTCCGTCGTGAGCCAAGCAGAGCATAACGAGCTTCCGCCGCATCGCCCAGCTCTTGCCGCCGCCCCTTGCTCCTCCGTACGCGGTGTGCCTTGTGCGGCTCAGCAGAAACTCCCTCTGCCTCGGATTGGGTTCGCCCCTAAGATACAATTCCATAGCTTTCCTCCCTGACTTTCATCGCAATCAGCATAAAGCACTGTTATATGCACCGTGGTTGCACCTTCCGTGCGTATACGTTGCAAACACGCCTGGACGCCGCAAGGCGATAGAAAAAAGACCGCAGTCCTTAAGACTACGGCCAAAACGTTATTTATAAATGCTCTTTATCTTAACAGATAGTTTATCCCTATACCTGCCGCCGCGCCTATGCTTATAAACACTATCGGATGTAGCTTCTTAAGCTGCTTTATGTTGGACACGACCAATATTAAAATAAACAGCACTAGCATGGGAATATCGACAGATGTTATAGTTGCACCAAGCCCCGACCTCATATCTGCGCTAAAAATCGACACCTTAAGCACCGACATGCCTGCTGCGGCAATAAGTCCCGTCACTACGGGGCGTATTCCCGAAAACACACTGTCCACCAAAGGATTTTGTCTGAACTTCTGCAATACCTTCGCGATTATGCTTATCGTAATGAACGATGGCAACACGATTGAGAAAGAAGCTACGAGCGCGCCCGGTACACCTGCCGCCGCAAAGCCCGAGTACGTTGCAAGGTTTATACCTATCGGTCCGGGCGTAGCCTCCGACACCGCTATCATATCCGTCAGCATCTCATGCGTCAGCCAATCGTATTTGCCTGCAAGCTCCATTAGAAACGGTATCGTCGCAAGTCCTCCGCCAACAGAAAACAACCCAATCTTGAAGAATTCGAGAAATAGTGTGAGGAATATCATTTGCCTTCTTCCTTTTCTCCGCTTTTATTCGCCGCACCCTTGTCGATGTACATTTTAACAATGCCGAAAAGACCTGCGCCGAGCACGACCCAAACGGGCGAAGTGCCGAAAAAAGCAACGAGTGCAAAGCCAACTACGGAAAGCAGTATCCCCCATACGTTCTTAATACTCTTTTTGCACAAACCTATGACCGCATTGACGATGAGCGCAGATACCGCCACCCTTATGCCCGAAAATGCGTACTGCACAGCCGGGACGTCTGAAAAGTTCGATAATAACGCCGCAATCAGCGATATTATGATTATGGACGGTGTGACGACGCCCGCAGTAGTGGCGATTGCCCCAACGACGCCGCGAAGCTTAATGCCCACAAATGTCGCCGTGTTTACCGCAATAACACCCGGTGTGCACTGACCTATCGCAAAGTATTCGAGAAGCTCCTCCTGAGTTGCCCAGCCGGTTTTATCTACGCATTCCCTTTCAAGCATAGGCAGCATAGAATACCCACCGCCGAATGTGAGCGCCCCTATCTTTACGAATGCCCAGAACATTTTTGCAATGCTTTCCCTTTTCTCCATATTTCCTCCAAAGCTGTTACGGTAATTATATCACGATTTGCAGACCCTAAGCTCACATCTGTCAATGTCGTACGATACAAGTGTCATACAAAACGCGCATAAGTCGAACATACGCCATAAAACAGAAAAAAGACGGGGTTCGCCCGTCCTTATGTCATACAGCTTAGTAAGTCGCCTTACAGTACCTCGTCATACTATATTATTAGCAATACACACGAGTTTTCCGTTTGTTTTATGAGGTCACGGAAGCTTCTTGTACGCCGGATTAAACGTCTCTGCCTTTTCGGGGAGCGTCTTATACTCATATGCTTTTGATTCGATATCGGTTATGCGCCTATCAATGACCTGTCCCCCTCCAATGCTGCCTGCGAGTGTGGCACCCGCAAACACTATTGCCAATGCGAGTATCAGTGACAGTGCAATAACAGCAATAATACGTTTTTTCATATGATAACCTCCTTGCTCAGTTGATAGTTATAGAGATACGGGCACGGTCATGCGCCCGTTTTTCTATTTAGTTTCGTTTTCGTTGAGCGTGCCCAGCCCCTTTATGATAGTGTCCACATCGAAACCTTCCGCTTCAACGTACATGAACGCCATTGCGTCTGTTCTCCAAAGCGCCCGGACGAGACCGTCCGTCTCCTGATCTATAACGCACTCGCCGACTTTAATTTGAACGTCCTGTACACCGGAGCAAAGCGCCACCATGTAGTAGTGGGCAGAATCGCGCTCCGTAAGTGTGTACTTCTTCGCAATATCTATCTTGCTCGTCTTCCAGCCGTTTGCAAGCACGCTCTCGGGTATAAGCCCTTTTTCTCCGAGATCTCCGGCTTTACCTATAAATACTACCTCGGCGTCTTCCGCGAATGGCTTTATCTTCTTGAGATAGCCCGTTATGCTATTGCTCCTGGCGTTGGCGTCTACTTGGCCGCCGTTGCCACTTCCGCCCTTATACGCTTCATACATGGAATCTATAGTGGTCACATCGACAACCTGATTCGGAGTGGTCAACGGATTATCGCCATCCGAGTTACATGTCGGTTCAAGTTGTTGCGCATTGTTTACGAGACCGAGCTTCTCTCCGAAACCTCCCATAAACATAGCTCCCCCGATGCCAAGCAGCATGACAAATGCCGCCGCCATACTCGCGTACTTGATAAGGGACCGCTTGCTACGCACCCTGCGCTTTCTTTCGAGCTCAATCCTATCCCTAAGCCCGGCAAAATTCACGTTCCTGTTCGCCTGCTCTGCGGTTTCACTCAACATTTTATCTATTTTGTTCTCATCAAAACCCATTCTCTTCTCCCATGAGCTCCATTAACTGCGTTCTTGCCCTCGACATTCGTGACTTTATCGTCCCCTCCGTGAGATTCAACAAATCCGCTATTTCCGAATAGTTCATGCCCGAAAAATAGTGGAGCATTATCGGCTCGCGGTATATATCTGAGAGCTTACTGACAGCCTGCATCAAAAGCCGTTTTTTTTCGTCATCGAGAATCTGTTCAAGCGGCGTCAACCCGGTATCCGCTAAGTCAAACGGGGTCTCGTCGTATAGTGTCTCACGCTTTCTCTTCCGTATCAGGTCGAGAGATGCGTTTCTTGCTACCCTGTACAGCCAACCCTTTAGCTGGACTTCGTTGTACTTTGAAATTACGCTCATCTTGTCGAGCGCTCGCAAGAACACTTCCTGAGTAATATCAAGTGCCTCATCACCGTTTTTCACGACGTTGTAGGCCACCCAGTAAACCAGGCGGGAGTATTGCTCATAAATCGAGTCGAAATCCCTCATTCTTGAATCCTTACTATCTAAACGCAGTTTCCCAACGAATAGTTGCGCCCGAGGCGTCTTTTTTTTTGTAATTATACCAGTATTGCCAAAATTGCACAAGTACCGCGCATGAAGCTATATATTCTGATATTTGGGGTTTAACTACGAATTTCTACATGTTATAATCTGGTGAAAATTTCAAATCTTTTTTCGGAGGATAAATCATGGAAAACGTCAAAGTTGCATTATGGGGATTCGGAGCAATGGGAAGCGGCATTGCAAAGGTTCTTCTTAATAAGAAAGGCGTAGACATCGTCGGCGTTTGCGACATTCATCCCGACCGTGTCAACAAGAGCATATATGAGCTTCTCGACGAGGACAGAAACGGTCGTTCCGATGTGTTTGTAAATCCCGATATTAAGGCAGTCGTATACGACAAGTGCTGTGACATCTGCGTCATAGCTACGGATTCGTTCACCAGGAAAGCTTTCGATAAGATAAAGTACGTCGTCGAGCAGGGCATCAACGTAGTCTCGACCGCAGAAGAGATGAGCTATCCCAAGGCACAGGAACCCGAACTTGCGGCTGAACTCGACAGGCTCGCAAAGGAAAACGGTGTTTCGATACTTGGTACGGGCATCAACCCCGGTCTCATGATGGACCTGCTCGCAATATGCCTCTCAGGCTGTATGACCGACGTCAAAAAGGTCACCTGCCGCAGAGTTAACAGTCTCTCACCCTTTGGCCCCGCCGTTATGGAAGAGCAGGGCGTAGGCGTTACAGTCGATGAGTTCGCAAAGGGCGTTGAGAACGGCACGCTCGCAGGTCACGTAGGCTTTGCGGAGTCCGTGGGCATGATAGCCGAGGCATTGGGCTGGAAGGTGGATAAGTTTGAACAGCAGATGAAGCCCATCGTTACGAGCGTTGACCGTAAGTCTCCCTACGGCTTTGCTAAGGCAGGCGACGTAGCAGGCGTCAACATGACGGGTCAGGGCTACTGCGACGGCCAGCTCAAGATAGACATGTACCATCCCCAGCAGATCGAGCCCGAGATGGAAGGTACCCACACCGGCGACTACATCGTTCTCGAGGGCACACCTGCTGTCAATATGGCGATCAACCCCGAGGTCGACGGCGGCATAGGCACAATCGCAATGGTCGTAAACATGATTCCCCATGTCATCAACGCGAGACCGGGTCTCAAGACCATGCTGGATCTGCCCGTACCGAGAGCTATAATGGGCGACTTCAGAGATTATATCGAAAAGTGATTATATAAAACGGAGGATACTATGGCAAAAAAAGGCGATTGGGTCATGATACACAATATCGTGCTTAAACCCGAGGAGCGCTCTGCCAACCTGCCCGAGGACACAAAGAAAGTGCCTCTTGAGATGTGGGTAAAGGGCTACCTGCAAAGTGATGCAAAGCTCGGCGATACTGTAACTGTTATCACACGCACCGGGCGCACAGCCGTAGGTGAGCTTGTCGACGAAGCGCCCCACTACGAACACAGCTTCGGCAGCCTCGTCCCCGAGGTGCTCAAGATAGGAGATACTGTAAGAAAGATTCTGTTCGGGGGTGAGGCCAAATGAAGGACATGAGCTACAACGGCGTTATGTCTCGTAAAAACGAAATAATGCGCACAGCGGTAGGAATGGACTACTCACTCTTTGAGCGCGGAAAAATAGCGTTCGATTACGAAGCCATGATGGCCGCAACAGGCTATGACATAGACGAGCTCGTTAGGATTCAGGGTCTTTTCTCTGTCGGCCACACGCCCATAATCGAGCTTAAGAACCTCACCGCATTGGCGAGAAGGTGTGCTCCCGCAGGCAAGGGCGCAAGGATATTCGTCAAGGACGAGGCGACAAACCCCTCCGGAAGTTTCAAGGCGCGCCGCTCCGCAACGAGCGTGTATCAGGCAAAGACACACGGCTATAAGGGCATAATTGCCGCAACAAGCGGCAACTACGGTGCGGCGGTAGCATCACACGCGGCAATGGCAGGCCTTAAGTGCATAGTCGTTCAGGAGTGCTACGACTCCAAGGGTATAGGTCAGCCCGAGATAATCGAAAAGGCAAGAAAGTGCGAGGCGCTCGGCGCAGAAGTAGTACAACTCACCGTAGGTCCGGAACTCTTCTATACATTCCTGAAGCTACTCGAGGAGACCGGCTATTTCAACGCATCACTGTACACTCCGTTCGGCATCGCAGGCATAGAAACGCTTGGCTACGAGATCGTACATCAGTTCAGGGCTAAGCTCGGCAAGGATCCCGACGTAGTTGTCTGCACAAACGCAGGCGGAGGCAATCTTACGGGTACCGCTCGCGGTCTAAGAAAAGCGGGCTGCTCAGCTAAGGTCGTCGGCGCAAGCGTAAGTCTCGCAGGACTGCACATGGCGTCCGACACGCAGTTCAATAAAAAGTCTTTCACGACGGGTCACACGGGCTTCGGCGTCCCGTTTACCACAAACCCCGACCGTTCCGACGTCCCCAGAAGCGCCGGCCGTCCCCTGCGCTACATGGACAGGTATGTCACGGTCACACAGGGCAGCGTATTCTACATAACCGAATGCCTTGCCTCGCTCGAAGGACTTGAGAAGGGTCCTGCAGGCAACACAGCGCTCGCCGCGGCATTCAAGCTCGCTCAGGAAATGGACGAGGATCAGATTATCGTCGTTCAGGAGACAGAATATACCGGTGCCGGCAAGCATATCAATCCCCAGCTCTGGTTTGCACGCCAGAATGGTATAGACATCCACTTCGGCGACCCAAAGGACGAGGTTCCCGGAAAGAGCATCATACTTCCCGAGCACCCCTCGCTCATCGACGTTACGGATGTCGATATGGACCATCTGAGGCATTCGAGAATAAAGAATGCTGTAGGAGATAAGATTTTTGAACTTACAGATACGGATATAGAGTACCTCGTTGCGGAGACAAACACGGACGAAGCGTATGTCAATGCCGTTCTTGAAGAACTGAAAAAAGGAGCAAAAGCATGAAAAGAACCGACGATTACGAATCCAGAAGCGCACATCTCAAGTCGCTGACGGACGAACAGCTCGAGGCTCGTTTCTGGGAGCTTGCAAACAAGCTCGTGGACCCTATGCTCAAAATGGGCTATGAGTACACGTCACCCTCGATTGAGCGCTCCGTTCTGCTTAGAATGGGCTTCTCCTCCATCGAGGCAAAGTCCATAGTTGACGGCTGTATTGAGCACAATCTTATAGGTCACGGCGCAGGCAATGTAGTTTACAGGCTCTCCGTCGCCACAAAGACCGACATACGCACCGCAGGACTCGCGCTGTGCGAGGGCAAGCTTTGGCAGGAGGCCGAGGCACAGTTTGAGGGAGGTAACAAACAATGAGTGATTACAAGCTTACACCCGACAAGCCCATCGATATAGACGAAATACTCAAGGACCTCAAGGATTACCGTCCCCGTCGCAGAGGTTGGACATGGCGCAAGCCCGTCGAGAATCTGCACATGGGTCCGTTTGAGTACCACGATTGTACAGAACCCCTCAAGAGCTCCGTGCCGCTTCCCCCCGCCCATTACTTCGACAATATCGACCCACAGCCCGGCCCCGTCATCACGACCGAGATAGCCTCGGGCAGATTTGAGGACGATATCAGAAGAATGCGCATGGCGGCACATCACGGCGCAGACCACATAATGGTAATAAGGACCGCAGGTCAGTCGCACTTTGACGGTCTTATCGAGGGTACTCCCCAAGGTATGGGCGGTGTTCCGATTACACGTAAGCAGGTTCGTGCTCAGCGTAAGGCACTCGACATGATAGAGGACGAAGTAGGTCGTCCCATAAACTACCACAGCTACGTTTCAGGCGTTGCAGGCCCCGATATAGCCGTAATGTTTGCCGAAGAGGGCGTAAACGGCGTCCATCAGGACCCTCAGTACAACGTAATTTACCGCAACATCAACATGGTGCGCTCATTCGTAGACGCCTGTGAGTCAAAGAAGCTCATAGCTTGGGCAAACATGGCTCAGATAGACGGTGCGCATAACGCTAACGCGACGGCGCGCGAAGCGTGGAAGGTAATGCCCGAACTTATGGTTCAGCACGCCATAAACGCGATATTCTCCGCGAGAGTAGGCGTACCCAAGAAGAACATCTGCCTCTCGACCGTACCCCCCACAGCTACACCCGCTCCCTGTGTATACATGGACCTTCCCTATGCAGTAGCACTCCGCGAGCTGTTCCACGAGTACAGGATGCGCGCTCAGATGAACACCAAGTACATCGAGGCTTCAACGAGAGAAGCAACTGTCACTCATGTTCTCAACATGGTAATATCCAAGCTCACGAGCGCAGATATACAGTCGACAATCACCCCCGACGAGGGCAGAAATGTACCGTGGCACATTTACAATATAGAAGCTTGCGACACCGCAAAGCAGACACTCGTAGGTCTCGACGGACTTATGGAGATGGTCGAACTTAAGAAGGACGGTTATCTCAGAGACAAGTCGAGAGAACTCAAGGAGCGTGCAGTGCTCTTCATGGAAGAGATGCTCGAGATGGGCGGCTACTTCAAGGCAGTTGAAGAAGGCTTCTTCGTCGATTCGGGTTGCTATCCCGAGAGAAACGGCGACGGCATAGTGAGAAAGATCGACGGCGGCATAGGCGCAGGTACAATATTCAAGCGCGAGCCCGACTACATGGCTCCCGTAACCGCTCACTACGGCTACAACAATGTCGCTCAGTACGGCGAGCAGTACATCGACAACCCCGCGGCGCTTATAGGCGGTTGTACGCTCGAATGCCCCGACAAGATAGTCTACATAGACGAGCTTGACGAGGAGGACAACGTAAACGTAAGAATGAGCGCTGCCTCAGACCACAAGCCCGGAAGCGACCTCATCCGTCCCGAGATGGAATGGCTCGCAGACGGTACGGTTATGCTCACGATGTTCTTCCCGGCGAGCAAGCGCATTGCCGAGGCAGCGGCACTTGAAGTGGCTCACCGTATGAACCTTACAGAGTGTGAGGTCATAAACCGCGAGATAATGCATAACCAAGAGGGCACGAGGATCGAAGTCAAGGGTAAAGTACCGTTCTCCGTGAGAGTAAGCGACCTCGTAATACCCGAGGAGCCCGAAGTCATGAGCGACGACGAGATTCGCAGTGAGATGGAGCGCAAGCCCATGCGTGTTGTCTGCGGCACAGTCGGTCAGGACGAACACTCCGTAGGTCTGCGCGAGATAATCGACATAAAGCACGGCGGCATAGAGAAGTACGGCATCGAAGTACATTACCTCGGCACATCCGTCCCCCCGGAGAAGCTTGTCAACGCCGCAATAGAGCTCAATGCCGACGCGATACTCGCTTCGACAATAATCAGCCACGACGACATACACTACAAGAACATCGAGAAGATCGATAGGCTTGCACGTGAGATGGGCGTCCGCGATAAGCTGATGTTCTGCGCAGGCGGCACTCAGGTAACCCCGGAGCTTGCAAGGACACACGGCGCAGACGAGGGCTTCGGCAGGGGCACAAAGGGCGTACACGTTGCGACATTCCTCGTAAGACGCAGACGTGAGCTCGAAGAGAAATAATCAACCGACTCAGGGGGCAAACAACCCCCTGTTCTTTTGATATGACAGTAGATATTCTTGTAGCGGAAATAGGTTCGACGACTACTCTCGTCAATGCTTTCTCGGGCATAGGCTCTTCCTCCCCCCGCTTTTGGGGTCAGGGGCAGGCGCCTACGTCCGTGCTTGTCGGCGATGTGACGATAGGTCTTTCGGGCGCAATCCGCGACCTTTCACAAAAACTCGGAGAAGAAATCAGTTATTCGGAGATGTTTGCGACGTCGAGTGCGGCAGGCGGACTTCGCATGAGCGTTCACGGACTCGTGTACGACATGACTGTCCGCGCAGCTCAGGCGGCGGCGCTCGGCGCAGGTGCGATAGTCCGAAACACGACGGCGGGAAAGCTGTCCGGCTATGACATCGAGGACCTTGTGCATGAAAACCCGAATCTCATAATGCTTGCAGGGGGCACGGATTACGGCGAGAAGGCGACTGCCGTATTCAATGCGCGTGCAATCGCCGAATCGGGTCTCAAGACGCCCGTTATCTACGCTGGCAACATCCAATGCAGGCGCGAGATTGCAGACATATTTAAACAAGCCGGCATACCCTTCTACATGACAGAAAACGTCTACCCGAAGCTCGATATGATTAACATCGAGCCTGCGAGGAAGATAATACACGCGGCGTTTGAAGAGCATATTGTCAAGGCTCCCAATATGGAGCATATCCGCGACATGGTGCAGGGCAATATAATCCCCACTCCGGGCGCCGTAATGGAGGCTTCTCAGCTTCTTTATGCCGAAATAGGCGATCTCGTTGTCGTGGATATAGGCGGCGCTACGACCGACGTGCATTCGGTGACTCCCGGCTCCGATGAAATCGCGTCTATACAGACATCCCCCGAGCCTATGGCAAAGCGCACCGTCGAGGGCGACCTCGGTTTGTATGTAAACGCCCATAACCTCGTTGAGATGATAGGGCGGGACAAGCTCACAAACGAACTCGGTATAGACGTGGATGTCTGCATGGCTAACTATAAGCCCATACCTAAGACGTCCGAGCAAGTTAGACTCACATCGAGGCTTTGCGTTGAAGCCGGCATAACCGCGATATCGAGACATGCGGGTGCGCTGAGGCACATCTATTCCCCTCAGGGCAGGCAGACTATCGCAGAGGGCAAGGACCTTACCAAAATCAGCTATATCGTCGGTACGGGCGGAGCGCTCACAAGGCTTCCCGAAAGAGAGCGCTTGCTCAGGCAAATAGCCGACTGCAACAAGCACGGCATGATGCTATTCCCCAAACCGGGCGAGCTTAAGCTCCTGTTTGACGACGATTACACAATGGCTTCCCTTGGGGTGTTGGGCAAACGCTTCCCCGAGGACGCCGTAAACCTCATGAGGCAGAGCCTCAAAATATGACGGGAGGACGTATGTACCCAAGAGTAGTTATTAATCTCGATGCGCTCAAAGCCAATCTCGACAAGCTCAATGAGCTGTGCCACTCCCAGTCGCTCACCACGGCGATAGTCACAAAGGTATTCTGTGCGGACGAAAAAATAACCGAGCTCATCGAAAACAGCGATGCGGATATGTTCGCGGATTCGAGGCTTGAAAACTTGGAAGCGATACACACCTCAAAGCCTAAGTTGCTGCTCCGAATCGGTATGCGATCCGAGGCAGAGAGGATTGTACAAAGCTGCGACATTAGCATGCAGTCCGAGCTTTCCACGGTGTTTGAATTAAACCAAGCCGCAAAGAAATTGGGCAAAATGCATAAATGTGTGCTTATGATAGACTTGGGCGACTTGCGCGAGGGCATTTTCTTTAAGAATCGCGACGAGATAATCGAAACCGCAAGGCAAATACACGCCTGCTCGAATATCGAGCTGTTCGGAATAGGCACAAACCTCACCTGTTACGGCGGAATACTTCCCGACAATGAAAACCTAGGAGTTTTGTCTGAATTAGCAGATAGCATATCGAATACACTCGGCATAAAGCTGTCGATGGTATCGGGCGGAAACAGCAGCACTATGACAATGCTCAGTGAAAAGCGCGTACCTGCGGGCATTACAAATCTGCGTCTCGGCGAATCGTTTGTGCTCGGCAACGACACGTCCACCGGAGACCCCATGGAGGGCTTTGCCACGGATTCATTCATACTCGAGGCGGAGATAGTCGAACTCAAACGCAAGCCGAGCAAGCCCATAGGCAAGTGCGGTCCCAACGCGTTCGGCGAGTATCCCGTATTCGAAGACAAGGGCGAGATGGTGCGCGCCATTTGCGCAGTGGGCAGACAAGACACCGACCCTGATTCACTCACACCCGTTGATGATAATATATCTATCGTGGGCAGCAGTTCAGACCATTTAATTGTTGACTTAACACAAGCTCACAGATACAATGTAGGCGATGTAATCCGCTTTACGCCCGGTTATGGAGCATTGCTCAGAATGTTTACCAGCCGATATGTGAAGCGCGTATATACAAGTAACCAAAACAAAAAATAAAACAAACACTTAAGGAGTACCGCTTATGCCAGTAAATCTCAAGGGTCGTCATCTCCTGACACTCAAGGACTTCACACCTGAAGAAATTCGTTACATGCTCGACCTCGCACACGAGCTCAAGACCAAGAAGCGTCTTGGCATCCGCAATAAGATGCTCGAGGGTAAGAACATAGTACTGCTCTTCGACAAGACGTCGACACGCACCCGCTGCGCTTTCGAGGTTGCCGCATTTGATGAAGGTGCACAGGTAACATTCCTTTCAAACAGCCAGATGGGTAAAAAGGAGTCTCTCGAGGACACCGCAAAGGTGCTCGGCCGCTTCTATGACGGCATTGAGTATCGCGGCTTCAAGCAGGAAGTTGTAGAGCTTCTGGCAAAGCACGCAGGCGTACCCGTATGGAATGGCCTCACCGATATGTATCACCCCACACAGATACTTGCCGACTTCATGACGATTGAAGAGCACGTACATAAGCCCATTAACAAGGTCAAGCTCGTGTATGTCGGTGACGCAAGAAACAACATGGGTAACTCACTTATGATCGGTGCCGCAAAGATGGGCATGACATTCGTAGGTATCGCACCCAAGTCGCTCTTCCCCGACCCCGCACTCGTAGCAGAGATGCAGGAAGTCGCAAAGGAGACAGGCGCAAGCATCAGCTTCTCAGAAGATATCGCAGCAGTTGAAAGCGCAGACGCCATCTACACAGACGTCTGGGTATCCATGGGCGAAGAGGCTCAGTTTGAAGAGCGTATCCGCCTGCTTACGCCCTACCGCGTAACAATGGATATGATGAAGATGACACACAACGATAACGTCATTTTCCTGCACTGCCTCCCCTCATTCCACGACCTCGAGACATCGGTCGGCCGTGACATCTACGAGAAGTTCGGCATCACAGAGATGGAAGTAACTGACGAGGTATTCCGCTCCAAGTACTCAAAGGTGTTTGACGAAGCAGAGAACCGCATGCATACGATAAAGGCCGTCATGGTAGCTACCATAGGCCGCTAAGTTTTCAGAAAAGAATCATCGGCTCCGCGCTCACTAAAAACGTGCGGAGCCTTTTCGGAGGAAAAATGCGTCAGGTGGATGACAATGCCCGAACTTGGGCGGAAATAGACTTATCTGCACTCAAGCACAACCTTGACATTGCAAGGAATACGGGTAAGCGCGTCATGTGCGTCATAAAGGCGAACGCCTATGGACACGGCGCGATAAAATGCGGTCTGTTCCTGGAAAAAAACGGTGCGGACGCTTTCGCAGTAGCGTGTCTCAGCGCGGCAATAGATTTGAGGGAAGCGGGAATAACTCTCCCGATACTGGTTTTGGGTAACACCCCTGCCTCATATGCCGATTTGCTAGCACACTACAGAATCACACAGACACTCACTGATTTTGACTACGCATGCGGGCTCTCAAGTGAGGCGGTGCGCCAAAATATAGTGGTAGAGTCGCATATTAAAATAGATACCGGCATGAGCAGAAGCGGGATACTCGCGCAGAATGCGGCAGAAATCGCCTCTGCAGTCAAATACGCCGAAGAGATGTGCAATTTGCCCGGGCTGAATGTGACGGGCATGTACACGCACCTCTGCGTCGCAGATACGCCGTCGGAGATTGAATTTACAAAAGCCCAGACCGATAGCTTTCTCGCAGTCAGAGAAGGTCTGCGTTCGCGCGGCATCGATAATCTCACATGCCACATAGGCAACAGCGCCGCCATTATGAACAACAACACGGAGCTTTGCGACATGGTGCGCGAGGGGATAATGCTCTACGGATTGTATCCTGACAGTATGCACAGAGAAAGTGGAGACCTAAGACCCGCAATGACATTAAAATCAAAGGTCGTGCAGCTCAAGACTGTGCCTGCAGGTGCGACTGTGGGCTATGGCAGGACGTTTGCAGCAGAGCGCGATACAAAAGTCGCAATAGTTGCCGCAGGGTACGCCGACGGGTATCCGAGAAGGCTTTCGAATCAGGCGTATGTACTGATAAACGGCAAGCGCTATGCGCAAATCGGCAGAGTCTGCATGGATGTTATTATGGTCGATGTGACGGACTCAGACGTTGCTTTGGGCGATGAAGTCGTGCTTTTCGGTGGCAGTGGAATGAGCATTGAGGAAGTTGCCCAAATTGTGGGAACGATAAATTACGAGATAGCTTCCCTTGTCACGCCCAGAGCCACAAAGGTATACAAATACTAGCGCCAATATAAACTAAGTCCGCATTTGTGGGCTTTTTTAATTGTGACAATGTTGCAACAACTTATGTTTTTGCGTTCAATGCGGCTCCAAATGCATTATAATACCGCAGAGAGGTTAATATGCAGACAGCATACCACAATTCGAGACAAAGTAAATACCGCGCCCCTTTCGGTGCAGTAAAAACGAGCGACAAGTTCAGGCTGTCGCTTTCGGTTTCGGATGAACTGAACTCGCAGCTCACATCGGTCAAGCTGAGAATTTGGATATATGACAGTGAAAGACTTATAGACCCCATTGCCGTTACGCAAGACGGCGACGGTATGCTGTACAGCTTTGAGCTCACCGCTCCGGAAGAGCCACTGCTCATATGGTATTGCTTTATACTGAAAACTCCGTCGCGCACACTGTACTACGGCGGCGACAGCGGAGAGGGAAGCCTTACCGATTACTTTCCGCCGTGCTTCCGTATAACAGTTTACAGCTGGGCGTACACCACTCCCGATTGGTTCAAGAAGGGAATAATCTACCAGATATTCCCCGACAGGTTTTATAAAAGCGGATACGATACCGTAAAAGCCGGCGCTAATTACCACGCGTCGCTCGGCAGACCTGTCGTAGTGCATGAGAGTTGGAGCGAAAAGCCGCTGTACAGACCACTGCCCGGCGAGGTTTACTACAACCCCTGCGATTTTTTTGGAGGCAACTTGCAGGGCATACGTGAAAGGCTCCCCATGCTTGCGGATTTGGGTGTAAACTGCATATACCTAAACCCTGTAGTCGAATCCCCGAGCAACCACAGATACAATGCCTCCGACTATATGCGCATCGACCCCTTTTTGGGAGACGACAATGCGCTCCGTGAGCTTGCAGGCGATGCACGCAAATACGGCATACGCATAATGCTTGACGGCGTTTTCTCTCACACGGGTGACGACAGCGTATACTTCAACAAGCGAGGTACATATCCTTCATTGGGGGCGTATCAGTCGCAGGACTCGCCGTATTACAGTTGGTACGATTTCGAGGCCTTCCCCGACAAATATAAGTGCTGGTGGGGCTTTGAAACGCTTCCCGAGACAAACGAGCTCGATAGCGATTATTCGGAATTCGTGCTTTCGGTATTGGATCACTACGCATCATTGGGAATCTACTCATGGCGGCTTGATGTCGCAGATGAGCTCCCCGACGAGTTTATAAAAAAGCTACGCAGGCGCATAAAGCAAAATGATCCCGACGGCATACTCTTGGGAGAAGTCTGGGAGGACGCGATCACAAAGCGCGACGGCTTCGGAAACTGGCGCGGTTATGCCCACGGAGACGAGCTCGACAGCTGTATGGGCTATCCGTTTCGTCAGGCGGTCGTAGACTACCTCACGGGTGTATGTGACGCAAGAGGGCTTCTCGAAAGGCTCGGCGCCATTTGTGAGAGCTATCCCGAACCATTCCTTATGGCGCAGATGAATCTGCTGAGTTCGCATGACACTCAGAGAATACTTTCCGTGCTCGGTGGCTGTCCTCACAGGGATGCTTTGACGCGGGATGAGCAGGCGGAGTTTACACTGCCGGACGATGCTGTGAAGCTCGCAAAACGCCGTTTCGTGCTTGCAACTATAATACAGATGACATTTGTAGGCGTCCCGAGCCTGTATTACGGCGACGAAGCGGGAATGTGCGGACTTGCGGATCCGTTCTGCAGGGGAACATACCCGTGGGGAAAAGAGGATACGCAACTCTATGAGAGCATCAGGCGTCTCACGCGCGCAAGGTGCGAAAATACTTCGCTGATGTTCGGAGGCATCACAATGTGTGCGTTGAGTGAAAGCGTAATCGCGATTCGCAGAGCCTGGGGCGATTCACAGGCGATTGCCGTAGTAAACGGACGAGACTGTGAAGCAAATATTTCACTTTGCGCTTCCGATTTCAATGAGCTTGCCGGAGCAGACGATTGCTGTATCGCCGGATGCTATGAGGACGTGCTGACAGACGGCACGTTCGATGCAAATAACGGTGTGTTAAATTTGACGCTTTCCCCGTATGAGGGCGCGCTTTTGATAAAAAGGAGAAAATAATGAGAGGGTCTTACGGTTTAGACAAACTTAACTGGGCAATGCTAATTACCGGTGGCGTGTTCACGATTCTCGCGCTCGTGTTTGCGAGTTCGGCAAATCCCGTGCTTTACTGGGTTTTCTTCGGTATTTCCTGCGTGTTTCTGGTGTTGGTCTGTCTGCGTATGTTTTCAAAGAATAAGGCGAAGAGGGCTCAGGAGACGAGGAGCTTTGAGGCATTCTTCGCAAAGCTCAAAAAGACGCTTATACCAAGCGCCGCAACTATCGAGGAGCACAAAAACTATCGGTTTTTTGCCTGTCCGCAGTGCTTGCAAAGACTCAGAGTGCCGCGCGGCAAGGGCAAAATACGAATCACTTGCGTAAGATGCGGGCATAAGTTTGTCAAGCGCACATAATCCACTTGACAGAGTTCGATTTGGCATTAAAATATAATTGCTATAGGTATTATTGACGGAGGTTATTATGGTTAACAAGAACATGAACATAATGGAGATACTGCAGATAGATGAAGCCATCGCAGGAATTCTCATGGACGCAGGTATGCATTGCCTCGGTTGCGTGATGGCGCACTCGGAGGATCTCGAACAGGCTTGCGCAGTACACGGCATTGACGCAGATAAGCTCGTAGATAAGATCAACGCCTACCTCGAAGCAAAGTAAATCGCAGATGTCAAAGAGTCTCAAAGCATGGATAAGATGTGCAGTCATTGCCGCTCTGTATGCGGCATTGACTTTTATTATACCCTGGAGCAGCGGTCTGATGCAGCTTAGGGTCTCTGAGGCATTGTGCGTACTGCCGTTTTACATGCCGGAAGCAACTGCAGGGCTTTTTATCGGCTGTCTCATGGGAAACCTGTTAGCAGGTTGTATACCCATTGACATAGCATTCGGAAGCCTTGCAACGCTTGTCGCGGCGCTTGTCACCGCATACATAGCAAAAAAGGGCGGTTCAAAATGGTTGCTTCCCCTACCCTCTGTCGTCATAAATGCGCTCGTTGTCGGAGCGGTACTCTGTTATGGCTACGGTGTTGGTGTGCCGTACTATCTGTGTGCCACATATGTATTCATCGGACAGGCGCTCTCCTGCTACGGCTTGGGAATGCCGCTGTTCTTTGCGCTTAAAAAGCTTCCCGCCAACTTGTACAAAGGCTGATACAACGCTCAATATCGATGTTGTCGGGTGTTGCAGCGCCTTTATTTATGCGCATACTAAACGAATTCCTCAATCGAGATAATATCTCGGGTTGTACGCTCTGCCGCTTATTCTCAATTCAAAATGCAGATGTGGAGTATCGCAGTTGCCGGTATTGCCCACGGTACCTATGACTGCACCTGCTTGCACCTCGTCACCCACGCTCACCGATATCTCGTTTAAGTGGGCATATCTCGTCGTAAAGCCGTTGCCGTGGTCAATCTCGACTACAAGCCCATAGCCGCCCCTCTCGGTTGCGCATATGCACACGCCGCCGCTCGACGCGACAACGGACGTTCCCGCCTCCGCCTCATAATCGAGTCCCATGTGGAAACCCATGTTATATCTGCCGAAGTTGAGAACGATCTCCCCACTCACAGGCTGTATAAATACGAGATCGCCTTGACTTATATCGTGTTCGCCCTCGTATTCTCCGGGCTCGCCGGCCTTAGGCTCGAGCGTGCCCATCCTTATTACCTCGTCTACCCGCTCTATGAGCGTCTCCTCGGATGAAATCTCCGAGCGGTAGAGCACACCGTTTATGTAAACCAACGACTCTCTGTGCTGTATTGTACCTTCATGCCCAAACGATTCGTATATCCGCATACCCTTCAAGAGATTTGGATCGTCTATGTACTTTGTATCGTAAGGTACAAGCGTCGTTGTGATCTGTTCGCTCCTGCTCTCCACCTTTAGCGGTGTCTCATCCGATGTCAGCATTATATAAGCCTCGTCACTGCTTATAATCTCGTCATCTTCGTCGGCATCGGCAAACTCCAGATCGTTCAATATGACCGTATGCGCCACATCAGACTGAGTAATAAGCGTGTAGTGTTCCAATACGTCATCTATAACCGATTCCGCCGCTTCCCTGCTTGCAAGCACCGCAACAACTTTCCCATCGATGAGTATGCTCGTCTTAATATACCGCACAGGCGCCCATGTAACGTCAGGTGTGTCGGTGGGCGCGGGCGTAATCGTCTGCCCACCGTGAGCGGACGGCTCCACATTGTCCGCAGGGGCCGCAACCACGTCCGATGTGTCAATATCGGCAAACAGTACTGCAGTTACTATCAGTACGCACATAAAAACGGCGACAAGCAACCTTACAAAAAGCTGTATATCGGTAATGCCCTTTCGCATACTCGCATTCACTCGCCTTAAGCGCAGAACTCCACCGTGGGGCACGTCCCCGGCTGGGTCTTCCGTGCCCGCTGATTTCGCCGTTTCGGGTTCTTTATTGTTGATTTTTTCCTGCAACTCTTCCATACAGGGATTATACCATAGAACCTTGCGTTAGTATCTACAGAATTCTGTAAGCCACATAGAAGTACGTCCTCCAGTAATCCGTGAGGAAGGTTCTCTCGACGACCTTTCCGCGGTTCGCAGATGCATCTATCATCATTGAACTCGATGAGGCAATGCCAACGTGTCCCTGCGTTTCGGACATCTTGAATACGAGTACGTCGCCCGCCTTTACCTTGTCTATCGATGTGATCCTCTGGTACTGGGTCACGTTTCTCCATCCCCTCGAAGTGAGATAAGGCTGTGAAATTCCGGTCTTATTGAGCACCCAGTACACGAATCCGGAGCAGTCGAATGTATTTGGGCCCTTTCCTCCGAGTACGTATTTTGCACCTTTTTTGGAACGAGCTATCTTGATCATCTTGCTCACGCTCGGACCCTCGCTCGGCTGACTACCCGTGCCTCCGCCCGAACCGCCGCCTGTGCCACCGATTGTATAGTTTGAGCCCGGCCCTTTGGGATCCGTTCCGGTAAGCTTGTTCATAGTCTGCTTACCGACCTTTCCGTCGACGGTAAGACTGTTCCTGCGCTGGAACTCTCTTACCGCGACCTCGGTAACAGAACCGAAGTAACCTGTGCAGTGTGAGTTGTAAAGATAATCGAGGCCCTTCAGTATTATCTGTACGCGCCTTACGTCATCTCCGCTCATGCCTACCATAAGTGCATTTGCCTGTGCGTTGCCCGATGTAAGCACCTCTCTCGTCTGAGGCCCCAGATATCCGTCGGGAATGAGGCTGTTTCTCTCCTGAAAACGTTTGACAGCCGCCACAGTATCTTCGCCGTAAACGCCGTCGGGTTTGGTCGTAAGATAGCCCAGCTTCTTAAGTATCTCCTGATACTTCAAAACCGCATCACTGCGCGAACCCATGTAATAGAAATTCGCCTTTGCATCTGAGCTGTAGAGCGCTTCCTTTGTTTCTACTCCGACTTTGCCGTCGACCGTAAGCCCATTATTCTTCTGGAAGAGCTTTACCGCGGCAAGCGTATCTGACCCGAAATAGCCGGTAACATCCGAAATATAGTCTAATTCGCGCAGCCTATACTGTATCTCGGTAATATCAGTTCCCTCATCTCCCACAGTCGCCATGTATTTCAACGCGTCCGACGACATAAGCTTGTCGTAGCATTCTTGAGTGAGAATACCGTTTGCCTCCAGATCGCTTCTTTTCTGGAAAAGTGTAAGCGCCTCCTCTGTCGCAGGGCCAAAAAGGCTCGTAGGTTCATCCGTATCCATGTAGCAGAGGCTCATGAGCCTGCTCTGCACAATAGGTATCAACTCTTCGTCTGTATCTCCCCTTACGATATACAGGGGAGGCTCGGTAGGCTGCGGTTCAACTTCATTCACGCGGCTTCCCGCTGTATCGTCCTGTGCACCCGTTTGTTCATCCACGTCGGGAGTATCAAAACTCAGATATGACGGGTTGTCTATCGATGCCCCTTTACTCGTACTATTGGGTATCGCAAACATAAGTACCGCAGTCAGCACCAGAGATAAAACACCCACACCTATGCACATAAGCGTGCGGAGTTTTTGCGCCTTAAGCCATTCAGCAGCCTTTTTCGCGCTGTCAGAGACCGCTGTGCCGGCTTTTTTCAAGAAATCTCCCATGGTGTCTCCTTCGTTTAGATTTTGACTGATTATAGCACATTTTTTCCCGTAACAATTGAACAGAAAGTAAACTTTTGATTATTTGCTCGGTAAAATATGCCTTATTTGATGTCCCATTGTAAGTATAACCTGTTTAAGGTCTGCGGTTTTCAATTTCAACGACGCCGTGCTCACCATGGGATGTACACAGATATATTCGTAATCGTCGAGGTCATCGTCATAACATATACATACCCTTTTGTCGGTATCGTAATATGCCGCAAGCGGAGTTATCGCGCCTGCCGTTGCATTCAAAAGCTCGTGGAGCTTATCGTCCGTGCCGAAGCTTAAACGCGATACGCCGAGCTGTTTACTTACCTCCGCCGTTCTAAAGCGCTTATTCGGGTCTATCAGCACTAAGAAAAACTCCGTCCCCTGCCTGTTTGTCAAAAAAAGATTCTTGCAGTGAGGTGCGCCAGTCAGCTTGTCCGCCTCCTCACAAAGCTCCATGGTGACACAGGGCTCATGATTATAAAGCTCGTAGCTTATTCCTATGTCGTTGAGATATTTCTGTACCTGTATCTGTCTTTCGTCCATAATCATCATTATCACTCATTACTTATGGTAGGGTTCGTTCAAGTTGATCTTAAACGCCCTGTAAAGCTGTTCAAGCAGCATTATTCTGAAGAGCTGATGGGTAAACGTCAGCTTTGAGAAGCTCAGCTTAAAGTCCGCGCGCTTTAACACCTCGTCGGACAGACCCAGCGACCCTCCTATGGCAAATGCCAATCTGCTCTTTCCCTCCGTCATGAGCGCATCTATTCTCTGGGCGAGCTGTTCGCTTGAAAGCGATTGCCCATCTATAGCTGTCGCAATGAGGTATTCCCCGTCTGTCAGCCTTTCGAGTATGCGCTTGCCCTCCCTCGCCTTTAGCTGTTCCCTCTGTGTATCCGAGAGCTGTTCGGGAGCCTTCTCGTCCGTAATCTCTGCTATCTCAAGCTTACAGTAACGTGAAAGCCGCTTTGTTAGCTCGTCCACCGCCTGCGAATAGAATTTCTCTTTGAGTTTGCCTACGCAAATGATCTTTACCGCGATCATAGCTGTACAAACGAGAACAGAAACATAGCCACGTTCGCTATGACGAGCACAGCCGCAGTGCATATCATTATATTCCGTGCAGGCGCGCTTAGCTTCGTCTGCTCGGGTTCAATATCGATAATAGGTGTCTCACCGCTCTCTATATATGCCAGCCTCTTCTCATATGTCCGCTTTTTCGCGATACCCTTTATTGCAAAGAACGAGGGTGCGGCGATTATCGCGCCTATAACCATGTAGATGACACCCATCAAAAGCAGTGTCCCTATGTCGACCTGTTCAACAGCCTGTGCGGTCTCCACAAGATCGACCAAATCGGAGTTTGACGCAAGTGACAACAGCGATATCGAGATAAAATTGTTGACAAAATGCACTATAATGGCGGGAATGACCGATTTCGTATCGTACATGAGCGCCGCCATTATTGCGCCGAGTACGAAGAATGACGGTATCGACGAGGGTGTGATGTGCATTAGCGCAAAGAGCATACCCGAAAGCATTATGACCTTTTTTCTGCCTATGTGCCTCCACGATGTCACAAGCACCGACCTGAACATAGTCTCCTCGCAGACCGCCGGAAATACACACATGAGCACGACGAGAAGCATATACTGCCCCAGTCCGGCTGCGCCCTCTATCCCCTGTGAGTATATCTCGGAGTTTGCACCAAGCGTCTCCATAAGTGCAGTTGTAAAGGCGTTTATTCCCGTGCTTATAAAAAACGCGCCCACGCCTAGCGCAATGCTTATGAGTATCGTAGACACACCGGGCGATATAAAGCCAAAATCCCTCGGGTTATTGCCCTTTATGGCAAACAGCGCCGGTAAAAGCAACGAAACGACGCTTATAAGCAAAGTCGATATCACCAAAAGCCATATGTAGTCCATATTCACGAATGCAACCGACACTAACTGCATTATAAAGAAAAGCGCGACGCTGAGCGCCAGCATTAGACTTGCTTTATATTCCCTGCTCATTTTCCCTCCGAAATCTCATATATTGCGCCTATCCTGTCCCTGTGGGCGATAGACACGTCGAGCATATTCTCATATATGCCGTCCGAATTAAGTATACCCCTAACGGTCTCATAGGCGAGCGGCTCAAGATTGTTGTCAAGGCTCAGATGCCCCAGCACCGCCGTCTTTAGCCCGTTTCTGAATAGCTTTGTGAGCGCGATGCCGCAGTCGCCGTTTGACAGATGCCCGTTTTCACCCAGTATCCTTCGCTTTAGCGGATATGGATATCCCCCCGCCTTGAGCATCTCTACATCGTGGTTTGACTCTATAAGCACGAGCGAAGAGCCGCAAAGTGCGTTTATAAGCCTCGCGTCAACGTGGCCGATATCCGTCACAGTGCTCATCTGAGCGCACTTTGAATAAAACGTATAACCCACTGACTCCGCCGCGTCATGAGGTGTGCGGAAGGGCAGTATGTTCATGTCATTTATATAAAAATCCGTGTCCGAGGTTATTATTCTCACACACTCGTCGGGTACCTTGCCTATGGATTCGGGCATCGCGCGCCATGTCGCCTCGTTTGCATATATCGGGACGGAATACTTTCTCGCCAGCACTCCTATTCCCTTGACATGGTCTATATGCTCATGCGTCACGAGTACACCGTCGAGCGCATCTGGCGTCATATCGAGCACAGAAAGCGCATTCACTATAGTCTTTGCGCTGAGACCCGCATCGACCAGCACCCTCGTCTTATCATCCCACACGAGCGAAGCATTGCCCGAGGAGCCGCTATATAGCGGACAAAACCTCATGTTTACCTTATCCCCTTCATAAATCGTACTGATTATTATACTCCATGCACAGCATTAAGGCAAATGCATCGTGCGGTCAAGGTATTTGCGTTTTGCCCGCATTAACGCTCGGTATATTTATCCGCCGGTTTTACAAAGCTATTGTAGAAAAAGGAGTCAAAATGGTGTAAACTATGAAAAACTCAAGGAGCGTTTGAGCTATTCAAACCGTGAAAAGAATGATCATTGTCGGAATATGCGGAGCGAGCGGAAGCGGAAAGAGTACGCTTGCCAATAGAATTAAAGATTCGCTTACTTGTGAGTCAAGAATAATCGGACAAGACGGTTATTACAGGGACCATTCGTCTCTGCCGTTTGAGAGGCGCGTACACATCAACTACGATGCTCCAGAGGTGTTCGACCACGATGAACTGCTCGCAGATATAGTGACACTCAGCAACGGCGGCTGTATAACGACAAAGGGCTACGACTATTCTCAGCACATGAGGGCGGACTCCCCCGAGCTTATATCTCCTCCCGATGTGCTGATACTTGAGGGCATACACATTTTCCATGACAGAAGGCTCTGCAAGCTCATGTCTCTAAAAGTTTATATGCACGTCGATATAGATGTCTGTCTGCTCAGACGAATCCAAAGGGATATAGTCACCAGGGGAAGGTCTATAGACAGCATCGCAGACCAATACATGGCAACCGTAAAGCCCATGTACGAAGAGTATGTAAGTAAATACATAAAGGACGCCGATTTCGCTGTAATGAGGGGTGGACACAACAGCACTGCAATAGATGCCATAAGCGCGTATATTTCCGCAAAGCTTCTGGCAGAAAGATTTGAAAAAGAAAATTAAAAAAGTTTTATAATTACGCAACCTTTTGATCGATACCTGCGTATTATAGACAAATATCCCAAGTAGGTCTTTTCCCCTCCTTTCTACCTACAAAGTATCAACTAAAAAACACTGCTGCTTGCTGACTGGGCGGCAGTGTTTTATTAGCTTTACCTATTCGTGCAATGCTCTTCTCAGCACGCCCTCAAACGAAAGACTCTCGTTTACCGACATTGGACTTTCCATGCATATAGCTGCGGCGGTTTGAGCAAATTTTAGCCTCTCCCTTGCGGACATACCATGCAGATACGATACGACAAGCGCCGCACTCATGCAGTCGCCCGCTCCCGTTGCGTTTACGATATTACACGGCTGCACATCCAGAAACTCACATTCGTCTCGCGAACAAAACAGGGCCCCCGATGCTCCCATAGAGATGCAGACATCCGATGCGCCCTTTTCTATTATCTCTTTTGCTGCGGCTACAGCACCATCTTTATCGCATACCTCGCGGTCGCAGAGCGCACCTGCCTCAAGTATGTTGGGCTTCAAGTGGATTCCAAACTGCAGTGCGTCCCTTACCCTTAACGCCTTTTCGGCAGAAACCGTGTCGACAAACACAGGGCCTTTGCTCAACAATGCCGCATACGCTATCGTCTTTGAGTCGATATTTGCATCAATCACTACGGCGGCGGCTTTTTTTATAACCTCAGCGTACCTCGCCACATACGCCCTGTCTATGAGCTCGCATACTCCCATGTCATTTATCGCAAGCCTCATATCCCCAAGCTCATCCTCTATATAGAGATACGTGGCGGTACGCTCACCCCTGACTGCACGGGTTATGTCTATGCCGCTATTTTTACAGACGCCTTCTATAATGGTAGAATCACCGTCGCATCCCAAGGCGGTAAGCATTACCACCTGCTCGCCCAAAAGGCTTATGTTACGCGCTATATTTAAGCCTACACCCCCCGCAGACCTCGTTATCGTTCCTATGTTGGAGTCCCTTTCGATGAGTCTGCCTATAGGACAACCTCTTATATCGACATTTGCTCCGCCGATTATCGCTACATATCTTTCCATCAAACCTCCGGGAAAAGCCACGCGACTATGTCGGGTGCTGCCACACAATTCATGTGCTTTTGAAGCTGTACGGATCCCTCGTTGCCCATTACCACCTGACCGTAGGGTGTCAGTCCTTTGCTTAAGTATTTGTTGAACATAAACGCCTCAAGTGCGCTCCCTATTCCCTTGCGCCTGTACTCCGGCAGTACCTCGAGAAATCCTATCGAGCCATCGGAATGCGTCCCTATAAAGCCCGCAAGCTCTCCGCAATAGTATGCACCGTACATGCCCGCGCGAAGTCTGTACTTTATATAATCCAGCTCCTCCACCCTGTGGTAGTGCTTGTGTACATAGTCCAAGTCCTTCATGCGAAGTCTCTTTATCTCGAGATTAGGACGGTCTATCTCGATAGGTCCGCCGAAATAAGCCATTTGCATACAGCACTCAAAATACTTCTCATCGATATTGAAATGATCGCGAAGAAATTCTGCCGTCTCCATAGAGTGTGCTATAATGCCGTCATACTTCTCCAGTATATCTATATGTGCCTTAACAAATTCTGCCGAATCCGCCGCAAGCATCGCTATGTTATCTTTTTTGAGCATGAGTATGACTCCGTGCTCATCGGCATAGAACATGGACGCTTTTCCCGATTTAAGCGCGTTTCTCATGTCCACATACTGGACACGATCTCTGTTGAGAAACTCATCGACATAAGCGTTTTCCGACATATTTTACATCCTCCGTACGGTTTACATGATAACGCTGTAAATAGACAAAAACAATACGGGAAAACATAAAAGGACGCTGTTAACGTCCTTTATGTCTTGTCTTTGACTAAGATTAGTTCTTCTTTCCGATGCCGTAACGCTTGTTGAAACGGTCTACACGTCCGCCTGTATCAACGAGCTTCTGACGGCCCGTATAGAACGGATGGCACTTGGAGCAGATTTCTACCTTGAGCTCGCCTTTTACCGAGCCGGATACGAAAGTCTCTCCACAAGCACAACGTACAACGCATTCGCCGTACGAGGGATGGATGTCCTTCTTCATGTTCATTACTCTCCTATGTTATTTGCTGGGCGCAGGGCGATATGCCGCCCTCCTGCTGCAACGGAGCGCTATAAAAGCGCACCCCTCGAGCTACAGCAATGCTCGAACTTATACATTTTATACTGTAACCCGCGTTTTTGCAATACTTAATTTTGGTATATTACCGAAATTTCTCGCAATTTTAAGCGTTTTAGACCTCGGAGGAGCATATGTGCACGAAATCATGTCCCTCGAGCATTTTCCCCGCAAGCCTTGAGGCTTCAAAGTCGGCATACAACCCTATCATAGCAGAGCCCGACCCCGTCATTACCGCTCCCAATGCACCCGTACTTAAAAGCTCCTCCTTGAGCAGAGCCAATTCGGGTCTCTCGGCAAACGCCGCACTCTCGAGCGAATTGTTCATGTGACGGGCAAGCGCTATCATATCGCCGCACTCGTATGCCCTCCTTGCCGCATCCGTATCTACAGGCGCACAAGGCAAATTAAGCCTCGAAAACAACCTCGCCGTACTTATACCATATGAATCCTTAACCATGACGAGCGGAAGCGCCTTATGCACAACAGGTGTCATAAGCTCGCCCCTGCCGCGGCATACGGCAGTCTGCCCATGCAAGCAGAAAGGCACGTCTGCACCCACCTCCAGTGCGATTTGATAAAGCTTCTCCTCGCTCAAGAGGCCGTACATTCTCTGCATTCCCCTAAGTACCGCCGCCGCGTCTGCAGAACCCCCTCCGAGACCTGCCTCTGCCGGTATGCGCTTTAATACCCTTATGTCGGCAGCATACGAGCCGCTCTCTCTCATGTAAGCTTTTGCCGCGCGTGTCACGGTATTCTCACTCGGCATACCCGAAATATCGAAGCCGACACTGAGCGTATCCGCACTCTCCATGTACACCACGTCGCAGAGGTCGTCGACTGTATGCATAAGCGTACACAGCTCGTGATAGCTGTCTTCTCGCTTTCCCTCTACACTGAGCGCAATATTAACTTTTGCGGGGGCAAGAAGCTTCATAACCCGTGCGACCTTTCTTTTTCTCATGTTTAGGAATCGGTTTTTTCAGATTATACCATACATATGTTTAAAAGCGCGATATATGGCAATAATCCGTTTAACACAAACGGAGGACTTATACTATGACAAAAAAGCTTACAGCGCTCGCGCTTATGATCTCATTGATACTCTCTGTAGGACTCTGTCCCTTCACAACGGCATCACAGTCGCAGGGCAGTGACGGCATACTAAGACTTCACATAATCGCAAACAGCGACAGTCGCGATGATCAGCAGGTGAAACTCGTCGTTAGAGATGCCATACTCGAATATGCGGCGGATAATTTCACGGCGACCGATGCGGACGAAGCCGTATGTGAGGTCATGGCTTGCGGCGGAGACATACTCATCACAGTCGAAGAGACGCTAAAATCCGAAGGTTTCGACTACGGAGCTCAGCTCAAGCTCGGACGTTACGACTTCCCCGACAGATGGTACGGCGACACACTGTATGAGGCGGATGAATACAAAGCGCTCAGGGTGGTCCTCGGCGACGGCGCAGGAGAAAACTGGTGGTGTGTAATATTCCCGCCTTTGTGCATAGTTGATGCAGCCGAGGGAAAAACTGAACCGGAGGAAGTACAATTTGAAAGTCTTTTCCTCAAAATACTACGAAGTTTATTCGGAGGTGGAGACAGGTGAGAAAGCGAGTAATCGCGATCATAGTTATTGCCGCGACGGTACTTTTGCTGGCATCAAGTGCGTTCGGCGCAACCCTCAGATACGGGTCAAGGGGGAAAGACGTGACGACACTCCAGACCAAGTTGAAGCGTTGGGGCTACTACAGCGGAAATGTTGATGGGATATTCGGGCCCCAGACGCAATCCGCTGTTAAAAGCTTTCAGAAGAAAAACGGCCTCGCTGTGGACGGCATGGTCGGTCCTGCGACCGCAAAGGCACTCGGAATGACATTGAGCGGATCGTCCTCAGGAAGCTCTTCCGGGTCTTCGGGGTCTTCCGGCTCTGTTAACTCAAGCGATTTGAATCTTTTGGCAAGGCTTGTATACGGCGAGGCGCGCGGAGAACCATATAAGGGTCAGGTGGCAGTTGCGGCAGTCGTGCTCAACAGAGTCAAGAGCGCATCTTTTCCCAACTCGATAGCCGGGGTTATCTATCAGAGCGGCGCATTCTCCGTTGTTGCAGACGGACAGATCAATCTTACCCCGAACGAAAACGCATACAATGCCGCACGCGACGCACTCAACGGATGGGACCCGACAAACGGATGTCTCTACTACTATAACCCTGACAAGACGTCAAACAAGTGGATGCTTTCAAAACCCATAGCCCTTAGAATAGGCAAGCACGCTTTCTGCAGGTAGGTGAGAGTTATGAATGCAAAGAAAACAACAGCTATAGTTGTACCCCTGCTCCTGGGCATTGCGCTCATAGGCACAGTGATTTGGGGCGCACGAGCCGAACAGATGGCAGAGACCTACAAGACAAATGCAGAGGCCATGTACTCACGCGCCTACTATGAGCTCGCAGATGACCTTGCATCGCTTGAGCTCTCGTTGTCAAAGCTCGTGGCGACCAATTCCCACAGCAGGACTATACTGCTCCTCGACGACGTTTGGCGTTACAGCGGATCCTGCACGAGCCTTCTCTCGCAGATACCCGCTTCACATACCGACACGGCTGACCTCAACAGCTTCATGATAAGAGTTGGCGATTACTGCCGCTCGTTAACTAAAAAGGTCTTGAGCGGAAAGCCTTTTTCAGAGGAGGATGTCTCACAGCTTAACTCCATGTATAAAGAGTGCGTTGCTCTCAGCAAAACCGTCAGCGACCGCATAGCAAACGGCGATATGCCGGTTGAAGCCATAGTGTCCGATAAGTACTATGAAAGCTCCGACCATGCATTCAAGGGCTCGGACGAGGAGCAAAAATTTCCAACGCTGATGTATGACGGGCCCTTCTCCGAAGGCACTCAGAAAGCGCAACCCAAGGGGCTTACGGGAAACGATGTCACCGAGGACGAGGCGAAGCAGATAGCAAATGAATTCCTGGGGCTGACAGGCTTTACACTTTCGAGTGAGTCGGAAGGTACTATACCCTCATACGACTTTGTCTGTACGCTCAGCGACGGACGCACCGTCGACCTCTCCGTATCCAAAAAGGGCGGTCATGTAGTGTGGTTGCGCACTCAAGCACTAAGCAGCGTTTCGGGCATACCCGACGAGGAGGGTCAAGAACACTTTGAGGAAGCGGGCAAGGCATTTCTCGAAAGCCGTGGCTATAAAGATATGAAAGCCTCCTACAGTCAGTACATCGGCGGCTATGCGCTCATCAACTACTGTTGGACTATAGACGACGCAATAGTCTACAACGACCTCGTAAAGGTCTGGATAGACAGGGAGTCAAACACGGTGATAGGCTTTGACGCGAGGAATTATCTTTTCTCGCACGAGAAGCGCACATTGGACGAAATCGCAGTAAGTGAGGAGGAAGCGCGGTCACAGCTGTCTAGCGACCTTTCTGTGCAGTCTCACAGGATGGCGATAATACCCATTACGCCGCAGACAGAGAGCTACTGTCACGAATTTACCTGTAAGCGCGGAGACACCGACTATGTCGTCTATATATGCGCAAAAACGGGCGACGAGCTCGAAATATTTAAGATAATCCATACTCCGGAAGGCACTCTCGCGGAGTAATCCGCCCAATCCGTACTTTTTCGGGACATGCTCAATGTGGTATGTCTCTTTTTTGCGCTCTCACAAGGCCGTCGTTTGTCGCTTTTTCTTGCCATGTTACGCTTGTGACTGTATAATAATTCCACAATATCAATCAGGAGGATTACAATATGAAATTCAGTGAAATGCCATACACACGTCCTGACATCGATACGATCGAACAGCGTTCCATGGACTGTCTCGAACGCTTCAAGGCCGCAAAGACTGCGGACGAGGCACTTGCGGCGTTTACGGAGTTTGCACAGATAACCTCGGATGTTGATACCGTTTTCTCAATCGCATATGTCAGAAACACGATAGACACGCGTGACGAGTTCTACGATGGCGAAATCAACTATCTCGATGAGGTCAGCCCCAAATTTGAGGAGATATCGCAGAAGTTCAACGAAGCAATGCTCGAGTCCCCCTTCAGACCACAGCTTGAGGAAAAGCTCGGCAAGCTTATGTTTATAAACGGCGAAATAAGAAAGAAGACATTCAGCCCCGAGCTCATCGAGGATATGCAGGCGGAAAACAAGCTTTGCACCGAATACGGCAAACTGCTCGCCTCCGCGCAGATTCCGTTTGAGGGCGAAAACCGCACTCTCAGCCAGATGAGTCCCTTCAAGCAGGTTCCCGATGACGAAGAGCGTCTTGCGGCATGGAAGGCTGAGGCCTCGTTCTATGTGGAAAACGGCCAGCGTCTCGATGAAATTTACCACGAGCTGGTTCAATTGAGGGACAAGATGGCAAAGAAGCTCGGTTATGAGAACTACATCACGTTGGGCTACTACAGGATGATGAGAAATAGCTATGACGCAAACGACGTAGACCGTTTCCGTAAGGCCGTGATTAAATACCTCGTTCCCGTGGCGACAAGGCTCTATAAAGAGCAGGCTGAGCGCATCGGCGCAAGCTTCCCGCTCAACTTCTCTGACATGGCTCTCTCGTTCAGAAGCGGCAACCCCAGGCCCAAGGGCACCCCCGACGACATTCTTGCCCACGGTAAGCAGTTCTATCACGAGCTTTCACCCGAAACAAAGGAGTTCATCGACTTTATGTTCGAGAATGAGCTGTTCGACGTGTTGAGCAGACCGGGCAAGTCCGGCGGCGGTTACTGCACGAGCTTCCCCGAGTACAAGTCCCCGTTCATATTCGCAAACTTCAACGGCACACAGCATGACGTAGAGGTAATGACCCACGAAGCAGGTCACGCATTTGCTGCATATCAGGCGCGTGACATATTCCCCTTGGAGCTTCAGAGTCCATCGCTCGAGAGCTGTGAGGTTCACTCGATGTCCATGGAATTCTTCGCATGGCCGTGGCAGGAGGGCTGGTTCGGTGACCAGACCGAGAAGTTCTACTACAGCCATCTGGCAGGCGCGCTCGAATTCATACCATACGGCACTATGGTCGACCACTTCCAGCACATAGTCTACGAGAAGCCGCAGATGACTCCCGCAGAGAGACACGACACATGGCGTGAGCTGCTCGGCATCTATATGCCTTGGGTTGCGCTGGGCGACGAAATTCCCTTCTACGGCGAAGGCAAGGGCTGGCAAAGGCAGTCTCACATATATGAGAGACCCTTCTACTACATCGACTACTGCCTCGCACAGACGGTAGCACTCCAGTTCTGGGCAGCTATGCAGAGGGACCGCAAGGACGCTTGGGAGAGATACATGAAGTTTGTATCGCTCGCAGGTACGCGCACATTCACAGAACTCGTTGCGGCGGCAGGACTCGACTCCCCTTTCGGAGACGACGCACTCCATACAGTCGCAAACACAGCAGTAGAGTGGCTCAATAATGTCGACATGACAAATATTAAGTAAACCTTGTTTTATCACGAACACCGCCCAATCGGACGGTGTTCTTTATCTATTCGGTCCATAAATGCCGAAGCCATTTGTGACATTTTTGTAGTAAATTGCCATAAAGCGGAAATAACTCTATTTTGTGATATAATTCTATAGATAAATTTAAAGGGAGCGTACTATGCCTTCAATAGACAAGCGACAAAGTCGTTACACTCTGATTGTACTGGTAGTTATTGTACTCTTTGGATATCTCTTGTTGCACGACCTAAGCGGTGGCACACTGCTGCAGCACAATGCATGGGACAGCTATACGCTTCAAGCGCTTTCGTGGCGCGAAGGGCGACTCGACCTCGGGCAGGATTACTCTTACCTTGAAATAGCCCAATATGAGGGTAAGTATTACTGCTCTTTCCCACCCGTGCCCACGCTCGTAATGTTGCCGCTGACCTACATATTCGGTGCAAACACGCCCAACAACATTGTAGTCATGCTGTATGCGATTATCGCCGCAGTTCTCATCTATAAGTCTCTCTTGTTGGCGTTCATGCGGCCGACAAGTGCGGCCCTGCTTGCGGCATTGGCGGTATTCGGTTCAAACGCCATGTGGATGAGCACGATCGGCGGCGTGTGGTTCCAAGCACAACTGTTAAACCTCGTACTGCTGAGCGGTGCGTTC
Source organism: Clostridia bacterium (assembly GCA_016293975.1). Classification (GTDB taxonomy): domain Bacteria; phylum Bacillota; class Clostridia; order Christensenellales; family CAG-138; genus RGIG1693. Next base: position 66,507 of record JAEDCW010000001.1, read on the forward strand.
TATTGTGCTCTCAAAAACAGGCGCTTTGCGGCGTATGTTCTCGTTGCATTTGCCGTCGGGTGCAGACCGTTCTCGCTTTTGGCTTTCCCTGTGTTGTTCACAGCATTTGCCATGAAGGACTACAATGCGTCCGGCGCAAAAGGAACAAAGCAGTTCCTGTGTGTCGCAATTACCCAATGGAAATACCTCATAGCTCCGGCGATAATAGGCATAGCCTATATGATGTTTAACTATGCACGATTCGACAATGTGTTTGAGTTCGGTCACAATTATCTTCCCGAATTCATTGAGGCGGAAAACGGTCAGTTCAGTCTGACATACATCCCCACGAACCTGTACAATATTCTCCTGCGCTTTGTCGGCTTTAAGGAGAACCTACAGCTCGACTATCCGATATTCGACGGTTTCTGCTTTATTATTGCAAACCCGATATTCGTGTTCTGCATTATAAGGCTCATTACCGATATAATCAAGAAGCGAATGGAACCTGTGAGAATAGTGACGAATGTGTGCATGCTCATTATGCTTTTGTTCCTGTGTGCGCATAAGACGTTTGGAGGCTGGCAGTTTGGCGCACGCTATACTGTCGATATGATACCTCTGGGGATATTCTTCCTCGCTTGGGGAGCAAAGGATATGATAGACGATATACCTCGTTCATATCAAGGCGAATCATCGTGGATACTGCGCCCCGCAGATCGCGTGGTTTGTATGCTCGGAATAATTTTCAATATTTATGGAACGCTCGCCCTGAACCTGGCTGGCTGATTCGGAGGATAAAATGCATAACAGAGAACCTTTGGCGACTGCCGCCGATAAAAGACAAAAGAACGGCCAGACTGCCCTGCTCATAGCGGCGCTTGGCGGAATTGTCGCAATAGTATCGCTATTCCTTACCAAGCATATAGGCTGGTGGGGTGTACTCGGCGGTTTCGGCATAGTAGTTGTCGCCATAATTCTTGCCGCAATCATGGTAGACCCATATGAGAAGCGCTTTTATAAGGCCTACTACAATGAGTATCTCTATCCGGAGCTGAGCTCCGTCACAGACGATGCCAAAATCGAGCTTCCAAACGGCTTCACCAAAAAAGAGCTCCGAGACATGAAGATAATATCGTCATTGAGAAAGCACGTATCTCGCTGTGAGCTCGTGTGTACCATCCGCGGCAAGTCTGTGCGCAGCTCCCATCTGCTCTACGAGAAGAGCCGTACCGTAGGCAAAAAGAGCAAGCTTTCCAAGGAAGCCGTGCCCTCCATGCAGGCCCAGATAATCACACTGACCGATCTCGACGTTACCGCTCCCGATATGATAATCCGTCCGCGCGGTATATATGCGACCGAGGGCGTGAGATTTAAGAACAAGAGGCCCGAAATGCTCCTCGTCGGCGCAGGTACGGAGGCGCTTGAAGCCCGTTATGAGGTGCTGTCGAAAGAGATAGACGCCACTGCGGATTTCCTCACGGACGATTTCTGCGACAAGTTGCTTCAGCTTCGCAATATCGTGCGCTTCATGTCACCAAACAGCGGAATATTCATAGATCTGCGCGGCAACACATGCCACATTATGATATCCAACTGGGACAACGGCTGTATGCCCACTATGAAATCGACTATGAGCTCAGCTTACTTTGAGAAGTGCGCCGTTTACACGACTGCGCTTTTGGATTCTTGTGTGAGGCTCTTTGAGCCGGACAAAGAATTTACATTTAAGCCCGAGGTGGAGCTATGAACCGCATAATACTCGGCAACTCGCACTCCCCGTACTTCAACCTCGCGCTCGAAGAATGTCTTTTTAACGAGCAGGGCGATGACGGCGTGACGTTGTATCTATGGCAGAATGAGCATACGGTCGTTATAGGCAGAAACCAAAACGCCTATCGCGAATGCAGGACCCGACTGCTCTCGGAGGAGGGCGGAAACCTCGCGAGGCGAACGACCGGCGGCGGCGCTGTCTACCACGATTTGGGCAATCTCAACTTCTCGTTTATCGCCTCAAAACAGAATTACAATCTGAAGAGACAGCTCAGCGTCATAATCGACGCGGTGGGTTCACTCGGCATAAACGCCTGCTTCACCGGCAGAAACGACATAACGACTGACGACGGTGCAAAATTCTCCGGCAACGCATTCTTGCATAACCGCACCACGAGCCTCCAACACGGTACGCTCCTGCTCGATGTATGCATGGACAGGCTCGGCCGATATCTCGCCCCGTCAAAGGAAAAGCTCGCCTCAAAGGGCGTGGACAGCGTGCGCTCGCGAGTGGTAAACCTAAGGGAAAAGAATCCCGATGTAACCGTGGAATCGATGACTGCCGCACTTATAAGCTCGTTTAAGGCGCAATACGGTGAGACAGAGGTTATCCGCGAGAGTGACTTGGATTTATCCGCCGTATACGAGATAGAAAAGCGAAACGCATCCGAGGCTTGGTGTTATGGCGGTACGAGACCCTATGACGTAGTGCTCTCACACCGCTTCTCCTGGGGTGAGGTCGAAATAAAGCTCAGCACTACGGGTGGCTCACCGCGTTGTACGGACATATCGTCCGACTGCATGGATGTGGAATTCTTTGAGGACGTCAAGGCGGTATTTATGTCGCTTGAAAATACCTGCGATAACTATAAAGCCGAGCTTTTGGCTATAAATGACGATAGAGCAGCAGAAATTGCCGATTGGTTTGCGACCGTGCTCTAACTGTGATAGAATATATCGCACGATCCAAATTCGGAGGATAGTAATGATAACGCCTCTTTTGACTGACATAATGACAACATTAGTGCCGGATATATCAAAAGTACTTCCTGCATGGCTGATAGCGTTGGTAGATGCCGTTATAGTAGTGCTTCTCGCTTATGTTACGATGAGCTTTGTAAAGCTCGCACTGAAAATTGCGTCAGACGTGGTGTCCAAAACAAAGGGCGATGTCGAGGGCAAGCGTCTAAAGACGGCAAGCAGCATAATAATAAGCCTCGCAAGGTATATCATATGGTTTGTTGCAATAACCGCGATTATAGGCGAATTGGGCTTAGAGTCGGCAATGACGTCTATACTCGCCGCCGCCGGAATAGGAGGTCTGTTGCTCAGCGTGGGCGCTCAAAGCCTCGTCAAGGACGTAGTGACAGGCGTTTTCATGCTTTTTGAAAACCAGATAGCAGTCGGTGATTTCGTCGAGATAAACTCCGTCAAGGGCACAGTCACCGAGATTACATTAAGAACCACGGTTGTGCGCGGCGTCAAAGGCGAGCTAAACACTATACCCAACGGCACAATAACCGTACTCACCAACTATTCGCGCGAGAACTATACGGCGATAATCAACATTGGCATAGCATACGAGGCGGACATAGACCGTGCGCTCGCCATAATGCTCGAAGAGGGCAACAAATACGCAGCGGAATCCGACGGAGACGCTTTCGACGCAGAAATAGCAGGCGTGACAGAGCTCGGACAGTCGGCCGTCAATCTCCGCATGACACTGGGAGTAAAGCCCCTCTGCCAGTTTGCTGCACAGAACGAACTCATTAAGCGCATCAAAGAGCGCTTTGACCGCGAGGGAATAGAGATACCCTACAACCGCATCGTAGTGATAAACAGCGAGGAAAAGTAATGCTGAACGAATTTGATATCCACGATATCGTAGTAATGCGAAAGCCCCATGCCTGCGGCACAAACGCATGGGAGATAACTCGCACCGGTGCTGACATTAAGATCAGATGCATACACTGCGGCAGGATAGTCATGCTGGACAGGCTGGACTTCATACGAGCCGCAAAAAAAGTAATAGGTAAGGTCGAGACAGATGATCGGCAAAGCAGTTGACAACAAAAGCCTCTGCGAGATGAGGCATTCTGCGGCGAAGAGCCACGAGAAAGACAGCAACTACAAGAACGCCACTTCGGGCAGTTTCTTTACTGTTATGCTGTTGATAATCTCTCTTGCACTTGCCGTGAGGCTCTTTTTCCTTGAGCCTACAAGGGTAGACGGCGAATCCATGTTCCCCACCCTCTACAACAACGAAAGGGTTTTGGTCGATAAGACCGCCTATTGGTTTGATACGCCAGATCGAGGCGATATAGTTATATGCTACTACCCCGGCTACACGGAGACCTGCGTAAAGCGCGTAATAGCAGTCGGCGGAGAGACCGTAGAAGTCAGAAACGGCAGAGTGCTGATAAATGGTTCGCCATTAGGCGAGCAAGAATACTGGAATGACATTATGGATTCCGATATGCCCGCACAGGTAGTGCCCGAGGGTTGCATATTCGTCATGGGGGACAACAGAAATTACAGCAAGGACAGCAGATTCGCGTCCGTAGGGCCCATACCGCTCAACAGAGTAACAGGAAGAGTTCTCGTATCGTTCTGGCCTTTAAAATACGCAAGGAGCTTCTAAACCATGGAACAGCTTACACGAGTACAGCTAAACAGCAAATACTACGCAGGTTATAAGGCGATAGACATAGGTGTGCGCATTTTTGTAGGCCTGTTACTCGCCTGTATCGTTATGTTCGTTCTGTTCAGACCCATGGTCATAGCGGGCGACGGCATGAATCCCGCACTCGCAAATGGCGATACGGTACTCGTAAGCAGGCTCGCCCCACTCCTCACAACGCCTAAGCGCGGAGAGGCCGTAGCGTACCAAAGAGGTGATACCGTATACGTCGGCAGGATCATCGCCTCTGAGGGTGAATCCGTGCAAATGGTAAACGGATATGTGTACATAAACGGGGAACTTCTCGACGAACGCACATATGTGGAGATAAGTGAGGGCAATTTCAGTGAGCTTACCGTAGGCGAGGGCGAGGTGTTTGTACTCTGTGACAACAGAGCCCTTGCAAGCGAGGACTCGAGTTCTCACCTGGTAAAATACGATGACCTTTGGGGCGTAATCCGCGTGAGGATATATCCCCAGTTGAATATATTCGGCGCAAGCTGAGATATTAAGCACAAGCATTGTCGACATTGAGCGGAGCTTTGTATGGATTTATGCAAGCTCCTTTTTGTTCACACGATTCCACCGCACATGCTCGGCCAACATACCACTTTCTTCACAATGAGCATATGGCAGCGCGAGATATATATTCGCTTTAAATGCGCGGATTTTACAGACATTTCACAGTATTCTCAATTAAAACAGCCATCGTTATTCTTCCGATTGATGGTCCTATGTACTTGTACATACGTGTTAAAAGTGATAAAATCATAGTATCCTTAAAGGAAAATACTAACAGGAGGCAGATTATGAAAAAGAGAATTTTCGCATTCATTATTGCGCTCATCATGGTAGCTGTTTTGATACCTGCAGCATCAGGCGCAGTAGAAGGTGACTATGCAGGCAAACTCGTCATTTTGCACACCAACGACGTCCACTCGAGAATCGATGAGAACCTCGGTTACGCCGCTGTATCCGCACTCAAGAAGGAGTATGAGGATGCAGGCGCAGATGTTGTTCTGCTCGATGCAGGCGATACTATCCACGGCTTGCCCGTAGCCAATCTCTATCAAGGCGAGTCCATCGTCAATATCATGAACGCCGTCGGTTATGACTACTTCACACCCGGTAACCACGACTTCAACTACGGTTACAACCGTCTTTTGGAGCTCGAAGATGTTGCGACATTTGGGATGCTCTCAGCCAACCTCAAGTATGAGGCGGACGGCACAAATGTACTCAACGCCAACGACACATTCGACGCTGCAGGCATGAAAGTCGGTATATTTGCCCTTTCCACACCTTCAACAAGCTACATGACCCATCCCAATAACGTTGCGGGTCTGACATTTGCAGATTGTATCGAGACTGCCGCCGCTCAGGTTGCAGAGCTCCAAGCCGAAGGTTGCGACTTCATCATTGCTCTCGGACATATCGGTCTTTACAGCAATGCCGGCATAATGAGCGATGAAATCTGCGAGGCAGTCGATGGCATCGACCTCTTCGTAGACGGTCACAGCCACAGCGTTCTCGAAAACGGACTTGAAGTTAACGGTTCACTCATTGTAAGCACAGGTGATTATCTGAAGAACATCGGCGTAGTCGTAGTAGACCCCGCCACACAGACTGTTGAAGCTTCACTCGTGAGCGCAGAGTACGAAGGCATAGACCTCGGTATCGTAGCGATGATAGAGGAACTCCGTGCGGAGCTCGATGTAGTCCTCCAGGAGGTCGTAGGTCAAACACCCATAGAGCTCGACGGTATCCGTGAACACGTTCGTACACGCGAGACCAATCTCGGTAACCTCGCAGCAGACGCCATCAGGTTTATTGCAAATGCCGACGTGGCCGTTACAAACGGTGGCGGTATCCGTGCTTCCATCGATGTCGGTGAAATAACACTCGGCGAAGTAATCTCCGTATTCCCCTTCGGTAACTATGTAGTAGCCAAGGAAGTAACCGGTCAGGATATCCACGATGCACTCGAGCATGCCGTTAGGGTTTACCCCGAGGCCAGCGGCGGCTTCCTGCAGGTTTCCGGTATGGAGTTCACATTCTACTCCAACAGAGAAGCTTATGACAGAGTAGATCCCGGGAACATACTCATCGGCGGCGAACCCATTGACCTCGAAGCTACCTACATTCTGGCAACAAACGACTTCCTCGCAGCAGGCGGTGACGGTTTCGAAACACTCAACGGCAGAACAGTCAACGAGTATCCGGGCATGGACGAAGTTCTTATCGACTATATCAGCATGCTCAACACATTCGATCCTTACATCACAGTTGAAGGTAGAATCACTGTTGAAGAAGCAGTCATCGATCCGCCCAAGACCGGCACGATCGCACTCACAGCGGCCGCTATCATCTCAATGCTCGGCGGCGCGGCAATCGTAGTTTGCAAGAAGAAATAAGTTTGAACAATACCAACACAAAGAGGCATGGCTTCCGCCATGCCTTTCTTATTTCTTTCGCAAACAGCTCTGTTCAATGAGCAATCGCCAGACCCCTCTGCCATCAAATCAAATGTATGCGGAAGTCAAATACAAACAAAAAGACCGCAGAAACGGCCTTTGACAATGCCATTAATCTGTCTACAATAGTGAAATCACAAACATAAGCAACGGCACGACCACAAAGCAGGCGAGCGTCGTAAGGCTCATACCCTCCGCAAGGTGCTTTTCATCCGCACCGACATTTCCCGCAACTACTACGGCTTGGGTCATAACGGGCATTGCACTTTCAATAACAAATGTCTCGCGCGCAATTCCGCCTACGCCCATGAGTGCGCACAGCCCGAGCGTTATCGCAGGAGCGATTAAAAAACGTATCACCATCACGGCAGACAGTCCCCTGTCAATTCTTATATTTCTTATGCCTCCCTCGCAGAGCAAAAAGCCTACATAGAGCAGAGCGAGCGGCGTAACTATGCCGCTGAGATACGACGACAGGCTCAAAAGCAGTTTTGGCGGCTCAAAGCCTATGAGAAACAGCGGTATAAACACGGCTATTGAAATGAGCGGCGGCGTAAGCAGCTTTTTTAACTCAACGTGTCCCCCGTTTCCCTCGCCCGACCTCATAAGCAGATAGTTGCCGAGCGTCCAGAATAGCGTCGTGTTTACTATGTAAAAGAACATCACATACATGACGGCTTCGTCCCCAAAGAGCCCCTTGCACATGGGCAGCCCCACGAATATCGTGTTTGAAAGCGAACACATCACGACAAACCCGCCCTCCCTGCGCTTTTCAATTTTGAGCAGTCGGCAAAGCAGTATCGAAAACGCAATCGATATGAGCATTGAGCCCAGCGGCAAAAGCAGATAGTAGCCCATTGAAGCTATCGATTCACGCGTAAAGTTCGAGAATACGTTATTGAAGCACAATGCAGGCATACCCACGTTGATTATCAGTTTTATTATAAGGCCCTTGTGCTCGGCTTTCATCCAGCCTTTTCGGCCAAAAAGATAACCCACAGCGACCATCAGCACTATCACGAGCACCGAGGAGAGGGATGTGAACAGCGTATCCAAATATCGTACCCCCATAAATACGGGGTGGACATAGAAGCCCACCCCCGAAACATCTATCACTTTGTTATTTTATACACTTACACTCGAGGTAGTAACGCTTTTCGTTCGCCTCGCCCATCGAGAATGTCTTTCTGGGAAGTGCTCCGTCAAAAACAACCGTCCTAAAGAGCGCACTCTTGTGCATGGGGGGAAGCAGGAATCCCATGTTACCCGGCTTCATACCCAGGTCATACACTACGTCAGCGCCGTGGATGTAGTCTATTGTAATGCCGGAAAGCTCCTTGAGCGTTGCATCGAGTGCATTCTGTAGAGTGCCGACCTCGAGCTGTGCTGTGGGGTTATGTACCTCAAAGAAACCGTATTTGCCCTCAATGCAGAACGGAAGCAGATGTGCGCCGTCCTTTGCGTGCTCCGCCATAGCCATCTCGCACTTTTCGAGTGTATCGTAAGACCTCATCTCACAGCCGTCGTTGTCGCATGCGAGCTTTTCGAGCAGGTAAGAAAGTACCTTATCTGTGTCGCAGTTGAAGAGTACTCTGTGAATCGGCTCGAATATAATTCCCTCGTCGTGTACATTCTCGATCTCAACCAACGCATAACGAGCGGGATGATTCTCGATCTCCTCGGGCTTGAGCGTAGCCTTTATGCGCTCCCAGCTCGCCTTGGCTGTAGCAAAGCTGTGGTTACCGTCGCCCATTGCGAATACCATTACGGGCTTGTCACCGTATTTTGCGGCAAAATCAGCGGGATCTGCGAGCTTTTCGACGGCCTTGATTGTGTCTTCAATCGTCTTCTCGGAATCTACAAACCAACCCTCGATATGTCCGCCGTCCTGCATCAGCTCAAAGTCATACAGCTTTTTGAGCTCGTCCGACTTTGCCATGAGAGGCTCGATGACTGTGCGGTTCGGGTCGTCAATCAGCACGATGATGTGCGGCATTTCAAGGGGTGCGTTCTCTCTTATTCTGAGACGCGGCGGAATACGCTCTACGATAGTGCCTTCCGTTGCACGGATGAGGGTATCCGAACCCTTTCTGTAATCGTAGCACTCGAGGTCAAGTGCCATGATGAGGCCGTGACGAACATTACCCGCAACGCTCCTGCGAATGAGCACGAATCCCTGACCGCGATTTACAAGAACGCCGTCCCTTACATACTCGTCCATGCAGTTGTTGATCGCCTTAATCCTGTCGGCCTCGTCGGGCTTCTCAAGATACATTTCGGGCAGCATCAGTCTGAGTGCAGAGGGTGCGTTGCCTGCGATGTGATCGGTCTCCTCCCAATATTCGGGCTGGGATGTATACTGGTCACACGCCACGACTGCCCACTTCGTCAAATCGACATTGTCATTGGGCATCAGCAATTCGGGAACAAAAACGCCTACGCTGTTTGTATATTTTCTCATAAATTCCTCCGTAAAGGTTTTATTGTTATTAGAATACATCAAAATACAGACAGGGTCAACGCATTTGGGCATTGCAGTCAAGTATATTCTAAGCAATGAAAAAGGCACAGGCAGATACCTGCGCCTTTAGCGGTTAATCGTTAATCGAGAGGCATACGCTTTTGTCTGTTCGTGGGATTTGAATGCCTGTTCCTTGCCTTTTTGCGGTTTTTCTTTTCCATCATAACCAGACATATAAGCACCACTGCGGATATGCACGTCAGCACCACGAGTACCGTAAATATGGTCGAAAGCGTGTTTGTAAGCGTCGTGTTAATCGTCTTGCCTATCTCACCGATACCGCCGTCAGGCGTTGGTGTGGGTTCCAGCCTTTCAAATGGTTTCTGAGCGCTGAGTGATGCAGTGTAGGTATATGTGTTGCCCGCCTTGTCGTCAAAGTTCAGCGTGAAGTTGAGCATACGCTCCTCTTCTACAAACACGGTTACAGGTATCTCCATAACGCCCGGGTCCAGCTGAGGTGTCTTATAGATCTCCCCCATAAGCTCCTCGCTCAGTACTATGTTCGAGAACACCATTGTGCCGTTGTTGTTGAGCTTAAAGAGTATATCCATTGAACCCTCGCTGTTTACGGGGCTCTTTACGTCAGCGGTAAACTCAACCTTTACAAGTGCTGGATCGACGTACTCCCTTACAGTATAGGTCTTAGTCCTATCGCTGTATTCGGAGCCGTTTGCTGTAGTTCCCGTAATCCTGAAGTATACGTTTACGGTCTCCTGCGGCACGATCTTATATGTGAGCACCTTTTGCTCGCCTATCGCAAGCGTAAATGACTCCTCGTTTAGCTTGTTGCCGTCCTGGTCCTTGACGTTTATGTTCTTTATCTTCTGGTTGCCGTCGTTTGTCAGTGTTAATGTAAAAGTAACGCCGTCGGGTGTGCTGATTCCCTGCTCGACTACCACGTCGATTGCGGCATTTACCATACCCAGCGTGAGCTGATCTCCTGTGTAGGTACTCTCGGTCTCGGAACCATCGAGCATGTACTTGAGTACCGGTTCACTTATAACGGTGGCATTTCCCATCGTGTATACGTATTCTATCTCGTGCGTCTGACCGGGCTCAAGCCTAAGTCCCTCTATAAGGGGCTGTCTTGTGATCGCCTTATCCTTCAGCGAAATCTCGCTTGCGCCGACCGTGCCAAGGTTTCTTATAGTGTAATTGAGCGTTATAGTCTCGCCGGGCTTTGCGTTTGTCTTGCTCGCGGTGCGCTTCACGGTGATGAGAGCTATGTCCGACATAGTTATCACGGCGGTAGCTTCACTGCTCTTTGTTTCACCGTTTTCTGTCCATGTAACGGTAAAAGTAAGCGTCTCGCCTATCATGTCCCTTGATACTACCATGCGCTGCTGATAGGTATGGCTTTCTCCGGGCTCAAGTGTAGGCTTATCTATGGCAAACGTCAGTCCATGCCCCGAAATGGATATGTGCTCCATGGGGAATGTCGAGTCGTTATTGACACTCACAGATACGTCTACGGGTCCCTCTTCACTCAGTGATGGGGGATTTATCGTAACCTGTATAATTGCGGCAAACGAACCTACGCCTACAAGTAGCGTAGCGAGAGCTACCACTACCCCGGCAATGCCTCTGATCGCTTTTCTCATCCTATGTCTCCCTTTCGTTAGTTGACTGTACACAGCACACGACAGCATATTATACATACATAAAGGTCAAAGCGCAATCGATGCATCAAAAAATTTACAGCTTGTTAAAAAACGGCTATATGATTTCGGCATCCTCCTGCTCAACCTTGAGCTTTTTTTCCGGATCGACCCTGACAAGCAGTTTATCGACCCTGTGACGCATAACGGTTTTTACGGTTATTTTCACATACTCGTACTCAAATGTATCTCCGGGCTTAGGGTATCCGCCGATCATTTCGACTGCCCAGCCTCCTACCGTAGCGTTATTGTCCTCAAACTCGTCCTCGTCAAGCTCCATCTCGTCGAGGAAGTCGTATATGTTCATATCTCCATCTATGACATACGTATTTTCGCCGAGCTCTTCTATCTCCTCTTCGATTGTATCCGACTCGTCCCAAATATCACCTACGAGCTCTTCAAGCACGTCCTCCATCGTTATTACACCCATCGTACCACCGTATTCGTCGGTTACTACCACCATATGGCACTGCTCCTTCTGCATCTTGTCGAGCACCTGCGGCAGCAGCATGGTCTTGTGTACGAAAGTGGCGGGCATTACCGCGCTCCTCACGTCGAGATGTTCTCCCCTTGCAAGGAGCTTGAGCGCATGGTTTAGGTGCAGTATGCCTATGATATTATCTATCGTATCCTCGTATACGGGTATTCGGGTGTACGGCGACTCGGTTATCGTCTTTATAATGGTTGCGTAGTCGTCGTCTATGTCGATTGTTACGAGGTCTATCCTGTGCGTCAGCACTTCAAACGCCTCTACCTCATCGAACTCGATAGAATTCTGGAAAAGCTCGCTCGAGCTCTCGTCGAGTACTCCCTCGTCCTCTGCCGTCTCAAGCATTATCTCGAGGTCATCCTCTGTAACGCTCGGGCCCTCCGATACCTGTTTCTGCCAAAGCTTTGATACGAGCTTTAAAAACAGCAGTACGAGCCATACGGCCGGATAGAGCAGTATCATAAGTATTCTGAGGGGCAAAGCGGTTATGACAGAGAAGCTCTCTGCGGCTGCCGACGCCACTACCTTCGGAAGTATCTCGCCGAAAGTGAGTATGAGCAGAGTCATCACAACCGTCGCCACCCACTCGTAACCCGCAGGCAGCAGGTGCATAACTATCAATGTCGCAATCGACGAAGCAGCTATGTTTACGAGGTTATTTCCTATTAAGATAGTGGACAGCGCTTGGTCATACTGTTCCTTGTTCTTTACCGCTAACCTACGGCAAAGCGTATTCTTATCGGCTGTACCCGATTTAAGCCTTGTGAGGCTCGCAGAGGCATATGACAACTCGGTACCGGAGAAGAACGCCGAACAGCATATCAGAAGAACTATAGCTACGTAATTAAGCCATTCCATACTATTCCTCCTGACCTATGGATTCGTCTCTGTCCTCGGAAGGATCGTCCTCGTCGTATATCTCGCCTACGAGTTCCTCGAGAATGTCCTCGACCGTTATGATTCCGACGGGTTTTTTGTCCGCCCCTGCGACTATTGCGATGTGCGTCTTGTTTGCGCTGAGCTTTTCAAGCAGGTCGTCTATCGGATCATCCGGCGCTACGATAAACGGAGTATCCATCGCAGTCTTTATCTTGAGCTTTCCCGATGTGCGGATATAGGACTTGAGGAAGCGCCTTATGTGCATGATGCCTGCCACAGCGCCTGTGGGGTCGGTCACGGGAAGTCGCGAATGTATGCTCCCCTCAACAACAGCAAGCATCTCTGCCGGTGTCATAGTCGTGCTAAGCGTCTGCACATCGTTCCAAGGCGTGAGCACGTCGCTTACCACACTCTCTTTATAGTCGAGCGCAGACTGCAAAAGCTCTCCCGTCTCCTCGCCCAACGCACCTTCTTCTATACTCGCCTCGATACTGTCGTAAAGCTCGTCCTCGGTAACGGTGGGAAGCTCCTCCTCCGCAGTTGCCACGTGAGACGCTATACTGCCGCTGAACTTATTGAATAGTATTGTCATGGGCGTAAGCAGCTTCATCAGGAATATGAGCGAGCCTGCAACCGCGAGCGCAAACCTCTCGTTGCACGCCTTTGCGTAATACTTCGGAAGCATCTCTGAAATCAAAAACACTATTACCGTCGTGACCATAGTGGCAATAGAAACCGCGCCGTCGCCCCAGGTAACCACGGCGATAACCGTAGATATGGTGGCACAGCCTATATGCATAAGGTTATTTCCTACGAGCAGTGTGGCAAGTGCTTTGTCAAAATTGTCGAGAATATAGAGTACACGCTTGGCTCTTTTGTCTGAATCCTCCGCAAGACTCATCATCCTGATTCTGTTTGTAGAGGCAAGTGCCATCTCAGCGCCGGCAAAGTAAGCTCCCCCAAAAATCATCAGAATATAACATACTATGAGTACCGCAACTGACGACGGTGATACCGAAGTGTTTGCAATTAACAAGGGTATTGGACTGTCCGCGTCCATTATCTATCCATCTCCTTATAATAATAAAGTGAAAGTATTATATCATTTAACAATACCCCGCGCAACTATGTGCTTACAGCCTCGAAAAAAACAAAAGATTTCGCACAAATGCAAAATATATGGTAAAATAAATTTTCAAACGGCTCAAATCGCCCCATTCGGCACAGAAATAGCTTGACATGAGCGCTTGCATTTCTATATAATGCTGTGTCTGCTAAATGTAGAAGTATGCAAAGTAGGGCATTCGTCGGATGTGCCGAGTGCACCGGACGCATATGCTTTATAAACTTATAGTGAATCGAGGTGTAGGTATGCTTCAGACTTATCAGCCTAAGAAAAGGCAGCGTAAAAAGGTACACGGCTTCCGTCAGCGCATGAAGACAAAGAACGGCAGGAACGTCCTTGCACGCAGAAGGCTCAAGGGCAGAAGGAAACTCTCTGCTTAAGCAAATTTGAGAATGGTCAAATTCGGTGGGGCGATTAACAACCGCCCCAATGAGACCCAAACAGGACGGATGCCGTTTGTTTCATCCATGAGGGTGTGATAAACGGCTTTATTCATAGTAAAAGAGGTAATCGTTGAAGCGTTGCTACTCCCTGAAGCGGAACAAGGAATTTCGTCGTGTATACCGCATAGGAAAAACCCAGAAATGCAGGACTCTCGTGCTTATATACACAAAAAGCTGCGGCCCTGCAAATAGGTTTGGTTTCAGCGTGAGCAAGAAGCTCGGCAACAGTGTAATACGAAACAGGATAAAGCGCCGCCTGAGAGAGGCTGTACGTCTGCAATTCGACGATATAAAGACCTCGTACAATTTCATATTTATCGCCCGTGGCGCCGTCCTCACGGAAAGCTTCCCCGCCCTTATGTCGCAGGTACGACTGGTGCTCGACAGGGCAGGATTGATTAAGGATGTTGCGGAAAAATGAAGCGAGTGCTGCTTTGGCTCATTGCCTTCTACAAGCGTCGGATATCACCGGCGTTGCCGTCCGCATGCCGCTTTTACCCGACTTGCTCGGAATACGCCTATAGCGCAATCTCAAAATTCGGTGCTTTTCTTGGCACTATATTGGCAATTTTCCGCCTGCTTCGATGCAACCCGTTTTCACGGGGCGGATACGACCCTGTGCCCGATACATTCATCGGCGCATTTTCAAAAAAGACCCGCGAGATGAACGACAAGCTTGAATGGGATTTTTCCGACGACGAATCAGGCTCCTCCGAGGACAAAATCACGCATTGCCGCGAGCAATGATACTCACGGGTAGTACATCGAAAGAGAGGGAGCACCTTGCAAGGAGATTTTTTTCTTACCAACTGGTTTTTAGAGGGCATGAAGTGGGTTTATTACAACCTAACTTCCATGAATGTCACCCTTACGATCGTCATCTGCACGCTCATACTCAGAGCATTTTCGATTTTCGGTGATATAAGCTCTCGTAAGTCATCAAGAAAGATGGCTTTGATACAGCCGCAGATTCAAAAGCTGCAGAAGAAATATGCGAACGACCCTCAGAAGCTCAGAGCGGAGCAGAGCAAGCTGATGAAGCAGGAAGGCGTGAGCATGTGGGGCGGTTGCCTGCCTATGCTCATAACCATGCCCCTGTTCTTCTGCTTCTTCGCCGCATTCCGCTATTGGGCATCTGAGCATATGATTGAGCTCTTGCTCACGGCAAACACGGATATGGAAGCCGCAAAGGAGATGTTCACAAACTTCAAATTCCTTTGGGTATGTAACATATGGGAAGCTGACAGCGCGCTGATCCCTGTACTCTCAAAGGCGGAAACATTCCTTGCCACGAAGAATATGGCTAACCTCTTGTACTTTGTTGAGCATCCCGAGGCGATAAAGGTATTCGAAGAACTCGGAATGGCTATACAGACAAGCTCCGTAGTCAACGGCGAAGTAGTCAATACATGGCAATTTATTGCAAGTGATAACGCAATAGCTACATACAATAATTTGACCGCTCCGCTTATGGAGATGTATCCCGGATACACAAACGGCTGGTTTATCTGGCCCATTATTACGGGCGGACTCATGATGCTGAGCTCACTGCTCTCACAGCCCAGGCCGAAGAAGGGCGAGCAGTTGACCGAACAGGAAAAGCAGACGCAGAAGACGTCCAAGATTATGATGTACATATTTCCCGCATTCTGCTTGATAGCCTGCTTGTCATCGTCCACGGCATTCGCCGTATACTGGAGCTTCTCGAGCTTGCTCATGGTAGTTATCAACCTCATTCTCAACAAAGCATTCCCGAGAACGGTTGCTCCCGTTGAGCCCACACCCGAGGAAAACTTTGCCGCAAAGATCGGCAGAAAATAATCGTCCCTTAATAGGAGGAATAATGAAGTTTTTGGAAGTTTCCGACAAGACCGTAGATAGTGCAATATTTAAAGGTCTTAACGAGCTTGGACTCTCAATCGACGAGGTGGAGATAGAGATCGTACAACAGGACACGCGCGGCATACTTGGTATAGGCAAAAAAGATGCTATCGTCCGCCTTACCCAGAAGCCCGAAGATGAAGTGATAATTCCCGACTTTGCAGAGCTTGCAAGGGAAGGCCGCCGTGAAAGAAGCGACGACAGGCGCAAAAGCGGCAATACAGACAGAAACAGAAACGACCGTCCGTGCAACGACCGCAGAGGCGACAAGCGCCCCGAAGGCCGCGAAGCAAGGCCTGGAGCGCCCAAGCAAGACAGACCTCCCAAGCAGGAGCATCGTCCGCAGGTACAGAAACCCCAGCCCATACATGAGATAAGCGAAAGCATCTGCGATACGGTCGCCCCCACAGAGGTCGCAGTACCGACCCCCGCAATCGGGGAAAAGAAGTTTGAACTCACCATAGAGAACGCCGCGAACGAAGAAGGCGCGATATTCCTCAAAGGTATGCTCACTAGAATGGGCATAGAGTGTGAAATGCTCGCAGGCGGAGACGAGAACGAGCTTGCCATTCAGATATCAAGCCCCTCAATGGCACTTATAATCGGCCACAGGGGCGAGACGCTCGACTCACTGCAGTACCTCACATCCCTCGTGGTCAATAAGAACCGCAAGGAAGACGGCTATCGCAGGGTAACAGTAGACATCGAAGGCTATAGACAGAAGCGTGAGGAAACACTCGTAAAGCTCGCAAGGCGCGTAGCGCAGCAGGTCAAGCAGACAGGCAGACCTCGCACACTTGAGCCTATGAACCCCTACGAGCGCAGAATACTGCACTCAACGCTCCAGTCGAGCGTCTATGTAACGACACACAGCGTAGGCGATGAACCCAACAGGCGCGTCGTTGTATCTCCAAAGCGCAGGCGTCCGAGCAGCTACAGGTCCTGCGGAAACAACCGTCCGACGCAGGCAAATGCTCCTCGCATTGAATCAAACGGAGCAGTAACAGAATAAACAAACCGGGTAAGGGTCGCAGTAGCGACCCTTTTGTTATGTCCTATCTCCTCTCAAATACCCTCAAACGAGCGGTGTATGTCCGGTGCAAGTATTTTCACTGTTCCCCGGCGCAGATTCTGCATACGGGCATAGTTGTCGCCAAACCAACGCCAGACAGTTTTCTGTCACAGCCCACATAGCTGCGTACTTTTTATGCTCTATGGCGATAGACGCAAACTAAAGAGCCGCTCATTGCGGCTCATAACTGTTACACATTTGCGCTTCAAAAAGCAGTCGTGCTATGCTATTATATTAGGAACATCAGTATCGCACTCATGCTGAATACGGGTATAAGCGAGCCTACACCGAGCTGCTCCAATGTATGCCGCTTGGTGACCAGCGACGACCACCATACGAGTCCTAGTATTATCACTCCGAGTGCATACCACGGGCTTACCTTGAAAACGAGCATTGCCATAGGTCCTGCTACTCCGCAGGCGTGTCCGCTCGGCTTAAACTTGATTATGTATGACAGTACGCCAATGAGTATTCCCGAGATTACATACGTGAGGCATATGAGCAGCTCGGTGTCGGTACAGCCGTCGATAAAAAGCAGAAGCAGCAGTATGAGGTAACCTACGACTGAGAATATAACTGCAAGTTTTCTCTGAGACTTGCGTCCTTTGGCCCTTAGGGCAGGTATAATATACCATACGGGATAAGCCAAAAGCGGCAATACGCTTAAGCAGAATATCATAGTTGCACAGTGCCATGCGTTTCCCATAAGCTCGGGTTTTACCAACCACATTATGAGCACAAGTGCAAGTGCCGGTATCGGAGCTACTGTAGTAAGCCTTATTGTCATTGCAAGTTTGTTCTTCATTCAACCCTCCTCTGTGTTGCTGCCACCATGATACTCAAACACCCCGATAGAGTCACTCTACGCATAGAAAGCGGGCTCTACGCAAAATATCTGCCACTCTACTCAGAGTAGAGTGCATTCTATGTTGAGGAGGATTACCTTGATTCACGATGAAAATACGCTCAAAGAGGTCATAGCAACCAACATATCGCATTACAGAAGGCTCAATGGCGACACGCAGGCAAAGCTTGCGGAGAAGCTAAGCTATTCCGATAAATCAGTATCCAAGTGGGAGCGTGCAGAGGCTGTCCCCGACGTTTTTGTGCTCGTGAAAATAGCCGACCTCTACAATGTAACCGTGTCTGACCTTTTAAACGAGGCGACACCACACAGGGAAGCTTCCGATGTCGAGGCGCTCACGCAGAAGCAGGACGCAAAGAGGCACACGCTCGTGCTGACACTCTCTTGCGGGCTCGCCATGCTCATTGCAACGATAGTCTTCTTCATACTGAGCATACTCAACGTACCTGTTCCTAATTTGTGGATGTGCTTTATATACGCGCTCCCCGTAATGTTTATAGTGTGCGTCGTGTTTACGGCGATATGGTTTGGACTTTATCTGCAATGCATAAGCGTGAGCCTACTCATATGGTCGCTTGCAGTGTCTCTGCATTTATCGTTTATGGTGGATGGGGCGTACCTCATATACTTGGTGGCAGGCGTACTGCAGGTGCTGTGTCTGCTGTGGTATCTGCTTATCAGGGTAAAACACGTACCCATAGAGAAAAGCAAATAAACGAAAAACAATCGACCGGAGCTCTTGCTCCGTTTTTCATTGCAGTAAAAAGCAGCCTTTCGGCTGCTTGTGTGTATTGTGCTGTTTAATTACGGTGCTGTCGTAGGCGGAGCTGTGGGTTCAGGCGTCGGCTGAGTTGTGGGATTAGGCGTCTCTGTTCCACCACCGCCCGAATCCGTGGGTTCCATAGTGCGCACGGGGACATAAATGTTGCCGTTATTGTATATCGGGTCGTTAAGCGTCGGTACCGATTCGGATACTCCCCAAAGCAGACCGTCCGGCCAAAACCGCTGTGTGTCCAAACCGATTATACCTATGTGCTGGTTCAGATTCTCACCCAAGAATACCATGGCCGTAGAATCACCGCCGTCGAGGTTATACGCCTGCGTGCATCCGTATTCGAGCATGAGTTCGGCAAAGTCCTTCATCCACATTCCGCGGCTGTAGCCCTTCTGCCTTCCGTCAACGGTTATGGCGATGAAATAGCCGGGTTCCACCATTCCGACACCACAGCGGGGGTTAATGTGGTTCACCCTGCTCTTATCTACGTCCTCGGGTATGATGCCGTCCTTAACGAGTGTCGGGCCGAACGAGTACGTGTCCTTTACTCCCATCTCGATGAGCTCGTCCGCAGTCACTTCGCCACCCTCGAATATCTTCATCGACAAATCGGGCATGAATGCCATTGTATCAGTCTTTTTATTGCCCTTAGAGTAAATCTTTCCGTTTCTGATCAATATGCCCTTTAGCTCGACCTCGTTGTTTATGAGATTGTCTCCGGTTATGCCCAATACCGCCTTGTATCTTCTGCAGAATTTCCAGGGCATGAGCCTCGTCACGCCATCCTCTGCGGCACTTCCAAAGCCGGAGAAATAGGCATCCTCTTCGATCATTCTTATGTGCGCAACGCAGTATACGAGCGGTTCTTCGGTGTCTACTACCCTGTCGATAATTATGGAGAGCTTGTCTGTCCTATACTCCCAATGGTTATTCTCCTTGTCGACTACTATTATCTCGCCGTACTCGTTGCACTGATCACTGTTTTCCGGGTTCACGAAATACTGCGCCCACGGATGCGGTGTCGGCGTAGGCTCGGGCGTAGGTGTGGGTTCAGGCGTAGGTTCGGGAGTGGGCTCGGGAGTTCTTATGATAGTCTCACCGGGCGTAGGTTGTATAACGGGCACAGTCTTACAGCTCGTAAGCAGCACTACTATCATAATAACGATGGGCAGTAATCCAAGTACTATACCCAATGTGGTCTGCCCCTTCTTTTTTAGAGGCGGCAACACGAATACAAACAGTATGGCACTTACGATTACAGCCGCTATAGCGATTATCAGCTTTATACCCTTCAAAAGATTATCCTCCTCACCGGCAATCGGCGTAATTGTACTTATCGGTTCGACCGTGGCGGTCGGTGTAGGCTCGGGCGTGGACGGCGGTGTGGGCTCAGGCGTAGGCTCGGGCGTAGGTGCAACGTATGTCGTCAGCGATTCCTCAGGGATGTTCTCGAACATATCGTCCTTTGCGACATCCTTACCCACAGTAGTGAATGCAAGCCCGTATTTAGCACAGCTGTACTTTCCCGTATCGTCTACGTAAAACCAGTATTGATGCTGTGATTTGTGGCAATCGTAAGACGCCACCGCGATGTCAAATGCCGTCTTTCCGCCAAACGCCTCGAGGGGCTGTCTGAGATCGAGCTCGATCGCGTCCTCGGCGTACATGTGCAGATAGAGCTTTTTGACCTGCCACGCGCCGTAGAGTTCGTATGACTCTTTAAAGCGCGACGAGTCTGCCGCGACCTCCATGGCTTTCCTTACCATCGCGGATGTCAGCCTGTGAGCACCGTGACCGTACTCGCCGTTGACATCGTGAGTTATAACTACCTCGGGCTTAAAACGCCTAAGCTGTGTCACTATGCGCTCGAGCACGGTATCCTCACCCCATGCAGCGGCAGCATCGGCATAGTTATTGGAATACTTGTCCTTAAAGCCGAGGAAAACCGGATAGTTTCTTACCCCACTCGTCCAAAGCCCTGCGAGAGCTTCATCCTGCCTCAGGCGTTTTTGGTGGGACATGTACACTACCTGCGTCTTGAGTCCGAGTTCGCCGGTATAATAGGGCATCACTCCGCCGAAAAACAGATGCTCATCGTCGGGGTGTGCGGTAAAAATCATCAAGTCCGCTTTCTCTGCAGGCGCATCCCACGTCTGCACGTTACTTGGCAATTCACCGAGCGAATACACCGCGAGCTTGCCAAGCCTTTTCGACTCCTCAAGGCTCAAAACGACCTTCGCCGCATCTGCATCGACCTGCAAAAACATACAGAGCATAGGTTCGTTGTATTCGGTTCTGCTTATGGATACGCCCGAGTTGCTGTATTGTTCAAATGTAAATTTTTCCGGAAGCGTCGTCCACTCTATGTAAATGCCCGAACACTTGTTATCGCCGAAAAATACCGTAAGCGGTGCGCTTTCCTTGACCGTACAGTAGGTGTCGATATCCTCGTCATAGATATTACCGATCTTTACGTTGTCGCCTATGCTGATGTCACACAGTGTGGTTATGTCTCCGGCATGTCCATCCGCAAGCACTGTCGGAAAACCCAATAAGAAAATGAACGCAAGCAGGGCGCAAATCGTCTTCTTAATCATCTTACAAACCTTTCTATATTGCGAAATAAATATAACAAACCGCACTATGTTTGTCAACCGGCATAGTATGACGAAACGCGATAAATAAGCCATATATTGAGAATACATAGCATATTTGGTATAATCTAAAAAAAACGGAGGTTGCGTATGCAGGATATCTGGAAAACCTCAGATTCTGCTAATCTACTGAAGCTTTACTCGTACAGAATCATGCTTGTCAGAAAGCCTATGAGCTATGCGCTGGACAAGCTTGTTGAGTTTGCACAAGACCTCGATAACGGCGATATAGAGTTGTGCGAAAAGCACTATTACGAGCTCTACTCCCACCTCGTCACAAACGGCTGTAGGCGCATAAGCGGCAATCTTATATGCGACCTGGTTTTCCATGCGCTTTTGCTCGTGCCTCACGACTTTGCGGTTATGGCATCTAAGGGTAAGACGGACGATGCCGTAATAATGGCTATGAAAAACGACCTCTTCTGCCTGCAGCAGCTCTCCACGCTCGATACCGCCGCTATACAAAACATGGCAAAGGAGAAACTCGTCGAGCTTCGCTCAAAAGTGCGCCAGCACAAGGACCATACGGCAGCGCTCTCTGCGGCGGCATGGAGCGGTGCACAGATGAACCTTGCGCATATGCAGAGAGATGACCAAAACAGCGCACGAGTTTTCCCACGTATGCTTGACTACAACTGGCCGTCGTTCGATTACGGCGAAGCAGAATTCCGAGACGAGTATTCCGCCGACGAAGCGTTGGGCGAGATGTACAACAGGCTTATCGCAAGCGAGGACTGGACACAGCTCACAGACGACCTCTATAGTTTCTTTAATCAATACGGCTACGGCTTCATGCTTCGTTCCTACAGTCTACGCATGAAGCCCGACGGTACACTTGTCCCCCTCAAGCTGACATCATCTCCCCACGAGCCGCGCGTCGATACAGATTTTTCGCTTGCGCTGGACAACGTGATATCGTTTATGCGGCAAAAGCCGCATATGCATATGTTCATATGCGGCCTCCACGGTTCCGGAAAGACCGAGTTTGCACTCA
This sequence comes from Clostridia bacterium, assembly GCA_016293975.1. Taxonomy (GTDB): domain Bacteria; phylum Bacillota; class Clostridia; order Christensenellales; family CAG-138; genus RGIG1693. Next base: position 88,771 of record JAEDCW010000001.1, read on the forward strand.
AGGTCGCATCCGAGCTTCCCGAGCTTAGACTCATACTGATTCCCTGCGGCGCTCTTGATAACCCTGCTCATAAACTCGACAGCCTCATGGGGGAGCTTTCCAATATGCCTCTGCGCTTCATGGTACTGCTCGAAAATCCCTCTCGCGAGCTTTGTGCGTCCGTAATCCCCTGCACCGTCCCTAAAAACGTATTGCTCTGCGCCACCGGAGAAATTGCAGACCACATCAATGCATTCCCGATGTGCATAGAGATGCGTGAACTCTCCGACGACGAGCTTCAGCTTGAGGTCGAACTAAGACTCGATGAGCTAAACTGCACAGCCGAGCCTGATGTAATCGAAGACGCCTGCAAAGAGGCCATTGAGATTAGCGGAAAGGCCTTCGTGAGCACGATAGACAGAGCCGTATCCATAGTGCTGTGGAAAATAATGTAGTTTGGCGCTCATTTATTGCACAAATCCGCCCTTGGTTGTATACTGTTTTCGGAAAAGAGGACTAATCATACATCATGGGTATCAGAAACAGGATATTTGAGAGCCGCAAGCCGGACATTGACTACGGCAAGCGCATTTGTGCGTATCTCATAGCGTTCGATAACGAGGGTCGTATTCCTGTCGTCAGTGTGCCGCGTGGGTATTTTTTACTCGGCGGCGGCGTTGAGGAGGGCGAGAGCCACATGGATGCGATCAAGCGTGAATGCATTGAAGAAGTCGGCAGAGATGCATATGTGGGAGACATAGTGTGCATGGCGGAGCGCTTTCACTACATGGCGCGGTTTAAGCGTGAAATGCAGGTAGTTGCCTACTTCTATAAGGGAGAGCTTTTAGACAAGGTAGCAGAGCCCAGTGAGCAAAATCACGATCTCGTGTGGCTCACTCCGGATGAGTG
>JAEDCW010000012.1 GCA_016293975.1 Clostridia bacterium
ATACTGGGGTTTTCTTACTTGTCGTTCGGTAAGGACTTCATTGTGGGGAACAGCAATACGTCCCTGATTGTCGAGCTGTCAGTGAGGAGCATTACCATGCGGTCGATGCCTATGCCTATGCCGCCCGTGGGAGGCATACCGTATTCGAGAGCGAGGCAGAAGTCCTCGTCTATCATCATGGCTTCGTCGTCACCCTTGCTGCGCTCCTGCGCCTGCTGAACGAATCTGCTGCGCTGGTCAATGGGGTCGTTGAGCTCTGAGAATGCGTTTGCATACTCGTGGCCCGCTATGAAGAGCTCGAAACGCTCGGTGAGGCCCTCGGTGTCGTACTTGCGCTTTGAGAGGGGGGATATCTCTATCGGATAATCCGTAATGAACGTTGGAGCTATGAGCTTGTCCTCCGCAAATTCGTCGAATGCAAGCGCAAGCAGCTTGCCCTTTGTCGCCGTGGCGTCCTCGACCTTTAAGCCTATACGCTTTGCAAGCTTGTGCGCTTCCGCATCGGTCGCACAGCCCAAGAAGTCGGCGCCGGCGTATTTGATCACTGCGTCGTTCATGGAAAGCCTTGCAAAAGGCGGCGTGAGATCTATATCCATGCCCTGATAGGTTATCTTTGTCGTGCCGTTGACGAGCTGACAGCAATGGGCGAACAAATCTTCGCAGAGCTCCATCATGCCGTTGTAGTCCGTGTAGGCCTGATATATCTCTATGGACGTAAACTCAGGGTTGTGAGTGGAGTCCATGCCCTCGTTTCTGAAAAGCCTGCCTATTTCGTATACCCTCTCAAGTCCGCCGACTATGCACATTTTTAGGTGAAGCTCTGTCGCTATCCTCATGTACATGTCTATGTCGAGCGTGTTGTGGTGGGTGATGAACGGGCGAGCCGAAGCGCCGGAAGCCGTGGTATTGAGCACGGGCGTCTCCACCTCTATAAAGCCCTTGGAATCGAGCCGCTTTCTTATGGCGGATACTATGGCACTGCGCTTGACAAATGTCGTCCTTACCTCTGGGTTGACGATGAGGTCCACGAAGCGCTGACGATAGCGTAGCTCGGGGTCCTTTAAGCCGTGAAACTTTTCGGGAAGAGGGCGGAGCGACTTTGAAAGCAGCGTAACACTCTGCGCATGTATGGATATCTCGCCTGTTTTGGTCTTAAATACGATACCCGTCACGCCGATTATATCGCCTATGTCCATAGTCTTGAACGCGGTATAGTTCTCTTCACCGATGTCGTCGCGGCGGACGTATATCTGTATGTCGCCCTTACAGTCCAAGAGATGCGCAAAACTCGCCTTGCCCATTATGCGCTTTGACATCATTCTGCCTGCGATGCTGACGGCGGTGTCGCACAGCTCGTCGTAACGCTCGGTTATTTCCGTGCTGTAGTACTGCTGGTCAAATTTCACGATGCGGAAGGGGTCATTGCCCTGCGCCTGCAAAGCCGCGAGCTTGTCTCTCCTTATCTGCAAAAGCTCGGATAATTCCTGCTCCTGCCCGACGTTAGGGGTGTTATTCTCCATTTGTTACCTCTTATCTGTTTATCGACAGTATGCGTATTACCTTTACACCCGACTGTGTGGTGATTTCTACGTCCTGGCCCACTCTGTGACCGAGAAGTCCCCTGCCGATGTCGGACTGGTCCGAAATGCTGGGTTTGACCGGGTCGCGGGGATTGGCTTCAGTGGCACTGGATATCCTGTAGGTGCGCTCCTTGCCGGTGTTTACATCGAGGAAACACACGACACTGCCCAATGCAACTACGTCCGTAGCCAGTTTTGACTCGTCTATAACCTCGGCGTGGCGAAGCAGGTCTTCAAGCTCCGCTATTTCTATCTCAAGCTGTTCCTGTGCGAGCTTTGCGGCATCGTATTCGGAGTTTTCGCTTAGGTCACCGTGTGAACGCGCCTCTTTAAGCTCCTCGGCGACTTCTTTACGCCTTATAGATTTGAGATAATCGAGCTTCTGTTCTTTTTCGCGCTTGCCCTCGGCACTCAGTTTAACGCCCATATAAAAATCCTCCGATAATTACAGTTTTTTCCAACCGATAGGTTAGCATATTATTATAGCACGTAAAAAGCCCCTGTCAACTTTTGTCCCGAACTTAGCGGTATTTTTGGCACAATATATGCGCAGATAAACGCTATGATGACGATGTGTCGCAGTCTATTGTGCTATGCGCCGCTTATGGCACACCGCATATGCCGTAATCGGTGGACGTCGAGAAAGGTTTTCCTTGCTCAGAGGATATTTATGCCCTATAAACTCCGAATTTAATACATTGCGGCGGGGCATAAAAACGGATAGGCGCTCGGCACCCGTCCGTCATAAACTCAACGTGGCATGTAAACCCGAAATTCTGTTGCACTATTGTCTGCACATGAGCTTGAATACGAGCTCGGCGGTGGTGACCATGTTCTCGATATTTATGTGCTCAGAAAGACCGTGTACGTCTTCCATTCCCGTACCTATGTTTATCGCATCTATGCCGTGTGCAAACAGCCATGTGGCGTCGCTGCCGCCGTAGGTGCGGGAGATTGTCGGCTCGTGGCCCAGCTCACGGTATGCATTCAGCAGCTCGAGCATTGTATCGCTGTTTTCGTTGACATACAGCACGTCGCATTGACGGTCGACATCGAACACATATGAAGTGCCGTAGTGCTCGCACGCCTTTTTGAGCGTCTCTTCGCAGGCGGAAATGTGCGCCTCAAGCTCTTCTTTGATAAACGAACGCACTTCCATATCGAATTCCGCAAGCGCAGGCACGACATTCGTCTTGCCTTCGCACTTGAGCGTGCCGACGTTCATTACCGTGTTGTCGCCTATGTAGCCGCAGGGAATGTTGGCTATTGCTTCGCAGGCGGCTTTGAGCGCGTGAGCGCCATGGTCGGGAGATATGGCGGCGTGTGCGGACTTGCCCGTGACTTTGGCATGTATGCGCGCCGTCGCAGGTGCGCGGTTAATCACGCAGCCTACCATGCTCGAATCGAGTACTATAGCGCCCTTGCTCTGAACACCCGAGTAGTCGGCGTTTTTGCTTCCGAGAAGCCCTATCTCCTCACAAACTGTGAACATAACTTCGATAGTCCTGTGGGGGAGATTGCCCTCGACTATTCTGTGGAGCGATTCCATGACCGCGGCAATTCCCGACTTGTCGTCAGAACCGAGTATTGTTGTGCCGTCAGAGCAGATCACGCCGTCCCTGATAACAGGCGTTATACCTTTTCCGGGGAAGACGGTGTCCATGTGACAGCTAAAGAGTAAAGGTTTGCCCGTGCCGTTTAACCTCGCGTGTATGTTGAAGCCGTTTGAGCCTGTGGACGCGCTTACATCGTCACGGCGCACCTCGAGCCCGAGTGCAACAAGTTCCGCTTCGAGCTTTTCACAGAAGCGGCGTTCGTCCCTCGATTCGCTGTCGCAGCGCACATAGTCCATAAAGCGTTCTGTCAGTCTGTTTGTATCCATGAGTTACCTCCGCATTACTTGTCGATAATTAGAGAAATTTTATCACGCCGAAGCTGTTGTGTCTATTATGAAAGGCAGCGTGAATACGCTCTGCCACTGCGTTTTGCAGGCTATACTTAACTGTTGCAATATGACTATATGTGTTATAATCATAAATATGGCTAATACATTGGGGAACAAGGTCGACATGGCGGCGCAGGAGATAGCCGCATTGTACTTAGAGCACGTTGACAGCACTCTGCCTTTCGGCACGGGACATATCAACGACACTTATTTGGTGAACTCGCGGGACGAGAAATTCATACTACAGAGATTAAACCCGAGCGTATTCAGACGCCCCGACTACGTTATGGAGAACATTGCGCGTGTTACGGGTCACATAAAACGTAAACTCATAGCTACGGGCGGCGACCCTCAAAGGGAAACGCTCACGCTTTTGCCGGCGCGCGACGGCAGAATATGCATAATGGACGAGGGCGGCGGAGTTTGGAGGCTCTACCCCTATATCGAGAATACCTGTGCATATGAAAACTCGGTGAGCCCCTCTGCGGTGGAGTCTGCGGCGGAGTGCTTCGGAAGATTCGCACTGCTGCTCGACGATTTTCCGACAGAAAAGCTCCACACGACGCTCCCGGGTTTTCACAACACTGTAGAGAGGGTCGAGACGCTCGAAAGGGCGGCAAGGCAAGACGTTTGCGACAGATTCGAGTCCGTAAGAAACGTGTACGACAGCTTCATGGACAGAACACACATCGCCCGTGAATTTTGCCGAGTCTGCGGCGATATCGCACCGAGGGCGACACACAACGACACTAAGCTTTCCAATGTGCTGTTCGACAAAGAGACGGACAAGGCGGTATGCGTCATTGACCTCGACACGGTGATGCAGGGCTGTATCATATCCGACTACGGGGACGGCATACGCTCGTGCGCGGCGGCTTCGAGCGAGGATTCGGGGACGGCTGTATTGGATGCTGGGCTTTTCTCCGCTTTTTCGAGAGGCTATATTCGCGCATTGGGTGGCGTTTTGACGCAAGCCGAGCTCTCCTCACTGCTTTTGGGAGCATTTGCTATGATATACGAGAATGGGGTCCGCTTCCTGACGGATTACCTAATGGGCGACATCTATTTCAAGGTAAACAATCCCAAGCACAATTTGACAAGGGCGCTAAACCAGCTCGGGCTTTTGTGCGACGCCGAAGCCAAGCAAGACGAGCTGAAACTCGTGCTTCACGGGATTATATTTTCCTCATGCGGCATGCGGTGATTGCACTGGAAATTACGCTGTTATATAATACATTCAGTTGAAAATACGGAGGTAACACATGGATACAATGGACAATCTGAAGAAGACACCGTTATTTGAAACGCATTTGGCGCTTCACGGAAAAATGGTAGACTTCGGCGGCTGGGCACTCCCCGTACAGTATACTTCGATAATCGACGAGCATAAGGCGGTAAGGCACGACGTAGGTCTTTTTGACGTTTCCCATATGGGTGAGGTCATGGTCACGGGCGAGGGTGCATTCGCATTCATTCAGAAACTCGTAACAAACGACATCACGAGCATGAAGCCCGGCAGGGTTCGCTATTCCCCCATGTGCTATGAGGATGGCGGCACCGTTGACGACATTCTCATCTATATGATCTCCGAGGGCAAGTATCTGCTCGTAGTCAACGCCGGCAACACCGACAAGGACTTCGAGTGGTTCAAGAGCCATGCGACGGACGACATTACGCTCGAAAACCAGTCTGCAGACTGGGCACAGCTTGCGCTCCAGGGTCCCAAGTACCTCGATGTGCTCAGTACCGCAGGTTATGAGGGCGTGCTTCCCACAAAGAATTATACATTTGTCGAGAGCATGAATGTTGCCGGTGTCAACTGCCTCGTTTCCGTAACGGGCTACACGGGCGAAGCGGGCGTAGAGCTCTACTGCAAGGCCGCAGACGGCGCAAAGCTGCACGCGGCACTCATGGAGGCCGGCAAGGAATTCGGCATTATGCCGTGCGGACTGGGCGCGAGAGACTCCCTGCGCTTTGAAGCCGGTATGCCCCTTTACGGCCACGAGATGAGCGACAAGATAACCCCCGTCGAGGCTGATTTGGGCTTTGCCATCAAGCTCAACAAGACAGACGCATTTATAGGCCAGGAGCCGCTCAAGGCCGAGAGAAAGCGCGTCCGCATCGGTCTCAAGCTCAAGGATAAGGGAATACTCCGCGAGCATTACGACGTATACGTAGGTGATAAGCTCGTAGGTCACACCACATCGGGAATGCCCGTACCCACGCTCGAGGGCAGCTACGCAATGGCGCTCGTCGACGTCGAGTATGCAGACGCACCCGAATATACCGTAGAAATCAGAAACCGCAGACTCGCGGCAGAGAAGAAAGCTATCCCCTTCTACAAGAGGAGTAAATAAATAAGCAATAATTTCAGGAGGACATAAAAATGACACCCAATGACCGCAGATACACAAAGGACCACGAGTGGGTTCTCGTCGAAGGCGACACAGCAAAAATAGGCATCACCGAATATGCACAGGAAGCACTCGGCGACATCGTGTACGTTGAGCTTCCCGCAGTTGATGACACATTCGAAGCCGGCGAATCATTCGCAGTTGTAGAGAGTGTCAAGGCAGTTTCACAGATCTACACCTGCGTAACAGGCGTTGTCTGTGAGATAAACGAGGAGCTGGACGCACAGCCCGAGCTCTTGAACTCAGACGCATTCAATACATTCATTGCCGCCCTCAAGATCACATCGATCGACGAGTCAAAGCTCATGAACGCAGAGGAGTACGATGCATTCGTAGCATCCGAACATTAATCGGAGGATGCCGATGAGAAGCTATGTACCCAATACGGAGCAGGAACGCGCCGAAATGCTCAAGGTCATAGGCCTTGACTCTATGGACGACCTCTTCTCCGATATACCCGAAGACCTCAGGCTTAAGCGCGAGCTCGACCTCGGCGAAGGCATGAGCGAGGCGGACATAAGAAGGATATTCGCCGCCTACGCCGCCAACACCCGCACAGATATGCCGCTTTTCCGCGGTGCGGGCGCGTATCGTCACTACATCCCCGCAGTCATTCCCCAGCTGCTCGCTCGCAGTGAGTACTACACCGCCTATACACCGTATCAGGCGGAGATGAGCCAGGGAATGCTCCAGGGTATATTCGAGTATCAGACGCTCATGTGCAATCTCACGGGGCTCGACGTATCCAACGCCTCCGTTTATGACGGTGCAACCGCCGCCGCAGAGGCAATGCTGATGCTCCGCGACTCAAAGCGCAAAAGGAAGGTCCTCGTAAGCGAAGGCTTAAGTCCCGAAGTGCGCTGGACAATCAGGACCTACGCACACGGCAGCGGCGTAGAGATAGTCGAGATACCGCTCACAGACGAGTGCAGGACGGACATGGAAGCGCTCGAAGCGAACTTTGCGGACGCCGCAGGCTACATATGTGCCTGCCCGAACTTCTACGGCTGTATAGAAGATATGCAGGCCGTATCCGACAAGGTCCACGAGCTAGGCGGACTGCTCGTAAGCTATGTCAACCCGATTTCACTCGGCGCACTCAAGCGTCCGGGCGACTACGGCGCAGACATTGCAATAGGTGAAGCACAGCCCCTCGGTATGCCCCTCTCATTCGGCGGCCCGTACTGTGGCTTCATGTGCGCGACAGCAAAGCTCATGCGTCACCTCCCCGGAAGAATCGCCGGCCAGACTACCGACGCGGACGGCAACAGGGTATTCGTACTCACGCTCCAGGCCAGAGAACAGCACATCCGCAGGGAAAAGGCGTCGAGCAATATCTGCTCCAACCAGATGCTGTGCGCGCTTACGGCGAGCATTTACCTCTCCGTTATGGGCCCCGAGGGCATGGCAGAGGTCGCAGACCAGAATTTGCAGAAGGCTCACTACCTCGCAGAAGGTATCGCAAGCCTCCCCGGAGCTAAACTGCGCTACCCCAACACCCCCTTCTTTAACGAATTTGTAGTCGATTTCGACAAGGATTCAAGTGTCATCAACGCCGCTCTCAAGTCAAAGGGCTATGTCGGCGGCATGAGGCTCGGCTACTACGGCTGTGATGACAACGGAGTGTTGTTCTGTGCAACGGAGCTCAACACGAGAGATGAGATCGACGGTCTTATACTGGCCTTGGAGGAGGTGCTCAAATGAGAAGCGAATACAAGCTTATATTCGAGCGTTCAAAGGAGGGCAGACGCGGTTACGACCTGCCCAAGCTCGACGTACCTTCCCTCGACGGTCTCGTTCCCGACGAAATGAAGGCGCAGAGCAAGCTCGATCTCCCCGAAATTGCGGAAATCGACCTTGTTCGTCACTACACCAACCTTTCACGCAGAAACTTCGGCGTAGACAACGGCTTCTACCCCTTGGGTTCCTGCACCATGAAATACAATCCCAAGATCAACGAGGAGCTGCCCGCACTATTTAGCGACCTGCATCCCCTTATGGATACAGACCTGTGCCAGGGCGCACTCGACATGATGTACCACCTCGACAAGGCGCTCTGCGAGATAACGGGCATGGATAAGTTCACTCTCCAGCCTGCGGCGGGCGCACACGGCGAGTACACCGGTCTTATGATGATTCGCGCCTACCACGAGCTCAAGCAGGACAGCGCAAGGACGACGATTATCGTTCCCGATGCCGCTCATGGCACAAACCCCGCTTCAGCCAACATGGCAGGCTTCAAAATCAAGGAGATCAAGTCCGCTCCCGACGGAAGCGTTGATCTCGAGGCTCTTCGCGCCGCAGTCGGCCCCGACACCGCAGGTCTCATGCTCACAAACCCCTCAACGCTCGGTCTTTTCGAGTCCAACATCAAAGAGGTCGCGAGCATAGTTCACGAAGCCGGCGGCTTGCTCTACTACGACGGCGCAAACCTCAACGCCATTATGGGCGTAGCTCGTCCGGGCGACATGGGCTTTGACGTCATGCACCTCAACCTGCATAAGACGTTCTCAACGCCTCATGGCGGCGGCGGCCCCGGTTCGGGTCCCGTAGGCGTAAAGGCAGAGCTTATCCCCTATCTCCCATCGCCCGTCATTATGGCGTGCCACGGCGGAAGGGTAACTCTCGATTACAACAGGCCCCTTTCAATCGGCAAGGTCAAGAGCTTCTACGGCAACTTCGGTGTCATGGTAAAGGCTTACGCCTACATCATTTCGCTCGGCGGCAAGGGTCTGCGTGAGGCGAGCCGGAATGCAGTTCTAAACGCGAACTACGTTTTCTCGCGCCTCAAGGACACATTCGGCGTTCCGCATGACCGCATCTGCATGCACGAATGCGTTATCACCCCCGGCGAAGAGCTCTCCGCTCTGGGCATTCACACGACCGATATCGCCAAGTCGCTCATTGACCGCGGCTATCATCCCATGACCGTCTACTTCCCGCTAATCGTTCACGAGGCTATGATGATAGAGCCTACCGAGACCGAGAGCCGTGAGACGCTCGATGAGTTTGTCGAAGCCATGAAGAGTATCGCAGCCGAGGCAAAGGCGAATCCCGATGCCCTCCATGCCGCTCCCGTCACTACGCCCGTAGGTCGTCCCGACGAGGTCGCCGCGGCAAGGAAGCCCATCGTCAAGTACGAGAGGCAATAACCAACATCGGTACAACTGTTTATTACAGTTCGCACCGCATCTCAACACACAAAGTTCCACTCGGCGCCGCCCTGTGGGACTTTTTTCGCGGGGTTACGCAATTTCGGAGGACCCTGCCTCTTGACTCCGGCTTTATCGGGGGCTTTACCCCTCGATCTCACCAAGGTGCGCCGCCCTGCACCGGTACAGACGTGGGACGATCTTCTTTAAACAGACCCTGCCCCGGCACTACCACCGAGGCATAATCACACACACTTCCTCACCTCTGCAAGATTCGGAGCACAGACACTAACAGACCGCCCCACGATCCGTATCAGCAGTCGGGGCAGGGGCGAAGCCCCATAACCTATTCATCCCCTTCCCTTGAGGGAAGGGGCAGGGGGTTGGGTGTGTATGATAAGTGAGCGGTTACTTTGGGGCGAAGCCCACAACGATCAAGTGAGACTGCCGCCACAAGGGGCGAAGCGCCCAATAAATCGAGCTTCCACAACGCGTAGCGTATTCCAAGCGGCGGCACAAACTCTCTTTTGGGCAAATGATTCCTAAAATGCGGAACGCAAAAAACTTCCTCTATACCCATGAGTTTTTTTCAATATGGTTATCAACAATGGAATTCTGTGGTAATATTATATTTGAAACAAAAAATGGAGAATTCATTATGCGTTTATACAACACCATGACTAAGAAGAAGGAAGAGTTCGTTCCGATACGGGAGGGAAAGGTCAGCATGTATGTCTGCGGCCCTACCGTCTACAGCTTCATCCACATCGGCAACGCTCGTCCCCTCATCGTATTCGACACACTCAGACGTTATCTGGAATATAGGGGCTATGAAGTGACGTTTGTACAGAACTTTACGGACGTAGACGACAAGCTCATAAGGCGCGCCAACGAGGACAACACGACAGTTGCAGAGGTCGCCGAGCACTTTATAAATGAGTATCGCACCGATTCGGAAGCACTCCATGTCAGGCCGGCGACAATTTGCCCGAGGGCGACTGAGCACATCGACGACATAATAGGACTTGTGAGCCGCCTCATTGAACTCGGTCATGCCTATGTTGCCGAGAACGGAGACGTTTACTTTGCAGTAAGGAGCTATCCTGCCTATGGAAAGCTCTCGGGGCAGTCTATCGAGTCGCTCGAAAGTGGCGCAAGGATAGACCCGAGCGACATCAAGCAGGACCCGCTCGATTTTGCGCTGTGGAAGAGTGCTAAGCCCGGCGAGCCTTCTTGGGATTCACCCTGGGGCAAGGGTCGTCCCGGCTGGCATATAGAGTGCTCCGCAATGAGCATGAACATATTGGGCAAGACGTTCGACATTCACGCGGGCGGAGTCGACTTGATTTTCCCGCATCACGAGAACGAGATAGCTCAAAGCGAAGCCGCGACAGGCGTGGATTTTGCGCACTACTGGCTGCACAACGGGCATATAAACGTCAACAACAGGAAGATGAGCAAGAGCGAGGGCAACTTCTTCAACGTGAGGGACATCACGTTGCACTTTGAACCCGATGTGCTCAGGCTCTTCATGCTGACCGCCCACTACAGGACGCCCGTCAACTTCTCCGAGGAGCCAATGGAACAGGCGGAAGCGGCGTTGTTGCGCATAAGGACTGCCGCGGAGAGGATAAATGAAGCTCGGTTCACCGACACGCCTAACGAGGCGGAGGAAAGCGAGTTTATAAAGGGTATAGAGACCACTCGCGCGGCGTTTATTGAGGCAATGGATGACGACCTCAACACTGCAGATGCGTTGGGTGTGCTGTTCGACTTTGTGCGCATTGCAAACTCATTCGTCACCGAGCCGAGGAGCGAACGCGCGGTAAAAGCGGCAAAGGATATGCTTTTCGAGCTCACGGGCGTGCTGGGTATTGACCCGTCACCCAAAAAGAGTGAATTCCCGGCAGAGGCCGAAGCGCTTCTCGTTGAACGCACGGAAGCCCGAAAGCAGAAGGATTTCAAACGTGCGGACGAGATAAGAGGTCAGCTTCGCGACATGGGCTTCGCGGTAGAGGACACGCCGCAGGGCGCAAAGCTTAAAAGAATTGACTGACAATTAAATAACTACCAAGGAGAAGAAAATGCCGTACATGAATTTGTTGCTGACAGCGAATACTTCAAACTTCTTATCGGAAAAGATGTTTGCCATTCTCTACTTGGGGCTTGCGTTTTACTTCGTCATTTCGGCGATAATCGCAAAGGGCTCGCTCTTTGACATGTCAAAGATGAAAGAGGAAAACATACCCGACGTCAAGAGAGTTACGAGACTGTTGTTGTTTGCCTCGTCCGCACTGCTTCTCGCGGCGGGACTTATCGACCTGCTGACGGATTGGTTTTCGGAAGGCTCAAAAATCGCTTGGCTAAACATGGTGCTCGGTGTGCTTGCGATAATACCGCTCTTCTTGGTCGTACCTCTCACCAGAAAGTACCAAGACCCGGAGAAGGCGACAAAAGTAGCGCCTCCCAGAAGCGCAACAAGGAAGAATACCGTACAAAGTGCCGAGGAAGAGGTGTCTTCCGAGTTTAAGTCCACATCGACAGAGTATCCGAGGACGGCAGAGAATGTAGACGATGGCTCGGCGGAAAGGAAGTTCTTTTAATATGAAGTGTGCGCATTTGCTAAAGCGAATAGCTTGTGTATTGCTTGCGGTAATAACGCTTTCCGTTACAGCGTGTGCCGGCGTCTCAGTGGATGTCTCGCCTACGCCAACGATGCCGGTTGAAACGCCGACGCCGACACCTATTCCCACGCCCACGCCCACGCCCACGCCCATTCCCACTCCGACACCCACTCCCGAGCCCATGATGGCGGTCAAGGTCATAGAGACCTGCGATTTCCTCGTATCTCCCGAGAATAGCGCAGATAAAGTTACGGGGGCAAGGAGGCTGTCGATAGATACGCTTGCACTGCTGATTGCCGAAGAGGGCAGCTATTACAAGGTACAGTACGCCAAGCTCACAGGCTATATTCTCAAGGAGTTTGCGGAGATTTCGGGCCAGGCATCCGAGGAGCTCATGGGTCTGAAGCTGCCCGAATTCCCCGAGGACAAGGCTATGACAGCCGAGGAGCGCACGACTACGGAGCTTTCGTATCTGCGCGTGTATCCTTACACCGATTCCGAGCGCGTTGCCGAGTGCCCCGAGATACCGAGAGGCTCTGACGTGACTGTGATAGCCGTTGCAGGCAGCTTCTACAAGGTTACTTACAATAACTGTACGGGCTATATAACCAAGTCGAGCTTCAACGAACACACAGATTCCGACGGCTCAGGTGGAAGCCAGACCTACTCTGCGCCTACAGGTCCGAAGAATGCGGGCTATGTAAGGCAGGGCTATCTTTGGGCAAAAAGCAGGCGTGCCGATACACGAGGCTTCATAGCCATCCCCGGAACGAATATCTCCTACCCGATCATGCTCGACCCATCGGCACAGAATTTCTACCACAGTCACACATGGCTCGGAAAGCCGAGTTCGAGAGGCGCTATTTACCTCTACAGAGAGCCCAACGCCAAGCTCATACACGTCATCGGGCACAACAGCAGAAACTCCGGCACCATGTTCCATCAGCTTCACTCTATACAGAACAGCCTCAAGAAGAACCCCGGCGGCAATAAGACCGTCTATATGTATCTTGCGGGCAAGACGACTTGGAAGATATGGGCATTCTATGAGACCCCTGCGGACGAGCCTGCATCGACGCTCACGAATATAGTCAACACGCTCAACCCGACCCAGTCGTGGATTGACTCACAGCTCGCACGCAGCGAGGCAGATCTCGGCGTAGGAGCGACAGCAGGAAACCAGCTTGCGGTGCTCATCACCTGCGGAGACAGGTACGATAGCTTCACAGCTCAGTCGAGACTCTACATATTCCTAAAGGCGGTAGGTTGACAGGTAAAGTATAAAAAATGCGGCAATCAATACCCGTGTCGAAGCTTGTTTCGGTAAGAGTGCCGCCCGTGAGAATAAAAGAAAACAGCTTTCTGCCGAGGGAAGCTGTTTTGTTTTTGCGTTGTCAAGATTGTTAATCAATAGCGAGAATCGCAAAAACTACTGCGTCTTTTTATGCTCTGCTTCCCAAAGCTTCTGCGAATAGTAGTTTCTCACGGTCTGATCGGCGACATACAAGAATGCGCTGAGCCTCCATGCGCCGTCCTTAGTGAGAGACGCCTTTACCCTAGCAAGGTAATCCCCATGTTTTTTGCAGTAGGTGATGCCTATTGCCTTTGAGGGGCTGTGCTGAATCCAACCCTCTATCGGCAATTCAAAACCGCATACGGGACAGGCAAAGCCTATCTGCTTCCTCGCCGCGAGCGCCTTTTCCCTCGTGGGAAAGCCGTAAAGCACCGTATTGAAAACGTGGGAGTTTGAGAATACCGTCCTCGTCTTTATGGGCGAGAAGTATTCCTTAATGCCCGTCTCAAGGTCGAGATGCTTTGCTACAAGCGCTGTGTGATACGCATCGTTGTGGGCGTTGTGGGCGCTGACTAACTGCTCTATGCCGAAAAACTCCATAGCCGACGACAATGAGCGCTGATTCATGTCGCCCTGAGTCTGACGCGAGTATATGAGCTGGAGATTGTACCACGGGGGGAGCCAACCGGCATCTAATTTGTGCAGGCGGAGATTATCCAACAACATGGGTATATCATCCCTGCCCCATGTGAGAAGCACGCAGTCGTCGCCACACCATTGCCTAAAGTGGCTTATCGCCGTATCAAACGGAAAGCCCATGGAGAGCGCAGATTGAGTTATACCCGTTATGCGCTTTACTCTGCTTTGGAGCTTTTTATAGTACTTCGGGGCGATGTAAATGGAAAAATCGTCGACTATTTCCAGTCGCTCGTTGAGCATGTATGCACCTATTTGGATTATTTCACCGACAAGTACGAATGGCTTCCGTTTAGCGCACTGCTTTGAAAAAGGCTGATTCCATTCCATGTCGAGGATACAGTATCTCATTGCGCACCCCGTAATTATTTACCATAGTATAGCACATTAGAGGGTATGAGTAAACGCCATGCGGACATGTAAAAAAGTAAAGTCATTTTCAAAGTGTGTAATACAGCAATCAGTCTACACAGGCTCGATTTTCCGACAGAAAGTGATAGTTTTAGGGCGACGTAATTGTCAAGGAATAACATAGAATTGCAGAATATCTTAAGTAAAATACTCAGTCAGCAATTTTACATGGAAAAAATGTATTTTTATTGCAGATAGCCGTTGACTTTAATTGCGACGTTGTGTAACATTAATATATGATTAATATACTAGTATGGGATAAGGATACCGAATTTCTTGAGAGACTCGCGTTGCGAATGAAGCGTTGTTCAGCATATGCCGGGAAAGATCTTGCCATAACGCTAAGTGACACGCAGAGCAAAGCAATAGAGCTGCTTTCCGACAGGGATTTCGATATGGCTTTTATCAATTACACCTGTGACAACGATGACGAAAATCAAGTCGCGCAGTACATAATTCATAATAAGCCCGACGTTGCAATAGTGTTTACATTCTCGGTGGGGACACCTTTAGAGGGCTGTCATAAGTATATCCCTCTTGCCATAGTGTCTAAGGAGAGGATGAAGGTCGACTTTATAGATACGTTCAGCGCGTATCTGTCTGCCTCTGATGCCAGGGGAAGAGCATTCTTGTTGGTTAAAAGGGGCATTATGCGGAGCCTCCCGTATGCGAGAATTCAATGGTTTGAATCGGAGGCGCATAAAATAATCATACATATGCTTGGCGACGAGTGCGTATCGTTCACGGGGAAGCTCGACGATCTGCTTTTGAGGCTTCCCAAGGGTATGTTCGTGCGCTGTCATCAGAGTTATATAGTTAACATTTCCCACATAAGGCGCGTTGACAGCTCACACAACCTCATCATACTGTATTCCGGCGTTATGATACCCGTGAGCCGCACCGCGAAGAAAGGCGTTTTGGCGGAGATCAAAAAGCAACGGCAATTCTGAGGACACGGTACGGTCGTTGCCGCAAATCGTTGACAATAGCTTAATGGCTTTGTATAATACTTCTAAACGAGAGGGGTGAAAAGGTGAGAAAATAATCTGTGTTCGCAAATGAATATGCAGTTCGACGCTGTCGGACTTGTTTTGTGCGAATTCGGATTATACTTTTGCCACCGCATTACATTTATTTTGGTTGTATTGAGTTGGTCTGTTTTCCGCATATGGGAAACAGTTTTTTTATAGATAAAGGAGGCAAGCATGCTTCAATTGACAAATATCAGCATCAATATGCTCAGAGATAACAAGACGATAATAGAAGGGCTCAATCTCGTAGTCAACGACGGCGAAAAGGCGGCGCTGATTGGCGAAGAGGGCAACGGGAAGTCAACTCTCCTGCGTTGGATAATGGACCCGAAATCCGTAAAGGACTATGCTCACGTTACGGGCTCTGTCTATACGGGAAACGCCAAATGCGGCTATCTCCCCCAGGAGCTTCCAATCGCACTGCGCGCAAAAACGGTATATGACTATATGTGCGATGCCTGCGTCATAGACGAAAAGACGCCGCGCGAGGTGAGCCGCATATGCAGACAGCTTGGGCTCGAAATGGAGACGCTGTATTCACAGCAGAGCATGGGTACGCTTTCGGGCGGCGAGAGGATAAAGCTGCAACTTGCGGGGCTCCTGCTCGACGGCTGTGACACGCTATTGCTCGACGAGCCTTCAAACGACATAGACATACCTACGCTCGAGTGGCTCGAGAAGTTCATGCTTGAGAGCAAAGCAACAGTGCTCTACATATCGCACGACGAAGTACTGCTTGAGCGTACCGCAGAGCTGATAATCCACGTTGAGCAGGTCAGGAGAAAGACGATACCTCGCGTTACCGTTGCACGACAGCCGTACCGCAAATACATGGACGAGAGGGCGGCGAGAATGGAGAAAACCGAACAGATATCGAGGTTTGAACACGCCGAGTTTAAAAAGAAAAAGCAACGCTATCTATCGATATACCAGGCAGTCGAGAGCGCACAAGGCTCAATTACCAGGCAGGACCCGAGCACGGGGCGGCTATTAAAAAAGAAGATGCACAGCGTAAAATCCCTTGGCAAGCGGCTCGACAAGGAGGAAGAAGAGCTTACGGCCATGCCTGAAGCCGAGTGGGCGATACTCCCTAAATTCGACGAGGGAATAGAGCTAATAAACGGCAAGGTGGTGCTCGACCTATCGATTAATGAGCTCCGCGTATCCGAAAGACTGCTTGCACGCAATATACAGCTAAACGTAACGGGGCCCGAGCACATATGCATCATAGGGAAAAACGGCTGTGGCAAGACGACGCTCCTAAAGCAGATCGCGGAAACTCTTCTGCCCCGGAGGGACATAAACGCCGCCTATATGCCACAGAGCTACGATGATATGCTCGACCCATCGCTGTTCCCGGTCGAATATCTGGCTCCTAACGGCGACAAGGATTCCGTCACCAGAGCGCGCATATACCTCGGAAGCATGAAATACACAACAGACGAGATGTCGCACAAGATAAGCGAGCTTTCGGGCGGTCAAAGGGCGAAGCTTTTGCTCCTCAATATGATACTCAACGATGCAAACGTTTTGATACTCGACGAGCCTACGCGCAATTTCAGCCCTCTTTCAGCACCTGCGGTGAGGGAATTGCTTGCAAACTTCCCCGGTGCGATAATATCGGCCTCCCACGACCGCCGTTACATTGGGGCTATCGCTACCGCTGTCTATGAGCTGACGCAGAACGGTCTCAGGCGGATAGACTTTTCGCTGTAACCGGGAGAATTTGCATCATATCCATACCTCCTGCGGATACTAAGTGTACTTATCATGCACTAAGCCACCCGGGAGGAAACATGGATATACTCTTCTATGATACGAAGCCTTACGACAGGGAAGCTTTTGCCGCCGCGCTCGAAAGCTACCCCGACATCAAAATAAAATTCCTCAAAGCCGACCTTACGGAGAATACGGCGCGCCTCGCGCGCGGCTTTGACGCGGTATGCGGCTTTGTAAGCTCTGAAATCGGCAAGGCGACGGTCGATATACTCAACGAATGCGGCATTAAACTGATACTTATGCGCTGTGCGGGCTTTAACAATGTCGACATAGACACATGCAAAAAGCGCGGCATACGGATATTACGAGTCCCGGGTTATTCTCCCGAGGCAGTAGCAGAACACGCAATGGCTCTCGCACTCACAGTAAACCGCAAGATTCACAAGGCTTATGTCAAGGTTCGCGAGAACGATTTCTCACTCAGCGGTTTGATAGGCTACACATTCCACGGCAAGACCGCAGGCATAATCGGCACGGGCAAGATAGGCCAAGCGATGGTCAAAATATGTCACGGCTTTGGTATGAAATGTATCGCCTACGACTACAAACCAAACCCCGAGATAGCCGACATATGCACATACCTTCCGCTTGAGCGGGTACTCTCCCAAAGCGATCTTATATCGTTGCACTGTCCGCTGACCGACGCCACCCATCACCTTATAGATAAAAAGACGATACCTCTTCTCAAAGACGACTGCATACTCGTCAACACGTCGCGAGGCGCGCTTATCGACACAGAGGACCTTATCGAGGGCATCCGCGCACACAGGTTTTTCGGCGTTGGGCTTGACGTATATGAGGAGGAAGCTTACAACGTATTCGAAGATCGTTCCGAGCAGATACTCGAAAGCTCCGTCACCGCCCGTCTCCTTTCGTTTCCGAACGTGATGATAACGTCGCATCAGGGCTTCTTCACTCGCGAGGCGCTCACAGCTATAGCTAATACGACACTCGATAACGCTATGAGCTTCGTAAAGAATGAGGAAAGCCCAAACGAAGTCAAATCCAAAAACGGCTGACAAGGGGATTTGTTTACGAAAGGTAGTAGTATGTAAATGGGCGTTTGTGCCGATTAAGTGAATAAACAAAAAAGCAGTATTCCAAACGGAATGCTGCTTTATCTGTTTAGCTGAACTTATGCGTTCTTTTTCTTGTCGGCAGTGGGGAGCGTGTAGTTTACAAGCTCGATAACTACCATTTCGGCACCGTCGCCACGACGCGGACCAAGCTTCATGATGCGGGTATAACCGCCCTTTCTGCCGTCCATTGCGGGTGCGATCTCACGGAAAACTCTCTCAACCACGGGATGACCGATACCCTTTATACGGGCGCGGTATTCCTTCTTTGATTCCTTCCTTCCCTTGGGGACGGGGATATCGTACAGATAGGACATCATCTGGCGGCGAGCATGGAGCTTTGAAGGCATATCGACGACTGTCTCGACCTCGACGATCTGATCCTTGTCGTTCTTGATTTCCTTTGTGCCCTTGGTGCTGTTCTTGTATTCGGCAACACCCAGTGTGATTATCTTTTCGGCTATCGGACGAACATCCTTAGCACGCGCTTCTGTTGTGATTATACGGCCGTTCCAAAGCAACGCTGTCGTCAGGTTCCTGAGCATAGCTACGCGCTGGTCGGTCGGCTTGCCAAGCTTACGGTTAGGCATATATTGCTTCCTCCTAAGTAATTTTAATTATTCGTCGCTTTTTTTCAGGCTGAGTCCAAGCTGAGCCAGCTTCTGTTGGACTTCCTCGAGCGACTTACGGCCCAGGTTACGAACACGCATCATTTCTTCCTCGTTGTGCTGGATCAGCTCTTCAACGGTGTTGATGCCTGCACGCTTCAAGCAGTTGAATGAACGGACGGAGAGGTCAAGCTCGTCGATTGTCATCTCGAGCACCTTACCGTTCTCGCTGTCAACGGACTCGATTACGATCCCGATATCCGCAACGCTGTCAGACAGGTTGAGGAACAGGGACAGATGGTCTATCAGGTACTTAGCAGCAAAGCTCATTGCCTCGTCGGGCTTTATGGAGCCGTCTGTTGTAAGCTCGATGGTAAGCTTGTCGTAGTCTGTAATCTGACCTACACGGGTGTCAACTACTTCGTAGCGAACCTTCTTTATAGGTGTGAAGATAGAGTCGACGGCAATCCTTCCGATTTCGAGCTGCTTCCTCTGCTTATTCTTGTCAGCAGAGTCATAGCCCCTGCCCTTTTCGACTTCGATATCCATGACGAGCCTGCCGCCCTTGCCTATTGTGGCAATGTGGAGGTCGGGATTGACGATTGCTACGTCTGCGTCGTGGATAAGGTCGCCGGCTGTTACCTCGCACTCGCCTACTGCATCGATGTGCAGTATACGGGACTCGTCGGTAAACATGCTGAGGCAAAGCTCCTTGATGTTAAGTATAATCTCGGTAACGTCCTCTTTTACGCCCTCGACTGTGGAGAACTCGTGCAGTACGCCGTCAATGCGGACGGATGTAGCTGCCGCTCCGGGAAGCGAGGATAAAAGAACACGGCGAAGTGAGTTGCCCAGTGTGGTGCCCAGACCACGTTCCAGAGGCTCTGCTACGAATACGCCGAATGTATCCGTCATTTCTATGCACTCAATTTTCGGTCTTCCGATTTCGAACATTCAATACACTCCCCTTTCTGAGTAAGTCCTATCAATACGGGCGGAAAATTATAATTACCTGGAGTAGAACTCAACGATGAGATGCTCCTCAACGCTGAAGTCGATATCCTCGCGCTTGGGCAACATTACTACTTTGCCTGTGAGGTTTTCTGCATCGAGCTCAAGCCACTGGGGAATGGGCTTTGCAGAACCTTCTTCGCGAAGCTGCTTAATGCTGGCAAACTGCCTTGCATTGTCCCTGACAGAGATAACCTGGCCGGGAGTTACGATATAGGAAGCTATATCTACCTTCTTGCCGTCAACGGTTACGTGACCGTGTGCGACGAGTTGACGAGCCATGGGGCGGCTTTCGCCGAAGCCAAGGCGGTAAACTACGTTGTCAAGTCTGCGCTCGAGGATCTGGAGCATGTTGTCACCGGTTACTCCGCGCATATTGACTGCCATGTCATAGTACTTCTTGAACTGTGACTCAAGAACTCCGTATGTGCGGCGCACCTTCTGCTTCTCGCGAAGCTGCATTCCGTACTCGGAGGGTTTCTTCATACGAGCCTGACCGTGCTGACCCGGAACTGTATGACGCTTGTCGACGGCGCACTTTTCTGTGTAGCAGCGGTTGCCCTTCAAAAACAGCTTGGTGCCTTCTCTGCGGCACTGTCTGCAAACGGATTCTGTATATCTTGCCATTGTCGTTTGCCTCCTTAAACTCTTCTGCGCTTGGGCGGACGGCAACCGTTATGAGGTATGGGGGTTACGTCCTTAATCATGTTTACACGAAGACCTGCGGTCTGCAATGAACGGATTGCAGCCTCACGTCCGGAACCCGGGCCCTTTACGTAGACTTCTACGTTCTTGAGGCCATGCTCCATTGCTGCCTTTGCAGCAGTCTCTGCTACCATCTGGGCAGCAAAGGGCGTGCTCTTCTTCGAGCCACGGAAACCAAGAGCGCCTGCGGAAGACCAAGAGATGGCGTTTCCGTTAAGGTCGGTCACTGTGACCATGGTGTTGTTGAAGGAAGAACGAATATGTGCTGCGCCGTTTTCGATATTCTTGCGCTCACGACGCTTCTTACCGGCGTTTCTCTTGAGCTTTGTAGCTTTTGCCATGTTTCAATCCTCCTTACTTCTTCTTGTTAGCCATTGTGCGCTTGGGTCCCTTGCGTGTACGGGCATTCTGCTTTGTGCTCTGGCCACGTACGGGGAGTCCCTTACGATGACGAACGCCGCGATAGCAGCCGATCTCTATGAGACGCTTGATATTCATTGAATTCTCACGTCTGAGGTCACCCTCTACCTTAACGTTGTGGTCGATATAATCTCTAAGCTTTGATACGTCATCCTCTGAAAGATCTCTAACGCGTGTGTCAGGGTTTACGCCTGTAGAAGCGAGGATCTGGTCAGCGGTCGTGCGGCCGATACCGTAGATGTAGGTAAGGCCAATTTCAATTCTCTTATCCCTGGGCAAATCGACACCGGAAATACGAGCCATAGGTTGTTGCACCTCCATTAAATTCTGTTCGGTATTTTTGATATATATGACCCGCCGAATATATACCGGGTAAGGGTATATCAGCCGCATCGGCAGGTAGTTCTCAAAGCGAACACTTTATTATAGCACCGACTGTTTCGAATGCAAGCATCTTTTGCCCCAATTATAGCCATTTTTTCGGCTTTTAAAAAATATATTTTTCTGTTTGACGGAATATTTTCTTTTTGTCGCGGAAAAATGTCACGATTTTTACAACCAACCCCCGACTTCACAACTTGTTTACCAAATACATGAAACCGAGTTACCAATATATACGTTAGTGTTGTATAATGATGTGGTATCATACAGTGAACCACAAATGGAGGTAACAACAAAATGAGGAAAATTCTCTGTACGCTGTATGCGCTGGTCATGCTACTTACGCTTGTCGGAGCCTGCAAACCCAAGGATCCGCAGAACCTCGACGGCACACCTAAGCCTACCGATAATGCTCAGGTAATCACACATACGCTCTCGAAACCCATGCTGTTTGGAGACATCGAGTATTACGGAGACACCATCGCGGCGCTCGCAACAGACGGCACAGTTACCGAATACACCGACGGAACGGCTTTTGCTACCGATATTATACATACATCCCCCGAGGGCAAAACCACGGTAGGTTATTCATTGCTTGCGATAGAGTCCGTGAACGGGCTCACTGTCGGTATCGACGGCGAGGGCAATGTATATCACTCATCCTACGCAGAGGGTTATGACGAGCTCGATGCGTGGACGGGAATAATCAAAATTGCCGTAGGCGGAGGCTTCGTCGCAGGAATCAACAACGAGGGCAAGCTGTTTGTAACGGGCCCCGACGCACCGGATATCTCTGGAGTAACAAATGCTTTTGACATCGATGCATACGGCTCGATACTTGCAATAGTATCGCTTAAGGGCGGTGTGTCCGTCGTGGAAACGGCGTATGACGTTACTACGAACACGACATCCGTATCGAATCTCGGCAAGCTCAACACCGCACTGCAGGAAATCAAAAATGGCGTTCGCGTCTCAGTGAGCGCTACACATGTGGCGGTACTGCAGAAGGACGCAAAAGTTGCTGCATTCTCGCTTGATGGCACTTCAACCGCGGATTATTGTGCGGTAGAGGGGCTTGCAGACGTCAAGCAGGTGCTTGCGGCAAAGGCGGCGACAGTCGTATTAAAAAAGGACGGCAGTGTAGTATCCGTCCCCGCAAATGCAAATCTTTCCGAGCAGAATAACATCGCAATGGTAACGGATAACGGCGAGGGCGCATACGCACTTATGACCCGCGACGGCAAGCTTGTGACCGTTTCGGCAACAGGTGAGGTCGCAACAGTCGGGGGCGCACAGCTCAGACCCGTGCTCACGGGCGATGAGAACAATCTCATAGAGGGCTTCATACCCGGAACATCGACGGCATCGGCACTCTCGCTCTTGTCTGACATGCTCGGCACGACAAATGTAAAGATAGAGGCCGCCGGCAAAGCTGATATGACGAAGGCCGTAGCGACAGGGATTATTATAAAAGTAGACGACAAGGATTACGCAACGGTCGTCATTCACGGTGATGTCAACGGAGACGGCGCTATAACTACAGATGATGCCGCTCAGCTTGAGGAAGAGGCAAACGACACCGGCAGGTCCGACAGCCCGGCAGTCATTCTCGCAGGAAATGTCAACGGTTACACGGGAGCAGATGCCGCCATACAGATTAAGCAGTATCTGCTCCGCGGCGACAGGATCGCGCAGTTCACAATCAAACCCATAGAGCAGGTCACCGGTGACCCCCAGGCCGTCGTATTGGATTCTTATGAAGCAGCGCTTTCCGTCAACCCCGACGTCGTGGGCTTCATAAATGTCCCCAACACAAATATCAAATATCCGATACTCTATGGCAGAGACTGGTACTACAACGACCACGATATTTATCGCAACAAGTCCAACGCAGGCAGCATTTACAGCTATTACAATGTGCTTGCCAAGAATAATCCGATAACGGGCCACAACATGAGGCAGGCGGGCACCATGTTCCACGCTCTCCACGAGATTCAGAACAATGCAAGCTCGCTCCAGGAGTATTCAAACCGCATTTGGACGATAAATCTGTTCGGTCGCAATGCAAAGTGGGAGGTATTCTCGATTTACGAAGTGCCGCATGACGAGCCGACATCCACATTGCTCTACAACACCCAGACGCTCTCATCAGTCGATGACGCAACGATTATGGAGTGGATAAACACTCAGATATCGCGTTCTGAGGTAAACCTCGGTGTTACACCCTCGCCGAGAAGCACGTTCGTAACGCTCATCACCTGCGGCGACAATTTCGACTATGACGAAGCGCAGAGCCGGCTGTATGTGTTCCTGAGAATGGTAGGCTGAGGTAAAGGTATATAACAAATGTGTAACCATTAACAATAAGTAGCGATTGGTTAGTATAAAGAGGAATCTCCGGATGTGGGGGTTCCTTTTTCTGTGGTGTGCATCGTTGCGCTCGACCTCTGAGCAGAGCTTAGAAGAGAGTTTATGCTGTTTGTCATGCGTTGTGTGGGTTTGGTTTGTTGAGGAGTTAGACTTCAGTGGTTGGGGGTTGCCGGTTGGGGCTTATCCCATTGCACCATTGCTTGCGCAGGGGTGTACTCGTCCCTTGCACAGCTTTTGCTCACATCGAATCGGCTTTTTTGGTTTATCCTCTCCTGCAAACCCTCTCACGCTTTTAATCAGCAACGGATGACAAACTCGGCTGTCATGTCAAGGAAAAAACTCTCCGGTCGGATACGGAGTATCCGATCGGAGAGTTGCGATAACCACGAATTCACTTGTCACCATTGCGCCTCATCCCACGTCTGTACAGGTGCAGGGCGGTCTGCCCTGCCGGGGCCGAGGGGCAGAGCCCCTCAGAAAGGGGTCAAGGGACGGAGTCACTTGAAAAAACCCTTGCGTGACTACGCCTTAAATACCACTATCTTCTCGCTGCCCTCGAATGAATCCTTGGAGGGACAGGACTCCTTTACGAGAGATTGAGGGACTCGCAGATGTTTTGCGATGTCGAATACGGTGTCGCCGGGACGGGCGGCGTATATGAGTATGCCCTTCTGCTCGCAGACGGTGTCGGGACATTCTTCAAAGCCGACAATCGTCTCGATTTCAACGTCGCAGTTGAGCTTTGTGAGCATATCTATCGTGAATACGACCTCAACCCACCGCTCGCCGGAATTGGTTATCTTGGCACAGCAGTTGACCGCTGCCACAGGCTCGCAGGGGAATTTTGAGCATTCGACGGTCGCCACAAAGGGAATGTCCTCGATGAAGGAGTATACCGAGCCGCTTTCGCTCTCGTAGACTATCCGCGTGAGGAGTACGCCTTCGATGGTGAGGTCGTTGCCGTCGGCGTATGACATGGTCACGAGCGGCTTTGCTGAAGCATATACCGGCCTTGAGAGCGAGGGCAGTCCTTCAACGAGCGCTATACGTTCTTTAATTGTGCGGCGCGCACTTATCATCTCACAGGGCAGCGGCAAGTCGAGCTTCGTGAGTTTGGGGTCAAAACTGACTGTGGGCGAGTAGGCATCGATGGGCAGCTCGCATTCCTTTTCGCTGTTCTCCTCTATGTCGATGAGTATTATCGCCTCAACGGAAACAAGGCCGAATTCGTCGCTCAGGGGACGCATCGATATGCTTTCAAGCTCGGCGGTCGCCACGGGACTATGCGTGAATGTCTGTACGGGAATCAGTTCGTCGAACCCGATTTCCTCGGTAAGCTGGGAAAGCCTCGAGTCCTTGTCTGAGGCAAGTGCGCTTACCACGATTCTGCCCTTGACCTGCGCTCCGTCTGCGGAGCAAATAACTGAATCACATATTGCATAGCCGTTTGAGGCCATAATGGCGTTTATGCCCTTTGCCTCGAGTTCCTCGCGCAGTCTCAGCCTGCCCGTGCCTATATGAGTGCGTGAGGCGAGCTTCAGCTTTTGACACTTGCACTCCATGTCGTCGATGCCGCAAATTGCGGATAGTACGTGTATGGGTGCGGAATCCGTCGCCGTGCATACGAGTTCTATCGTCGCATCAAAGCTCAACACGGAGTCGCCCGGTCTGATGATAAAACTCTGTACCGTAGGACGCACATTGATTCTGGATGTGGGCGTGAGCTCACGGTAAGGCATCGTATGCATAAGCGGCGCGGACGAGGTAAACGAGAAGTATTCGTTCTGACCGTCGGCGCATACGGCATCGATTTTGACAGTTCCCACGATTTTAAGGCTGTCGCCGATAAGCTCGGCGTTTTGTACCGCAACCGATGCGGAAGCGTCGATTATACTTCGTGCGGAACGCCCTTCGAGCACGGGCACGTCTCCGGCTACCTGCACCTGTGCATTCTCCGACAGTACGATTCGCTCTATATTAAGCTCTTTTTGAATAAGCTCCATAACGCCCTCCGAACATGATGATATTGCTACATTGTATGTACTTCTCGGCGCAATAAGAACGTCCAACAGTCTGAAAACAGCATGATTTTTCAGGTGAAGAAACTAATTTACAAGCTGCCCAACTCTAAATATATGAGCTGAAGCATATGAAATATGTATATTGTGCATATGGTTTTCCACCTTATCCACAAGGTTATGCACCTTTTGGGTGTATTCGGGGTTATTTATGTGGAAAAAGAAGTGAGCAGTTTTGATATACTATTCAATTATGAATAAAATGTGTACGCCCAAATACTTTTTGGCATTTGTAAGATTTGTTAACCGTAAAATTTAAACATATAAGTATAGCAATCGAGTTCAAACGACAAGCCCCGACATTTTATGACGTCGAGGCTTGGGTATTTGTGCTGTTTATATGCGGTTTGATTAACAGTTTTCCTCGCACCACTTGAGCCAAAGTGCAGAGGAGGCGTCGCTGGGCATACGCCAATCGCCCCGGGGTGAGAGCGTTACCGAGCCGATTTTGGGACCGTCGGGCATACAGGAGCGCTTGAATTGCTGTGTGAAGAAGCGCGTATAGAATGTCCTGAGCCACTTTTTGATGTACGCCTCTGTATAGTGGTCCGCAAACGCCGCCTTTGCGAGCATGAGTATCTTTTCGGGCGTGAAGCCCCAGCGGAGCATGTAGTACAGATAGAAGTCGTGAAGCTCGTAGGGACCGACTATATCCTCGGTTACTTGACTGATTTCGCCGTCCTTTGCGGGCAGAAGCTCGGGGCTTACGGGAGTTGCAAGCACGTCGTACAGCGTGGCGGAGAGTTTTTCATCGCTCGTTTTTGCGACGTATTCTACGAGGTAACGCACAAGTGTCTTAGGCACGGAGGCGTTAACGCCGTACATTGACATGTGGTCACCGTTGTAGGTCGCCCAGCCGAGCGCAAGCTCGGACAAATCACCCGTACCTATTACGAGCCCGTTAACTGCGTTTGCGGTGTCCATAAGCACCTGGGTACGTTCCCTCGCCTGAGAGTTTTCGTAAGTCGTGTCGTGTACACTCTCGTCATGGCCTATGTCGATAAAGTGCTGTCTTACAGAATCGGCGATATTTATCTCGTGCAGGGATACTCCCAGCGAAGCGCAAAGCTCCCTCGCGTTGTTGAGAGTCCTCATTGTCGTACCGAAACAGGGCATAGTGAGTGCTATTATCTGCTTTTTGTCGAGCTTGAGCATATCAAACGCGCGAACGGTGACGAGCAGAGCGAGGGTAGAATCCAGACCGCCCGAAATGCCTATGACGGCGTGATTTGTGTGCGCCGCGCACAGTCTCGTGGCAAGCCCGGTCGCCTGCATCTTGAGTATCAGGTCACAGCGCTCAGCCCTCAGGTTTTTATCGGACGGCACGAACGGGTGTGCATCTACGGGGTGTTCGGGCTTACAGGGAATAAGCTCCATATCAAACTCGTTCAGCGCATAATCGCCGTTTGCGTCGGGAAAGGAATTCATGCGCCTGCGTTCGTGCAAAAGCCTTTCTGTATCTATGTCGCCTATGAGCAGCTCGCTGCTGAACAGCTTTGTCTCACAGAGTATCGCGCCGTCCTGAGCGATTATGTTGTGTCCGGAAAACACCAGGTCGGTAGTCGATTCGCCACAGCCTGCATCTGCGTACACATAGCCGCAGGTAAGCCTTCCCGAAATCGATTTTACGAGCGTCCGCCTGTATTCGGCTTTGCCTATGACCTCGTTGCTGGCAGAGAGATTGAGCATTATAACCGCACCTTCGCGTGCGAGCTCTACAGATGGCGAGTTGGGGACCCACATGTCCTCACATATCTCGACACCGAAGCAGAATTCGGGCATTTTAACGCAGGTAAAGAGCTGTTTTGAGCCGAATCTGACGCCGTAGCCGAAAGGTGAGATCCGCCCGTCGACAGCCTGTCCCGATGCAAAGTGCCGTTTCTCGTAAAACTCGCCGTAATTGGGTATGTTGCTCTTGGGTATGACACCCAAAAGCCTGCCGTGATGGATTACCGCCGCACAGTTGTAGAGCTTGTTCTTATGGTACATGGGCAATCCCACAGCGATAACCGTATCGAGATTTGATGTCGCACATATTATATTGCCCAGTGCATTTAATGCACCGTCGATGAGCGCCGTCTGGGTAAATAAATCTCCGCAGGTATAGCCGGTGATGCAAAGCTCGGGGAATGCTATGAGCCTTACGCCCCGTGCGGACGCCTCGTAGCTCAGCTCGATTATTTTTTCGGCGTTGTGGTCGCAATCTGCCACCTTTATGCGTGGCGTAGCAGCCGCAACCTTGATAAAGCCGTTTTTCATCTGTCGGTTAATCCTCCGTAATGCCTTTATTGTAATATTATACCACGAATACGCGCAGTGAAGCGCCGCTACTTGGCAAAGCTTAGCATTCTGTTCGCCATATTGTCTATGCGCTCGGTTATGCCTTGTGCGCGCATTGCCGTGCCGGGGTCGTTTGCCGTCTGCATGAGTACGAATCTCGGAGGAAGCATGAAGGTCTTATTGAGACACATTGCGCCTGCGACCTGTTGAGCAACTATGTCGCTTCCGCTGTAGCCCGAGACTACGACGCTGTAAAGTAGCGTATCGAAAAATGTGTTTTTGATCAAAAGCGATGTAAGTCTGTTGATGAAGGCCATTATGTTTGCGCTGACAGAGTCGTTATAGTTTGGACAGAGCAGCATGAGCACATTTGCCTCGATGAGTGCGGGGAAAACTTCTTCAACTATGCTTCCTCCGTAAAAACACTCGTTTGTTGTGCCAAAGTGCGAGCAGGTCTTGTATGAACAGCCTCTGCAGTCGTGCACCTGACCGTTTCGGAGCGATATCTCTTTTATAGTATACTTTTGCCCGATGCGCGCGCATATTTCCGAGGAAATATCCAGTGTGTTGGAAGTGCGCTTCTCCGAGGCGTGGAGCAGCAGCATTTTCGGGTTTTCGTATGACGGCACGGAAAAATCCAATAGCCTGTCGACAAGCTCCCTCGCTTTATATAGATACGTGTCCTCGAGGCTCATATTCAGCCGTTTTGACATTATCGTGAGGTTAGCCAGTGAGCCCGTAGCCTCGACTAAGGGCTTCCCGGGGAAGAAACAGCCTGCGGAGTTTGCGGCAAGCGTAAACATCTGCGCGAGGTGCTTTGTATAAAGCTCAACAGTCCCATCTATGAGCATTACGGCGACACAGTTATCCATGCAATCGGGGTGCTTCCTCAAATGCAGAAGCAATTTGACTATGTCGGAATCGAGCCCGTACTCGCCCACACACAGCGCAAACACGACTTTGCTGCCTCTTATGTCGGTTTCCGCAAGTCGGTTTAGTGAAAGGAGCCTGTGCACCCTGCCGCTAAGCGCATGTGCCAGTACTCCCTCGAGTCTCGGTGTAAGCCTGTTAAACAGCACAACCAGGTCGCTCATCTGTAGTCAAACCTCCTAAGTGTGTCAAATGTCTCGGTCAGCCGCTCTGTAAGTTTTGGAGATAGTTTCTCGCGCCTTATCTCGATACCCGAATGCGTAAAGCGCGATTCACAGCCCATATATGCGCCGCCCATAGGTACGGCGCTCCAATGCCATTGTCCTCTCAGCGTCTTTAGTATGCTCACGCAGGCGCTCGATATTCCGGGGGCGATGTACGGCTTGAAGCCCAATTCCCTCACTCTGAGGTTTGCAGTCCTCGCCGCCTCGGTAAGTGCGAGCGAGATGTCGTCGTCATAGTTCTCGTTGGGCGAATTTGCAACTATAAGCCCGTTTCCGTGGGGTCCGTACACTCGTATGTCGCGGCGATCCACGCCGATTTTATCCGCTGTATATTCCGCTCGGGCGCGCATTACGCCGAGTCCATAGCCCTGAATCTGCTCCGGAAGAAGCCCGAGAAAATCCATTGTGCCGTCACTTGCCGTGTTTGAGTCTATAAACACGGCGCGGCTCAAGTGATCGACGGGGTCGGAAATCTGCGCAAAGAGCCCTGAGAAACCGCTCTCCCTCGCTTCGATGGCATATCTTTTAAGCATAGCCCTGTTGCGTGCGTACTGAAACATGCGAACGTCGGGAATGTTTTCGGTCACAGGGGGTACACCGACGGAGGCTGTGAATAAAAATGCGTCGCAGTCAAAGAGTTTCGATCTGTCGGCTATCTCGACTTTTGGGACATCGGAATACATCGGGAGTATCTGGTTGAACTCCGCCTCATAGCGCGCACAGAGCGCCTCGTTAGGGTCGTATATCCTTATGCTGTCTATGTCGCTTCCAAGCAGCTTAAGTCCAAGCAACACAGTAGCTCCGACATCTCCCAAGCCTACGAGCGTTAGTGTGAAACGCTTTTTATCCTGCCTCAATGCGGATAGCCCGTCGAAAACCAGTGGGAATGCGGTGTTTACACAGAAAGCCTCGCCCGACGCGACTATATCGAGTACACTTCGGGGCAAATCGCTCTCATGTGCGCATGGCAAAAAAAGCCCCACGCCCTCGCTTTCGTACACCTCGCCGCCGCTAAGGACGGGAAATACGCTTCGAGAGTTCATCGGGTCCCTGTTTATGAGTATCGCAATGGGGGAGAAGGACTCGTTTACCTAATGCGCATTCTTTGGGATATTTACGGAATTGTCCGCACAATACAGACAAATCCCTCTGTAGTCGTAGAATTTCACGCTTATTCCTCGCTCGGCGACAGCCTCAAAAGCTGTTCTATGTCCTCGCTGACACAGTCGGATGCCGCCTTATTCTTGTCGTATATCAAGCATGCCCCTTTGTAAGGCAGCATGGGTATGTAAAGCGCTTCGCCGAGCCGCCTTATGGTCAGTGCCGTGCCAAGCTGCGCTTGATGTCTGCTTTCGAGCGCCCTGAGTATACGAAGAGTATTCTCGAGCGCCGTCCTTGAGAAGTTAATTATAGCCTTTTCGCCCGAACGCGCTATGTACCTCGGCCATGTATAGGGCATTATAAGGTTTATCGCCTGCGGGAGCGAACTTTCCTCGCTCGGTACATCTATGCAGTCGCCGCCTATAAACGGATATTGCAAGCTCTCTGTGAACCAATAGCGCAGA
Organism: Clostridia bacterium; assembly: GCA_016293975.1. Lineage (GTDB taxonomy): Bacteria > Bacillota > Clostridia > Christensenellales > CAG-138 > RGIG1693. The sequence goes on from JAEDCW010000012.1 coordinate 30,575, forward strand.
TTCGGTATGAAGTATTCGCATTGCACATCCGTCCCCTGTGCGCGCATAATATCCTTGCCCCTACCCGACAGTATGCCCACAACGACGCTTTGTATTTCAATCCCTGCGTCTTTTATGAGCGGCTTTAGCCTGTCGAATCTGTAGCCGTTGTGCATTATGTCGTCAACCATAAGCAACGGCCTGTTGAACGAGTTCAGCATCATAACCTGGTTTTTGAGCGCCGAATAGCCGTGGGTCTCCCTTATGCTGAAGCCTGTCACGTCCGAGAAAAATACCTTGTCTATGTGGAGCGCCTTCGTTACGACATTGGGCACTATCATGCCGTTGAGCAACCTGCCGTACGGCACGCACAGCGCATCGGAAAGTCCGTCGCCGGGTTTATTTGATTCCACTCCGCCTATATTCCTTATGCGCCTTACGAGCGCATGATTGAGCATATCCGTCGAGAAGCACATGAGCAATACTCCGGGGAAAAGCCCGCATAGCGAGCGCCTGAGCCCGCTTCTGGCACTGCTCACCGCCTCCTGCACAGCCGTTTCGGAGGCAAGGTGCGGCTTTATCGTGTCCATTACATCCTGTATAAGTACAACGGGCGACCTCATATCCACGCAGTACACGCCGTTGCAAAGCGCTATGAAGCCAAGCTCGGGGAGCAAAGCCTCGAGCGCGGTGTCGCCCCGCGATCTGTAAATCGCATAAGTGTGGTCGTCGGAGAGCGAGCGCGCAAGCAGCTCTGTCGCGAGCATGAGCCTCTCCTCACGCGTCGCATCGCCAAGAAGTGTCACGCCCTCAAGGAGCAGCACCTTGCCGGATACCGCATCTCTGACCTTCTCTGCGGAATCGAGGTCGAGAAGCTCGCCGTATATGTCTGCCGCCCTGAGCGATTTGCCGAGCGCAAAGCCAATGCAAGCACCGTTTGAAGTATTCTTTAGAAGCGAAAGCCTCTTTGTGCCGGAAAGCGCCGCCGCCTGCTCATCTGCGGGGGCAACACCCGAAGCTATATCCTCACCGTAATAGTTTACAAAATACAGCTCCTCGGGCGAAGATACGCGCTTTAGCTGCTCGGAGCGCAGATACAGCCCGTGTGAGTAGATAAACTCCTGCACTACGGGGTCGATAAGCATCGATATGTCGAGATTCTTGTCTATGTACTCCCTTATTCTCGTAGAGCTGACGCTTTCGTAGTACGCAGGGAGCGAAAGCGTCAAAAGCTTGCCCCGTATAAGACTTTCGAGCTTGATACCCGAATCGTCCGTTCCATCCTCATCCCGTAGGAACACTATGTGGTTGTATTCCGCCGCTCCACCTGCGATGCTCTGCCTGTATGCGGAGGCGTTTTTGATCACGTCACTGCCTGCGACGATATAGACCTCCCTGTTCGGGAAAAGCGATATCAGCCGTTTCAAATCGAGCGGATTGGCTATGTTTATGGGTATCGTCTCCGGGAAAACGAATACGTCCATCGAGTCCGCAGTAGACATACTGACTATCTGCCTTCTCAGCCTGTGCGGCAATGTGCGCTTGCTCCATGAGAATTCGTCCACCGCGAGGTACACTTCAAAGCCCCTGTCCCTTATCTCCTGCACAATCTGCTTGTGTCCCGAGGAGAAAGGGTCGAATGTACCGGGGAAGAATGCTGCCGGCTTCTCACGGGAGAATGCAAAATTTCCGAAGTTCACTTCGCTCCGCGTGACAAAGCGATACAGGTAGTTGAGCATCGCCGCGCGGTTGAAGAATACGAGCTTGTCATCCCTGTGCTCGGCAAGGAGTGTGCCGAGCTTTTTGGCGATTACCGGCAAGAGCTTTCTCTTGGCTTCCTCGGGCACAAAGCTGTTTTCAAAGAAGTCCCTGCAAAGCACGGCCAAAGCTACGCTGTGTATAGTGTCGTCATAGTGGGCGATGCCTGTGAATATAAGCCCTATTATCCTGCTTGCAGCCTCCGGGTCAAATGCTGCGCCGTCGTTTATTGCGTGTGTGTAGAGCACTACGCTGAGCGTCTGAAGCGCCGTACAAGCCGAGTGTACGTTTGCGCCCCTTACGAGCATATCGAGCTCGTCTATGCACTCGTCGTACTCTTTCTTGGGAAGCCTGCAAATGAGCCTGCCCACGCACGGAGAAATGAACCTCGCTACCTCGCCCTGACCTATTTCAAGCTCTCGTAGCAGGTCGACGACTATTTCGTTGCACTCCTCGACCTTGAGCATGTTTGCGATATTTACAAGCGACCTTCCTGCGTGCTCCCTCACGGGCAGATGCTCACTGACACAGAGCAGGTTTGACAGGTGAAGCGCTATGTGAAATGCGTTCTCTTTATGCTTCGCGGCATAGACACAGAGTTCGTCTATCTGTACTTTCTTTATCGTCCAATGGACAGCGTTTTTGAGGTTGCTGAGATAAATTTCGGATATCTCTTCCGGTACGGGCTCTTCACCGCCCATAAGCTCCGTGCGCACCTTTTTACTCATGTAGAGCACCGCAGGACTGTTTGTGTCGAGCTCGTCGAGCACATCCAACGCATACGGCACGGCATACGGCACGCCCTTGCACTTCTCTATGCACCTGAGTACCGCAATCGTCAGCATATCGTCGCCGCCGTTTAGCGCGTGTCTCAGCGTGGTGAGAATCGTCGTAAGCTCGCTGGGACGGAGCAGTTCAAACGGCACCTGCAGTATAGAATCGACTAACACAAATCTGTCATTTCCCGAGGAATATTTAGTAAGCCTCGTGTAGAGCGGCGAAAGATAGTGTCTGGCCTCCTGCGGATCGCAGCTCTTAAACAGGCTCTGCGTGACTATTTTCAGCGAATTGGCAATTCTCTGGGCGTGCTTTGCGGATATCTTCACGTCGGGGTGCAGACAAAGTCCTATATACTCGTCCCAAAGCCTCGTGGACTCTTCGAGCAGGGCCATTACCGTGGGTGCGGTTATCTCTTTGTTTCTTACGCCGTCGGGAAGCTCCTTTCGGTACTTGGGGCCGCTGTTTGCGAGTATCTGGCCCATAATGCGCGCCGCGTTTCGCCTTACGTCCCCCTCCCTGTGCATGAGAAGCTCATACAGAAAGCTAAGCGTTCTCAGCTTGCTGTCTCGCGTCATGTATGTGCTGTACTCCTCAAACAGAGTGAGATAAGTCCTTATTTTGTGCAGATTCTTCTCGCTTCGGGCCTGCTCGAGCAGCTCGGAGAACGATTCATTCTTTGCGAGCGTATGCATGAGCGTTATGCTGTTTTCGAATGTGAGGTCTCTCAGCGCATCGAGCGATTCCTCTCTGGTGAGCAGTGCAAAGTCCCTCGTATCCTGCTCGCAAAGTTCATCGGTGTCGAGCTTGCCCGTTACGCCGTGGCTGTTTAAAAACCTCTCGAAATCGCGGAGCTTTGCGTAGACGGTCTTGTAACGCTTCGCCTTCTCCTGCGTCATGTCGTAGAGCTTGTCGAATATGACTTGGTACGCCTCGTTGAGCGTGTATATCGCTACGCGCTCTATGCCGTTTTCGTCTCTAAGGCCTCTTACTCTGAAGTCTGAATAGATGAGTATGAGCGACTCTATCTGAAGATTCTCAAACTCGAGGTCCCATGTCGAGTGATTTGCCGCTATATGCGCTATCGTGGGCATTCCGCAGTCGGTTAGCCACTGCCAAGTATAATAATAATGTAAGAACGGTATGCGTTTGGCGTCCTTGCCCCTGCAACCGAATTTGCCTATGTCGTGCGAAAGCGCAGACGCACTGACGAGCGCCACATCCACGGGGAGACCGGCTTTTTTTGCAAGCCTTGCGGTATGCACCGCTACGTTGTGTACACCTATCGTATGGGAAGCCGGGTCAAAGCTCTTTATCTCACGGCCTATGCGCATGAGTGCGATATAGTGACTGTCCGCGACCGCCGCCTTAAACTGCCTGTACTGCTCGGTTATGTCGCTTGAAGCTATTTCTTCATCGTCAAGCTCGATAATATCGGTCAGCAGATCGAAATCCTTTTTATCCTCAAGCCCTAAGAACCACTCGTACACCGTGACAAAGAAGCCCACGGCCGGCCTTCGAGCGGTCTCTGTGAATCCCTCGTCAAAAAACAGCCCACTTGCCAGATAGTCGTATATGTAGCTCAGCCAGCCTTGCTCGGGTTCGATAGAAAGCCTGTTCATGACGGGTTTGCACAGCTTCAGTATGCTCTCGGCCGTCACCCGCTTTGTCTGTTTGTATTTAGCTACAGCATCCGCAAATGCCTCATGCCGCATCGCCTCGCGCATGGCTTTCTTTGTAGCGCCCCATTCGGTGCCGCAAACGTTTATTATCTTCTCTGCCAAAGGCTTGTAGTACGCCGGTGCTTCCATAGCTTTCTCCAATACTGATGATGGGTTTAATATATTATAACAGACTAACGGTTATGTAACAATGCGTATGTTGAGTGTTCCCTCGCTCGCATCCCATAATATCGAATTATTCGATAAAGCGGAAAAACTATGCGACTGTGTGCCTGTGTGGTGATATAATACCTAAAAAGCGTTTGGGGGATAAATTATGTCACAGCAGAAAAAGTGGGCAATTGCACTTATCGTGATTTCAGTTGTACTTACGGTCGTATCTTATTTCGTTTTGCCGGAGACTGTTATTATACAGATTGCTATGAATGCGAATGGGAATGCGACGTTGACTAAGCCTGTTGCGATTTTGATACCTGCGGTACTCAGTATAGCCGGTGCGGTATTTTCATTATTCAGTGTGCAGAAGGGCAATAAGGCGCCTAAGGGTATACTCATATCCGTGGTCGGCGTCGCGATATTTGCGGCAATGATAGTCGTGAATACGATCTTGGTGAAGTGAAGCGGAAGGACTTGTAGATTTGGTGCTTTGGCGCCGTGATTACACTTGATTGTGATTTATTGCCCTGCTCCACCGTTACTTATTATAAATATTACCAGTAAACGCACGAATAAAGCATGGAAACGCACGGAAACACAACAAAAACGCACAGCCGTGCGTTTTTGTTGTGTTTATTCTACTTATTCTGTAACATTTCTTTGGTTTTCATGAGCCTCGTGAGATTGCCTCTCTCGTTTTCGTCGAGCTTCATGGAAATGCGGTGTATCGTCTCGTCAAACTGCGGTATCATTACGTATTCGAGCGCATTTACGCGGCGGCGGGTCTTTTCTATCTCGTCTGCCAGCCTGTTGCAGGTCTTTTCTATCTCCGCAAGCTCGATTAGAAGCGGAAGCAGCTCCGCAAGCGCCCTTACAGCTCCGTCAAGCTGTGCACTCGTGGTCGCAAAGCCGTAAGGATACGAAAAATCGCCTGTAGTAGTAAGCTCGAGCTTAGGCACCTCTATCGAAAGCACATGGGCAATGCGGGAGGATACTTCTGCGGGACGAGCGGGATAGACGAGCGCTTCCTCGACCTCCTCGGCCGTCATGGATGCTCTGGCAAGCACGAATGCACGCATCGCCTCAGAGAGCTGATTTTCAGCCCTCTCCCTCAGCTCCTTATTCTTTTTGACATAGCCTATAAAGCGGCGCACCATCTCGTCGCGCTTGTCCTTCATAAGCTTATGTCCTCTTATCGCAACCGCACGACGCTTTTTAAGATTGGAAAG
>JAEDCW010000013.1 GCA_016293975.1 Clostridia bacterium
GCTGTTTACACTGTCGTATATTGCCATAAACCCGCTCTCGTCGACGAAGAAACAAGATGCTGGAACGCCTTCTCCGTCTGTGTCAGGTACGAAAAACCCTATCTGGTCATCGCCGCTTCCGCTTTGGAAAACTCCAACCGTATTACAAACGCCTTTCGTATTCTGTACACAGCCCGCTACAGGGAGTATGAGTGCCAACAGCAATGTCAATGCCAACAGTTTTGTCAATAGTTTCATGGAATACCTCCTAATTTCTGATTGTAATATCTTACTTACTCATAATACATACAGGTGCGACAGTATCTTGTCTCTGAATTCGCAAAGGTATGATCGGGGTCATCTGGGTGTGATTGAACATAAATCCACGAATGTGTTTCCTCTTGTACTGGTACTCGTCAGATCGGATGTCTTCGCATCATTCTCCAAAGCGGCTTCCCTTAGTTCATTCTTATGGGATGTATAAGAATCGGCGAAAATGATTTTCTGGATAGATACTTTGTCATTGTAGCACGCCATATAGTACACGTCGCCGCTTTCGGTTACGAAAAACTCTCTGTCAGGGTATGTATAAATGCCCTTGTCTTCTATTAAAGCATAGCTTATGGTATTGGATTTTGGGTCAATTATCCTAAGCGTACGCTCGAACATGAACGTGTAAACGTCATCTACAAAGTCGTAGTATTCTATAAAAAGGTTGTTCTTTGCATCGACGCCTATAGCAGAACACTCATCTACAGACTGATTAAGCTTAACAGTCCATTCCGTGTTTTTTATACGGATATTTGTTTTGAAATCGAGTTCATCCCATGCCAATTCCTTTGTGTCTTCGGGTATCTCGACTTCAACATTCTGTTTTTCCATGAATGTTTGCCCTACCTTAAAAGCGCCATCGCTTCCAAGATAATATGCGACATCGTCTAAGTCAACGAATAACAGCCTGCCAGAACTGTTTAAAAACATCTGAATGGAGTAAGGCTGCAAGCCATTGGGCAATTCATATGATTTGTAGTCAGCGGCCGTAACTCTACCCTCGCTGCCGTATTTTAGAGGTATCTCATAAATCTTTGAGTCGTAATAGCTCAGCACATAGCAGAGGTCACCAATGACAGCCATTTTAGAGGCATATGCGTTATTGGGAAGCGATATTGCGCCCGCGCAAGCGCCATCCTTGAATATCAGTATCCTGTGGTTTTGGGAGTCAAGAATGATGATTCTCCCATCTTCTGTCAAATGGAAACTCCCTGGTCCTCTTAGAGCAAGATGCTCTTCTTCCTTAAGATAGCCGATTTCGCCAAACCCAGTGCCAATGTCGATGCTAAGGATTTCGTCATGGATTATGGTATATGGCTCTGAATCGATTTTTCCATCAGTTTGTTGATTGATTTCTGCCTCATCGAAGCTCTCTATGCCCGATACGGCATAGGCGGGTTGATCGGGTTTGTTTTTGTCGGTGATGGCATATGACGTAGGAATTATGAAACACGCCGTGAACGCCATACATAGAATCAGACAGGTCAGCAACTTAACGATTGATACTCTTTCCATTGACATTCTCCTTGTTGTTTATTTTTTCGGTCTAAGACCGCTCTAATTCTTGTTTTCCTAATGGGGTAAAACGGACGACTGAGAGAATTGCGCAAATAAAAATACACAAATCCGCCGCAACAACAGTGGCTTCAACAGCATCTAAGTAGGCTGAATAAATCGTACCCAATATATGTTGAATCTAATATAACCCAGATTTTCTCGCGTGTCAACACAGGTATCGGTAAACAATGGAATTATTAATAAAATGTTTACAAATTTGGCGTGATATTCCCTGGACGCACTTCGCCGCTTTCTATTATGTCTATCCCCAACTTGAACGTACATCCATGAGCCTTCCTGAAATACTCTGCTGCGATGTAAATTGCTATAGTCTCGCTGTCATTTTAAAAATTGCTTTGGGCTATCAAAAAAACTTTACTCCGCCGCACGATCTGAAGGTGAGCACATGGCAGCGGCCTGCTCCGAGAGCGGCTTCGAGCTCTGCCTTAAAATCTGCAAGTATTGAAATCGGTACAAATGCCTGTATAGTACCCGCAAAGCCACCGCCGTGTACTCTGACGGCGCCATCTCCCTTGAGTGCGTGGCGTGCGACGGCGATAGCAACGGGTATAGACTGCTTATCGGGACTTCCGTCGCAGTACAAATTCTGCAGATGAAGTGCAGAGGAATTGCCAGATGAGTTGACGAGACTCAAGAACAGCCGCAGATCTCCGGATTTTAACGCAGAGGCTTCGAGCTGCGCCGTTTTGTTTTCGTTGAAGAAGTGTATCGCCCTTAGAACAGCCCTGTCGGAAACGTTTTCGCGCAACGCGGCGATGTTCTCCCACACAAGCGACTCCTCCACATCACGAAGCACAGTTTTACCGAAGAAAGAGGCTACGGCGCACATCTCGCGTGGAATTGAGGCGTATTCGTCTGTAAGGTCAGTGTGATTTGCGCCTGAATCTACTATGCAGAGCGCATATCCGGCGTCCGTGGGGTTACAGGAAATCGCCTCGACGATGGGCACAGAGGGATTTGCGAAGTCTATCGAAACGACGCCGCCTACCGAACTCGCAAGCTGATCCATAAGTCCGCAGGGTTTGCCGAAAAAAATGTTTTCGGCATATTGACCGATCTGAGCTACCTTTATGGCATCCAACTCGCCGCCGCAGAAAAGGTCGTTAATGATAACACCTATGAGCACTTCATATGCCGCGGAGGACGAGAGACCCGAGCCGCAGAGCACGTTGGAATCGACGCACGCATTGAAACCATATACGGGGAAGCCCATCGACCTTATCTTAGACACAATACCGCGAACGATGCTTGCGGATGTTCCCTTTTCGGATTCAACGGGGTAGCTTTCTTCGAGTGAAACACGAATATCGGGATGGCCCTTTGATATGATATTGACACAGGAAGTGTTGTTTTTCGCGGCACAGGCTATTGTATCGAGGTCTATCGCCGCGGCAAGCACACAGCCGTTTTGGTGGTCTGTATGGTTTCCTCCTATCTCGGTCCTGCCCGGGCTGGAATACAGCCCAACATCGTCATTGTCGGCAAAATGCTTGCTGTACATATCGGTGAGCGAAACAAGCCGCTTGCGCTTTGTATAGACTTCCTCCGAAGCACAGCCGTACACCTCGGCGATACGTGCATCGAGCCGAGACAGGTTAAGCGTTTGCTTGAGTTTTTGAATGTGTGCCATAATTCCTCCCGGCGACTTCGCTTTTTTGTGTCAGAATAGCACTGTCGCAAGATATAGTCTCAGCGTTATTGCTTTTTACCCACAAACAGCAGATGATTTGTCATACCCAGAAGCTCGGGCTTTTCACAACATTTTGCGTGATAACGCAGGTACTGGGAATAGCTTTCGGCGTCCATAGCGTTTATCTTGTCCGCCATAAGCTCGCTGACACCGTCTGCGGCAACCTCGTGAAGTATTCTTATACCCTGTGAGGTGAGCATATCCCGACATTCGGGTACGGTCGCAAACACAAACGGGAAGTCGTGAAGCCGCATCGTATCGTGGTCGTAATCGCCTGTCATAAAGTAACTGCCGTGATTTGCGAGCTCGGTTACAAATATAAAGTCATGCGAAATAAACGCAAAGAGTATCGTTCCGTCGGGCTTGCAGACGCGCTTTGCTTCGCAGATGCACTTAGCCCTGTCCGCTTTGTTTGAAAGATGATACAGAGGGCCGAAAACGAGAACAACATCGAAACTTTCATCGTCGAGCATGGAAAGGTCGAGCGCATTCCCTTGAATCAATCTTAAGTCGTGCTTGGGCTCGATTTTTGCCTCAAATGCCTTTATGTTTGCGTCGGCGAGCTCTACGGCTGTGACTGAATAGCCCTCGTTTGCGTAATGCAGGCTGTATTCTCCTGCGCCTGCGCCTATGTCTAAGAGCTTGTTGCCGGGCTTTAAATATTTACCGATATAGCGGGTCGTCGTTATAAACTCGACTTTTGCGGCTGGCGAGCGGTTAAGGCGAGAGTTTTCGTCAAACTGCTTATACAACTCGCAGACGAGCTCGGCGTCCGATGAGGCTCTCATCAATACTTCTATGTCCATATATTACCTCCCAAGTGTTCTACAAATTATAACATATCAGACAGGCATTATAATAAAAAAGCGGACTTTTGTCCGCTTGAATGTGTTTGGTTTATACGTCCATGACGGAGGTTTTGTTCTTGAGTATGACGTCGTGATAGCCGCCTTCGACGATGCTTGTTGATGAAACGATGGTCAGACGCGCGTTCTTCTGAAGTTCGGGAATCGAAAGTACTCCGCAGTTGCACATAGTGGAGCGCACTTTGCCGAGCGTGAGCGCAAGCCCGTCTTTGAGGCGTCCTGCATAGGGTACATAAGCATCGACGCCTTCCTCAAAGCTGAGCTTCTGCTGTCCGCCAAGGTCGTAGCGCTGCCAGTTTCTCGCACGATTTGAGCCCTCGCCCCAATATTCTTTATAGAAATTGCCGTTTATCATTACTTTCTGTGTGGGACTTTCGTCAAAGCGGGAGAAGTACCTGCCGAGCATAATGAAGTCTGCGCCCATTGCGAGCGCGAGCGTAATATGGTAGTCGTGTACTATACCGCCATCGGAGCAAATGGGTACATATATGCCCGTCTCGTTGAAGTATTCATCCCTTGCCTTTGCGACTTCAAGCATAGCGGTAGCCTGTCCGCGTCCTATGCCCTTCTGTTCGCGCGTTATGCAGATTGAACCGCCGCCTATGCCGACCTTTACAAAGTCTGCACCGCACTCTGCGAGAAAGCGGAAACCTTCGCGGTCAACTACGTTGCCTGCACCGACCTTGACGGTATCCCCGTATTCCCTGCGGATGTATTCGAGCGTAAGCTTCTGCCACTCTGAGAAGCCCTCGGATGAGTCTATGCAAAGTACGTCTGCACCCGCTTCCACGAGCGCAGGCACACGCTCGGCGTAATCGCGCGTATTGATGCCGGCGCCTACGAGGTAGCGTTTATGGGAATCTATGCTCTCATGCGGATTCTCTTTGTGGTCGGAGTAGTCCTTTCTGAACACCAATGACTTGAGATAACCCTCTGAGTCGACTATGGGGAGGGCGTTTATCTTGTGGTCCCATATAATATCGTTCGCTTCCTTGAGAGTAACACACTCGTTTGCGGTTACAAGCTTAGAAAACGGCGTCATGAATGTCTCGACCTTTACGTCTGTGGACATCCTGCTTACCCTGTAATCCTTGTCGGTTACTATACCCAAAAGCTTTCCGTCGCCCGTGCCGTTATCGGTGACTGCGATAGTCGAGTGTCCTGTCTGCTGTCTGAGCGCAAGCACGTCGGCAAGAGTGCTGTCGGGCGTGAGGTTTGAGTCACTCTTTATAAAGCCGGCTTTATAGCTCTTTACGCTTCTGACCATCTCAGCCTCGCCCTCAATGGACTGCGAGCCGTATATAAACGACAATCCGCCTTCTCTTGCGAGCGCAATAGCCATTCTGTCGTCGGAAACGGACTGCATTATGGCTGATACCATTGGTATTCCGAGCATTATGGGGGATTCCTCACCGGCTTTAAACTTGCAAAGAGGCGTCCTTAGGCTTACGTTTGCGGGTATGCATTTTGATGAGGAATAGCCGGGCACGAGAAGATACTCGCCGAATGTTCTTGATGGTTCCTGGTATATGTGTGCCATTATAAACTCCTTCTTAAAGGTTTGTTCTTTTAATTATGCTGAGCTCGGCGCAGTCTACGAGATTGGTCATGAGCATTGCCACGGTCATGGGGCCTACACCTCCCGTGACCTTTGTTATATAGCCTGCCTTCTTTGAGACTTCGTCAAAGTCCACGTCGCCGTAGAGTTTGCCGTCTATGCTGGTCTGCCCGACGTCTATTACAATTGCGCCTTCCTTTACCATGTCAGCTTTAATCAGACCGGCATTTCCTGCGGCAACGATAAGTACATCGGCTGTGCGGGTGATTTCGCCGAGGTTCTTTGTGTGAGAGTGACATACCGAGACGGTCGCATTGCTGTTGAGCAGGCATATCGCGATAGGTCTGCCTACAAGCGTGCTTCTGCCTACGACTACGGTGTGCGAGGACTCGAGCTCGACATTGAGGTTGTCGAGTATGCGCATTATCGCCCTGGGGGTACACGCCACTATCGAGGGCAGGCTGTTTAGTAGCTTTCCCGTGTTGCAGAAATGCAAACCGTCGATGTCCTTTGTCGGGGCGATTTCGTCGAGTACCTCTGTAGTGTCCATATGCTCAGGAAGGGGCATCTGGACCATAATGCCGTGTATGAGTTCATCGTCATTGAGGTTATGTATAAGCTCGACAAGCTTCTCCTGCGGGGTCTCCTCCGCAAGATGATACACGATGCATTCCATCGAGTGGGATGTCGCGGCGGCTTGCTTAAGCGAAACATAGCGCGTGCTCATCTCGTTATAGCCCACTAGCACGAGCGCCACTCGCGGTGTAACACCCTTGCTTTTGAGCACCTTTACTCTTTCATCGAGCTCGGCGTATATCTGGGCCGCCAAAGCCCGTCCGTTGATTATCTGTGCACTCAAGAAAACACCTCCTGTCGGGCATTGCCCGGTAAGAATCTGCGACCTGCAGTATTATAGCCTAAAATAGTCGACCATGCCTCTGAAAATAGCGCTGTCGTTATTTCCGGGAACGTTTTTGTATAAAAACTTGCCGTAACGCTCACTATGCGCCATTTTACCATAAACCCTTCCGTCGGGCGAGGTAATTCCCTCTATTGCCATAACGGAGCCGTTGGGGTTGACGGCAGTTGACATAGATACGCTGCCAAACGCATCGCAGTATTGGGTTGCGACCTGCCCATTCTCGATAAGCGCACTTAGATGGGCTTTGTCGCATACGAATCTTCCTTCGCCATGTGATATGGGTATAAGGGCGACATCGCCTACATTTCTGTGCATCAGCCACGGGGATTTGTTAGAGCATACTCTCGTATGGACAAGCCCTGACTGATGTCTGCCGATTATGTTATGGGTAAGCGTGGGTGCATCCGACTTGGGAGCGGTTATCCTGCCGTAGGGGAGAAGTCCAAGCTTAATGAGTGCCTGGAAACCGTTGCAGATTCCCAACACAAGCCCGTCCCTTACTTCAAGCAGATTTGAAACTGCGTCGCTTACCGCCGACTTGCGGAAAATCGATGTAATAAGTCTCGCAGAGCCATCGGGCTCATCGCCGCCCGAGAAGCCTCCGGGTATAAACAGTACCTGTGAATCATTTAGTCTTTTTGTGAGCTCCCTCACTGAATCCAGTATGGCGTCCTTTGTTCTGTTACGGATAACGAGCAACTCGGGGTCGCCGCCTGCAAGGCTTACGGCGCGTGCGGAATCGTATTCGCAGTTTGTGCCGGGGAATACGGGTATCAAGACCTTGGGCGAAGAGTGCTTGAATCTCGGCAGCGTGAATGCGGATTTTTGTTCAAAGCACAGCTTTTCCACATTTCCTTCCTGCTTACAGGTCGTGGGGTACACAGGTTCGAGCACAGAAGCATGCATTGCGTAAAGCTCGTCGAGCGCTATGCTGTCGGTTGGCGTGCGAATGACCGCATCCGCTACAGTGTGACCGAGAATAATGCCTATATCGGAGTCGTCGTAGAGCTCTATCACAAAGCCTCCCGGGCAATTTTCAAACAACATGCTTTCGGCAGTCAAAGCTTCCGTTTCAAAGCCTATATTGTTTCCTATGCCCATGAGAAACAGCGCCTCTGCGATGCCTCCCGCCTTTGGTGTAAACACGGAAAGTGCCTTGCCCTGCGAAATCAGCTTCTCTACCGTATCAAACGTCTCTCTGAGACTGATTGCGTCGTAGAGACCGCTATCACAGCGCTTCGGGGCGAGCAAGACGACCTTTGATCCGACGCGCTTAAACTCCGGTGAGATTATGTTCGATGCGTCTGCCGTACATACGGCAAACGAAACGAGAGTGGGCGGAACGTCGAGATTTTCAAAAGAACCGCTCATAGAGTCCTTGCCGCCTATTGCGGCAATCTCCAGTGATAACTGTGCTTCGAGCGCACCCAACAGTGCGCCTGCGGGCTTGCCCCATCTCTGCGGCGAAGTGCCCAGTTTCTCGAAGTATTCCTGCAATGTAAGGTAACAGCCATGTCTTGAGCCGCCCGTTGCAATCACTTTTGCCACAGAGCTCACAACAGCATTGTAAGCACCGATGTACGGGTTTTCAGAAGACATATGAGGGTCGAATGCGTATGCCATCAACGAGCAGGTGCTAGTATCGAAACCGAGCGTGGGAAGTGTTGCCGCCATTGCCTGTATGGGAGTACGCATGGTCTTACCGCCGAATGGGGCTAGCACTGTCCCCGCACCTATTGTGGAGTCGAACATCTCGACAAGTCCACGCTTTGAGCAGGTGTTAAGCGAAGCCACAGCGAGCTTCATTTTTGCATGGAAGCTTGTCGGATCGTCGGCTTTTTGTATATTGGCAGTATCGATTTTTGCTGTCGCGTGCCTCTCTGCGCCGTTTGTATCCAAAAGCGAGCGGGGGATGTCGACGACCTTCATGCCGTGCCAGTTGAGCACCAGATGCTCCGAATCCGTGACCCTCGCCACAATAGTGGCATCGAGGTTTTCGGCATGGGCAAACTCAATAAACTTTTCAGCGTCACTTGCGGAAACTACAACAGCCATGCGCTCCTGCGATTCGCTTATTGCAAGCTCAGTCGCATCGAGCCCGTCGTACTTTTTGAGAACTGCATCGAGGTCGATATCGAGTCCGGCCGCAAGCTCACCAATAGCTACGCAAACGCCGCCGGCACCGAAGTCATTACAGCGCTTTATCAAGCGTGCGGCTTCATGCTGTCTGAAGAGCCTTTGAAGCTTCCTTTCCTCCGGGGCATTGCCCTTCTGCACCTCTGCACCGCAATCGCTCAGCGACTGTTCGTCGTGCGCTTTTGAGGAACCCGTCGCGCCTCCGCAACCGTCACGCCCTGTCTTTCCACCGAGGAGTATAACCACATCGCCGTTTACAGGCGCTTCTCTGCGGACGTTTTCTTCAGGGGCGGCAGCAATAACCGCACCAAGTTCTAAATGCTTTGCTACGTAGCCGGGGTGATACAATTCGTCGACTATGCCGGTTGCAAGGCCTATCTGGTTTCCGTATGAGCTGTAGCCCGATGCGGCGACACGCGCTATCCGCCTCTGTGGAAGCTTGCCGCTAAGCGTGTCCTTTGCCTCCTCGAGCGGGTTTGATGCTCCTGAGATTCGCATCGCTTGATAGACATAGCTTCTGCCGGAAAGAGGGTCTCTTATTGCTCCGCCTATGCAAGTGGCGGCGCCTCCAAATGGCTCAATCTCAGTAGGATGGTTGTGCGTTTCGTTCTTAAACAGCAAAAGCCACTTCTGTATGCCATCAGGAGAATCTACGTCTATCTTGACCGTGCAGGCGTTTATCTCGTCTGACTCGTCGAGTTTATCGAGAAGGCCCTTGCTCTTTAAGTACTTCGCTCCGATAGTCGCCATATCCATGAGCGTAACGGGTTTTTTAACGCCAAGCGCATTGCGTATGTCCATGTAGCGGTCAAATGTCGCCTTAACCGTACTATCCTCAATATCTATGTTATCAAGACGAGTGTGGAATGTCGTGTGGCGGCAATGGTCTGACCAGTATGTATCGATTACCTTAAGCTCGCTTATGGTAGGCTCACGTCCGACGGAAGCAAAGTGGTCAGCGACTATTCTGAGGTCGCTTGAGCTCATGGCGAGGCCATACATCGCTACTATGCTGTCCAAATCCGCGCTGCTGAGCTTTATGGTTTCCGGGGGATTGGGCTCTGCCGCTTTGAGTGAAAGCTCTTCGGGCTTTTCAAGCGATGCCTTTCTGCACTCAACAGGGTTGATTATGTAGAAGTCTATGAGTTCACGTTCTAAAAGCGTCAACGTTCCGTAGAACTTGTATATTGTGGCGGTCCTCACGGTTGGGCGCTCTGTGCAGGTTACAAGCTGTATGCACTGTGCGGCGGAATCGGCGCGCTGGTCGAACTGACCGGGCAGATACTCTACGGCGACCGTGTATGCATCGTCGTTTTCCAACTCGTCAAAGCAATTATCGGTCGCAGGCTCTGAGAATACAGTGTGTCTGCAGTCGTCGAAAGTCTTAGCGTCGATGCCCTCCACGTCGTAGCGTTTGAGTATTCTCACTCTTTCGAGTCCGCTGATGCCCAAAAAGCTCCCGATATCTTCAAGAAGGGCATGCTCTGCGGATGCGAGTTCGGGTTTCTTTTCCACATATAATCTGTAAACCATATTTATCGTTTGCCCTCCGTCATTGTAAGCGCGCGTCTGCCGATGTCGGTGCGCATGTATTTTCCTTTAAAGTGTATATGCTCACAGGCTTTATAAGCGCCTTCAACCGCGTCGCTAAGACTGTCTCTTACGCATACGACGCCGAGTACTCTCCCACCCGAGGTAACGAGCTTACCGTCTGTGAGCTTTGTTCCGGCGTGGTAGCAGAGCACGTCATTTGGGAGTCCGTCGTCGAAGCTTATCTCAAAGCCTGTATCGTATTTTCCCGGGTAGCCGTCGGAGCAAAGTACGACACAGCAAGACGTTAACTGCTTAAAACTTATATCTATCTCGCTGAGTGTTTCTGATTCCACAGCACGCATTATCTCAAACAGGTCACTGTTAAGAAGCGGGAGTACTACTTGTGTTTCCGGGTCTCCGAAGCGGCAATTGTACTCAATTACCTTGGGGCCGTCCTTCGTTATCATAAGCCCGAAGTAGAGGCAGCCCTTAAATGGCGTACCTTCCGCATTCATCGCTTTTATCGTAGGCTCTATTATGCGCTCTGTGCAAAGCGCTTCATAGTCGAAGAAAGGGTTAGGTGAAACGGTCCCCATTCCGCCGGTGTTGTCGCCCTCATCGTTGTTTTTGGAACGCTTGTGGTCCATGGACGACGGCATAACGGCGTATGTCTTTGAATCGGTGAACACGAGAAGCGAAACCTCCGGTCCCTGCAAAAACTCCTCGATAACAACTGTCTTGCCGCTCTTGCCGAAGCGTTCATCAAGCATCATGGAGTCTATGGCGGTGATTGCATCTTCTTGCGTTTGGGCAATGATAACGCCTTTGCCGAGCGCAAGTCCGTCCGCCTTAACGACTATGGGAAGACTGCTGTTCTTTACATGGTCGACCGCTTTGTCTCTGTCGGAGAATACTTCATAGCTGGCAGTGGGTATGCCGTATCGGCGCATGAGGTCCTTTGCGTATGCCTTGCTGCTCTCTATTCTGGCGGCTGCGGCAGAAGGTCCGAAACACGGTACGCCCTTTGCCCTAAGTACATCGGTAAGTCCCATGGCAAGTGGGTCGTCGGGTATGACCGCCGCAAAATCTATCGAGTTCTTCTCCGCAAATTCGACTATTCCCTGTATGTCGGTCGCCTTTATGTTCACGCATTCAGCCTCACTTGCTATGCCTCCGTTTCCGGGGAGACAATATAGCGTGTCTATATCGGTGGATTTTGCCAGTGCGTGGACTATTGCGTGTTCGCGTCCGCCTGAGCCTATCACCATAACATTCATACGAAAAGCTCCTATCAATGATGGAACAGCCTTATTCCGGTAAAGGCCATTGTAATATCGTGTCTGTTGCAGGCATCTATTACGTCGTCGTCGCGTATAGAGCCGCCTGGCTGAGCTATGTACTTAACACCGCTCTTGAATGCGCGCTCTACATTGTCTCCAAACGGGAAGAACGCATCGCTTGCAAGTGCGACGTCGCTATATTGGTCGAGCCACTCGCGCTTCTCGCTAGGTGTAAAGGGGGAAGGACGCTCTGTGAAGAATCTCTGCCAACGGCCCTCATCGAGCACGTCAGAGCTGTCGTTTTCGGACAGAAAGAGATCTATGCAGTTGTCCCTGTCGGGGCGTCCAAGCTTGTCGACAAAAGGCAGCGCAAGCACTTTGGGATGCTGACGCAGATGCCACAGGTCACTCTTTTGTCCCGCAAGCCTTGTGCAGTGTATTCTCGACTGCTGACCTGCGCCTACACCTATGGTCTGACCGTCCTTTGCATAACACACCGAGTTGGATTGGGTGTATTTGAGCGTGATTGACGCTATTATCAAATCCCTTACTGCGGATTCTGGAAGGGTCTTTTTCTCCGTAACTATGTTTGAGAGCATGGTGGCATCGAGCTTCTGCTCATTTCTGCCCTGTACGAAAGTAATGCCGTAAATCTGACGCCTTTCGATGCTATCGGGCCTGTATTCGGGGTCAATGCTTATCACAGTGTAATTGCCGCCGCGCTTTTTACTGAGCAGTTCGAGCGCATCGGACTCAAAGCCGGGAGCGATTACGCCATCGGATACCTCGCGGTTTATTGCTTTGGCGCATGAGAGGTCGCACACCCTGCTCAGCGATATAAAGTCACCGAATGATGACATTCTGTCTGCGCCTCTCGCCCTTACATATGCACAGGCCAGGGGAGACAGCTCCGAATTGCCGATAAAATAGGTTTTTTTTAGCGTATCCGAAAGAGACAGACCGACCGCCGCACCCGCGGGGCTAACGTGCTTGAATGAAGCAGCGGCAGGCAGACCTGTCGCCTCGTCGAGCTCACGGACGAGCTGATAGCCGTTGAGAGCATCAAGAAGGTTTATGTATCCGGGTCTGCCGTTCAATACGGTAATCGGGAGGTCGCCCTCTATCTCTATCCACGCGGGTTTCTGATTGGGATTACATCCGTACTTAAGCTCAAACTTCATTGGCATTACCTCCGTTGGCGTTGATTATCTCGAATTCGCATTTATCACTGCCCATGTCTCTGTAACAGCACAGGAGCGAAACCCTGTTTTCGGGGTCGAGCGCATTCCAAGCGTTTTTTGCGAGCTCGGCGGCATTTGTCTCCTCTATAGCGACGCAGCGAGGTTCTCCCTCAAAGGTTGGAAGCGGATTGCCGTCTCCCATATATGTGTGAATAAATCTGCCCGTGCCTTGGTAGTGCTGATACTCGTATGAAAAGCGTGCACAGGGGCCTTGCATATTGCTGTTTTGCGCCTTGAGTATGCTGAGTGCATAACCGTTGTCATCGATTATTCCGCTTATTCTCGGTGTAAAGTTGGGCGAATCTGGCTCATAGGCACGCTTGCGAAGTGCCTGCATGAAAGTTCCACCGGCAAGAAGCGTGTTGTAAATCGTATCTGTTTGATCACCATTTGTCACTATGAGCTTGCCGTCAAGGCTTCTCACGGGGGTGTAGATTATGAGGGAGGGGTCGGCAAGCTTAGCTTCATCGTAAACCTTTGTCCTTACGCTGTCACCGCAGTCAACGAATACGCGATTCCTGCTGTTTGTGCTCCTGCCCATAATGAAGTAGATTATGACCTGCTTTGTGCCGTCGGGACTCGTGCCGAGCACTATGCCTCTGCCGGGATATGTGTTGTTATTCAAAAATTCTGTAAGCCTTTTCATTTATCCTCCAAATACATCTTGCATACGAGCTCTGTCGCGAGGGGCAGAAGCTTCCATTCAGCCTCCTCCATGACTCTCCTTTGAAGAGTGAGGGGTGTATCGTCAGGCAAAACCTCGACAGCACGCTGAAGTATTATTTCGCCGCCGTCGGCTGCTTCGTTCACGTAATGAACCGTTGCGCCCGTGATCCTGACTCCTCTTTCAAGCACAGCCTCGTGAACCTTTAGACCGTACATGCCCTTTCCGCAGAAAGAGGGGATCAACGCCGGATGTATGTTGATTACTCTGTTTTCATAGCGGTCGACAAACTCTTTTCCGAGCACTCTGAGGAAGCCTGCAAGCACGACAATATCGATATTATTTGATTCCAACAGCTCGAGTGCGCGTCTGTCAAACTCAGTTCCTTTAGACGGGAGCACCTCGCCGCGAATACCCGCCGCCTCAGCTCTCTTTAGCGCATAGGCGTCCGCTTTGTTTGATACTACGAGGCACAGTTCCCCACTCTTTATTTCATCGGAATCGATAAGCGCCTGCAGATTGGTGCCAGAGCCCGATACAAATACAGCTATACGCGCCTTCCTCAGCATATTTCTACTCCGCAGCTGGATTCAAACGTGCTTCCGATGACGTAGGGGTCCTCGCCTGCGTCTTTCAATATGGCGAGAGCCTTCTCTATATTTTCAGGTGCGACTATGAGGCACATGCCGACACCCATGTTGAATGTGTTGAACATATCCCTCTCGGGTATATCGCCCGTCTTCGCGATAAGCTCGAATATGGCCGGTATTTCGAGTGCGCTTTTGTCTATCTTTGCGCTTATGTTTCTTGGCAAACAACGCGGTATGTTCTCGTAGAAGCCGCCGCCGGTTATATGAGCCGCACTTTTGAGCAGACCTGCATCACACAGAGCTAAAACCGGCTTAACATATATTCTCGTGGGTTTTAGCAGTGCCTCCCCGAGCGTACAGCCGAGTGCATCGATGTAATTACTGAGCACATTCGGGTTTGAATCGAGGCTGAATGTCTTGCGCACGAGTGAGAAGCCGTTTGAGTGTACGCCGGACGACCTGAGTGCGACAATCGCATCGCCAGAAGCGACTGAATCCTTATCGAGAAGCTTTGATTTATCTACGACTCCGACCGTAAAGCCTGCAAGGTCGTATTCGTCCTGCGGATAGAAGCCGGGCATCTCCGCAGTCTCGCCGCCTATGAGCGCACAGCCCGCCTCGACACAGCCGTCTGCAACTCCAGTAACAATCTTCTCAACGCGCTCGGGAACGTTTTTACCCAAAGCCAGATAATCGAGGAAGAAAAGGGGTTTTGCGCCACAGCAAACGACGTCGTTTACGCACATTGCCACGCAATCCACGCCTACTGTGTCGTGCTTGTCCATTGTGAAGGCGAGCTTTAATTTTGTTCCCACGCCGTCTGTTCCGCTGACGAGCACGGGGGAGGACATACCCGTTATGTCGAGCGGGAATGCGCCGCCAAAGCCGCCTATTTCAGTGAGACCTGTGGGCATAGTCCTTGCGGTATGAGGCTTTATGAGCTCTACCGCGCGGTAGCCTGCGTTTATGTCAACTCCTGCTTTTAAGTAGCTGTCGCTGTAGCTTTTCATGTGTTACTCCTTTTCGGTCTGACTTATCTTTTGAAGAAACTTGGATTTCTTGCGAGGAGGAGGGGGAGGACAGGGGTAAATACCGCTGAAACATCCCGTGCAATAGGTTTTCCCCTCACCGTTGAGCTTTGTTACGTTCTCTACGCTGAGAAAGCCTAAGGAATCGACTCCGAGCATGCTTACAAGTTCCTCATCGGTGTATTTGCAGGCTATGAGGGTTTCCTTCGAGTCTACATCCGTGCCAAAATAGCAAGGGTGCAGGAATTTCGGAGCGGATGAACGGACGTGTACTTCCTTTGCACCGGCATCCCTGAGAAGTTTCACTATGCGCGCTATTGTGACGCCTCTCACTATCGAGTCGTCGATGAGCACAACACGCTTGCCCTCTATCGTCGATGCTATGGGGTTGAGCTTAATTCTGACGCCGCGCTCGCGTGAGGCTTGCGTTTCCTCTATAAATGTCCTGCCTATGTACTTGTTTTTAATAAATCCCATTCCGTAAGGGATGCCCGATTGCTTCGAGTAACCCAGCGCCGCATCGATACCCGAATCCGGTACGCCTATTACGACATCGGCATCTACGGGATACTCGAGGGCTAAGAATGCGCCAGCCTTTTGCCTTGCAAGGTGTACAGAGTAGCCGTCGATATAGCTATCGGGTCTGGCGAAGTATATGTACTCAAACACGCATATCGAGGGCGTGCATTTGTTGCAGTGCTCGGTTATGCTCCTAAGCTGACCTTTTTCACATATGACGATCTCGCCCGGTGCTATGTCCCTTATGAATGTCGCGCCGACGCTGTCAAGTGCACAGGTCTCAGATGCAAACATATAACCGCCGTCGGGGAGTTTGCCTATACAAAGCGGACGGAAACCGTAGGGGTCGCGTGCCGCAATGAGTTTCTGCGGTGACATGATAATGAGCGAGTATGCACCGGCGAGTTTGTACATAGCGCAGCATATCGCTTCCTCTATCGATGAGGCTCTCAGACGCTCTTTTGTAATGATGTAGGCTATTACCTCGGTGTCACTCGTCGAGTGGAATATCGAGCCGGAAAACTCGAGGGCTTCACGGAGCTCAGCGTCGTTTGTGAGGTTGCCGTTGTGGGCTAGCGCCATTATGCCCTTTACATGGTTTACAACCATTGGCTGTGCATTGAGACGTCTTTCATGCCCAGTGGTGCTGTAACGCACATGCCCAACAGCCATTGTGCCGCGCCCGAGCTGCGAAAGTAAGCTTTCGTCAAAGACTTCGTTTACAAGGCCGGCATCGCAATGGGCGGTTATGACGCCGTCATCGTTAACGGCAATACCCGCACTTTGCTGTCCGCGGTGTTGCAGCGCATAGAGCGCATAATAGCAGAGGGAAGCCACGTCGGAGTTTTTCTCGCAACAGAAGCCGACTACGCCGCATTCTTCATGCAATTTATCGAAAATCAGCTGACTATCGGACATTTCATTCACCGGTAAGCCTGCGCATTACTTCTTGGTATGCATCTTCAACGCCGCCCATATCCCTGCGGAATCTGTCCTTATCGAGCTTTTCGTGCGTTATGCTGTCCCAAAGCCTGCATGTGTCGGGGGATATCTCGTCTGCGAGAATTATTGTCCCGTCGGGCTTTTTACCGAACTCGATTTTGAAGTCCACGAGCTCTATTCCGAGCTTTGCGAAGAAATCTATCAGTATCTCATCTATCTTGAGAGCGTATGCGGATATAGTATCGAGATCTTCCTTTGTCGCAAGGCCCATCGCTATGGCGTGAGAGTCGTTTATCATGGGATCGTCGAGCGCATCGTTCTTGTAGCAGTATTCCAAAACCACTGAGGGAAGCTTTGTGCCCTCTTCTATACCAAGGCGCTTTGAGAGTGAACCGGCGGCTATGTTTCTGACTATTACCTCGACGGGTACTATGCTTACTCTAACGACTGCGGTTTCTCTTTCGGAGAGCTCCTCTATCAAGTGGGTGGGGATATCGTGCTTTTCAAGCATCCGCATTATCCGATTGGACATTCTGTTGTTAACGACACCCTTGCCGACAATAGTCCCTTTTTTTGCGCCGTTAAATGCTGTGGCATCGTCCTTATAGTCGACGATACATATGCCGTCGGTGTCAGTTGCGTATACGCGCTTTGCTTTTCCCTCGTACATAAGCTCAGTTTTCTTCATACATATCCTCCGAAGTTGGTTTAATAGCCATCTTAAAAATCAAAGAAGATAGCCTCTTATGGCTATCAGGTTGTAGAACCCGCCTTTGGGGTCGGTGATTCAGTTGTTAAGTCGTCGATCCTTTTCGAGCACCGCCTTTTCCATCTCGATTCTCTGCTCTTTGAGTCTGTTGTAGAGTCGCTCGTCTGAGAGCGCGAGGATTTGTGCGGCGAGTATCGCCGCATTTGCCGCTCCGTCGATAGCCACCGTTGCGACCGGTATTCCCGAGGGCATCTGGACAGACGAAAGCAAGGCGTCCATTCCGCCGAGCGCCTTTGAAGATATCGGTATGGCGATAACGGGCAAAACAGTCTGTGCCGCAATAGCACCGGCGAGATGTGCGGCCTTTCCTGCGGCTGCGATTATGCAGCCAAAACCGTTATCATATGCTTGAGATGCAAACGATGCAACGGCACAGGGTGTCCTGTGTGCGGAAAGGACATGCATCTCGTATTCGATTGAAAGCTCACTGAGTTTATTGGCAGCGGGGCGTACAATTTCCAAGTCGCTGTCGCTGCCCATAATGATGGCAATCTTTCGCATAAATACCTCCGATAGTCTTTGAACCCCAACATGATACTATTAACTGACAATTTTTGCAACATACAATGAAAAATATATGTAAAACATTTTTTGTATCTGACAGAAATTCTTTTATGCTCAATATATATTTTGCTATATTGCTTGAATGTTTAAAGAATAGCAGTAAATATATTTCATTCTGTTCACAAAAAAGTGCCACTTTTAGATTTACAAGGCCAATAACGTGTGATAACATAGCATGTCATAAGCCGCACTTACTAGGCGGTTCGTGGCGATCCTCTGCGAAGCAGAAACTAGGAGGAGCTATGAATACATGTGCTATAGTCGGAGTCAATTGGGGAGACGAGGGAAAGGGACGCATGGTCGACCTCGTTGCCGAGGATTACGACATAATCGTCAGATACCAGGGCGGAAATAACGCAGGTCACACTATCGTAAACGAGTACGGCAAATTTGCGTTAAACCTCCTGCCATCGGGAATATTCAGAAAATCCAAGCTGAACATTCTCGGAAACGGAGTAGTTGTCGATCTTAAACACCTCTGCGGAGAGATCGAGAGGGTCTCGTCAACCGGTGTACAGATAGACGAGCAGAATCTATTGATAAGCGACAGGGCGATAGTGGTAATGCCATATCACGTAATGCTCGATGAACTCGAAGAGCAAAGGCTGTCGGACAAAAAATACGGTTCTACAAAAAGGGGAATTGCCCCGGTTTACGGCGACAAATACATGAAGAAGTCCATTATGATGGGCGAACTTTTGGACAGAGACTACATTTACAGGCATATTTCGGACATAATAGAATTTAAGAATCTTCAGTTAAAGGGTATTTACGGAGCTAAGTCTATCAATATAGATGACATGATGGACTATCTCATCACATATGGCGATAGGCTAAAGAATCACATACACGACACGGGACGAATTCTTAGGGCAGAGGCGAAAAATGACAAGGGAATACTCTTTGAAGCACAGCTTGGCGCGCTGAGAGACATCGACTTTGGCATTTACCCCTATACGTCGTCATCCACGCCGCTTGCGGGCTATGCACCCATAGGCTCGGGAGCGACAAACGTCAATCTCAGTCGAGTAATAGGTGTTTCAAAGGCGTACTCGACATGCGTAGGCGAAGGGCCGTTTGTTACGGAGTGGTTTGGAGAGAAAGCCGAAAAACTGCGCGAGGCAGGCGGAGAATACGGCGCGGCCACGGGCAGGCCGAGGAGAGTAGGCCCGTTTGACGTTGTAGCATCCGCATACGGCACGACCGTGCAGGGAGCTACGGAGATAGCGCTGACGAAGCTTGACGTGTTGTCCTATATGGAAAAGATTCCCGTTTGTGTGGCATATGAAATTGACGGCAAGACGACTACGGATTTCCCGTTTACGCCTGCACTCGAGAAGGCTAAGCCTGTCTATATGGAGTTTGAGGGTTGGAAATGCGACATCAGCTCGATAAGAAACTACGATGAGCTTCCCAAGGCGACGAGGGATTACATAGAGTACATCGAAAGAGCTCTCGACTGCCCGGTCACATATGTTTCGGTAGGTGCCGAAAGAGACGAGATTATCATAAGGAGTAAATGATGAAGCCCATATACGAATCACCACTTGCATCTCGCTATGCCTCAGCGCATATGCAGCATCTGTTCTCGCCGGATATGCGATATAAGACGTGGAGAAAGCTCTGGGTCGCTTTGGCAAGGGCTGAGCATGCGCTCGGACTGCCGGTAACGCAGGAGCAGGTCGATGAATTGGAGGCACACGCCGATGACCCGATAGATTACGAAGCGGTAGCGGCGAAAGAGGCACTTTTAAGGCATGACGTCATGGCGCACATACATGTCTACGGGGAAAGTTGTACGAATGCACGCGGTATAATCCACCTGGGGGCTACGAGCTGTTACATAACGGATAATGCGGACATAATTATCTATAGAGATGCGCTTAAATACATACGCAGTGAGCTGGTAGCTGTCGTAAGCGAGCTGATGAAGTTTGCACGCACCTACAGGGAACTCCCAACGCTCGGCTATACCCACTATCAGCCGGCTCAGCTCGTTACCGTGGGCAAAAGGGCATGTCTGTGGATACAGGATTTGTTGCTCGATATGGACGAGATTGATTTCTGCATAGAGAAGCTGAAATTCCACGGATGCAGGGGCACTACGGGCACGGAGGCAAGCTTTTTGTATCTCTTTGAGGGTGACTCCGATAAGACGAAGCGATTGAGTCGCATGATAGCTGATGAATTCGGCTTTGATGAGATATTTGACGTTGCGGGGCAGACATACCCAAGAAAATACGACAGCAGAATACTGAATTGCCTCAGCGCCATAGCACAGAGTGCGTATAAATTTGCCGACGATATGAGGCTTTTACAACACGACAGACAGCTGCAGGAGCCTTTCGGGTCGAATCAGGTAGGCTCATCTGCAATGGCATACAAGCGAAACCCCATGCGCTGTGAACGTATCTGCTCACTTGCACGCTATGTAATGGCGGACGCCGCAAACGGACCTATGACCGTGAGCGCACAATGGCTTGAGCGCACTCTCGACGATTCGGCAAACAGGAGAATATCGATTCCCGAGGCATTCCTAGCGACAGACTCTGTGCTTAGGCTTTATAAGAGCGTTGCATCGGGTATATGCGTAAACGAAGGCGTTATCGCAAAGACGGTCAGTGACTATCTGCCCTTCATTGCTACCGAAAATCTGCTCATGTCTGCTGTCAAGCACGGGGGAGACAGGCAAGAGCTCCATGAGATAATAAGAGAGCACTCTATGGAGGCCACACGCCGCGTAAACGAGGGCATGTCGTGCGACTTGCTGACGAGGCTCGCAGAGGACGAGCGTTTCCCGATGACGCTCGAACAGATTATGGAAGCCATTAACCCAGCAGATTTTGTCGGAAGATGCCCACAGCAGGTGGACGAGTTCTTGGATTCTATACATCTTGACGGCGGCGAGACAGCATCGGACGACGATATAAAAGTCTGACGCGAATCTGTCGGAGCATAATTAAAGAGACGGTAAACCCCGTCTCTTTTGCATTAGGTATTGCTATCATTGTTATCCGCGAATCTTTCGTATCATTTCCGCCCTGTCCGCGGCCTTAAATATGCTGTTTCCGGCTACAAGTACGTTTGCGCCCATCTCCCTGCACATTGCGGCTGTATCGGGATTTATTCCGCCGTCGACCTCGATATCGAAGGAAAGCCCGTGTGCCGTTGCAAACGCATCCGCCTGAGCGATTTTATCGAGCACGCCGGGTATAAAGCTCTGTCCGCCTGCGCCGGGGTTTACACTCATGAGAAGAAGCATATCGCAATCCTCAAGCACCCACTTGACGAGCTCTATGGGCGATGCGGGATTGAGCACGACTCCGCACTTTAGACCCTGTGCGCGTATGTGTTGAAGCGTTCTGTGAATATGCTTGTCCGCCTCCGCGTGAATTGTGATAATGTCTGCACCGGCATCGGCAAAGGGTATGATGTACTTAATGGGATTTTCCACCATGAGGTGAACATCAATAGGCAAGCGCGTGTGGCTCCTGAGCGCCTTGCACATCGCAGGTCCGAATGTTATGGTGTCTACGAAGTTTCCGTCCATCACGTCGAAGTGTATGTAGTCTGCTCCGCACGCCTCGAGCGATTCGCATTCTTCGCCCATCCTTGCAAAGTCCGCGGACAGTATCGATGGGGCGACGAGTATCTTGTCAGTCATAACAATGCTTCCTCTTTTCAATAAGTTCTTCAGCAATGGTAATGTATCTCAAATAGCGTTCTTTTGGTATTTCGCCGTCCGCTACGGCGTCTTTTACCGCACAATCGGGCTCACTTTTATGTATGCATCCGGCAAAGCGACAACGATTATCATACGGCTTCATTTCGGGAAAAAGTGAGCTCAATCGCTCCACCTCAATCTGTTCGGTATCAAAAAGGCTGAAACCCGGGGTATCTACGATCATTGTGCCGTTTCCAAGCGGCAAAAGCTCCGCGTGCCTCGTTGTGTGGCGGCCTCTGTCGGTCTTTTTTGAGAGTCCTCCGACCTCGAGTTCCAAATCGGGCACAAGTGCGTTTATTAGCGAGCTTTTACCTACGGCGGATTGACCGCACAGACAACAGACTGAACCGGTCATTGCAAGCCTAAGGTCACCAAGTCCTTTACCTGTGTGCGCCGAGACGGAATACAGCGTATATCCCGAGTGGGCATATTGCTTTGCGATAGCGTCTGTATCGGAGACGTCGTCGCATTTGTTAATCACTATAATCGGCGTTATGTCGTGAAGCTCGCAGTAGATAAGCAGCTTGTCTGCGAGCAAAAGGTCAGCTTTGGGTACAGATGCCGATACGATTATAATGAGCTTATCAACGTTTGCCACCGCGGGACGAATAAGCTTGTTCTTTCGGGGCAATATTCGAAGCAGATAACCCTCGTCGCCGCTGTAGTCAAACTCTACCTTATCTCCCGGGAGAGGCGTGAGCTTTTCTACTCTGAATCTGCCTCGCGGTCTGCACACAAAGCGCTCTCCGCTTGCATCCAGCACCGTATAGAAGCTTCCTACGCCCTTAAGTAATGTTCCCGTCATCAGCTGATCCTCTGTAAGTAAAGTAATAGGTGCTACGCTTAACCTCAGTGCCGTTTATGTACAGTATGCATTCGTACTTTCCGGGAGACCATACGAGTCCGCAGAACGAAATTGCTACCTGCGAGCTCGCGGTGGGGTAAGTGTTCTCATACACTATAAACTCCGACAGGTCCGGGCGGACGACCGTCACCATAATAGAGGCGTTATTCGTGGGAATATCGACGTTAAATGCGATATCTGCGGCATAATGACCGTGTTCCTTCCTAATTATTACAAGTTCAACAGTCTGTTCGAGGTAAGCTACGGTTTCGGCTGCAGGAGACTGCGAATAGACCGAGAAATCATCTCCCTTGTATTCGGGATCGTACTTCTCCCTTATTCGGATAGACGTAAATCCTATATCGCGCAATGCTCCGATTGCGTATATGTAATTCAGATTGCTCAGGTCGGGTATTGTTTCAGAACCTTCGTCCTGTCCGCTTATGTAGAGCGTTACGGTATCTCCCGGGTGAAGTTCGGTACCACCCACCGGGTCTTGGGAAATGACCTCGCCGTAGGGCCTGTCGCTGTAAACAATCTTATACTCGGGCACTAAGTCCTCGGCGCTGAGAGCACTTGCCGCATACATCTGCGTCATGCCTATGCAATTGGGAACGGATGACATTCCCGTACCACTGCTCACGATGACGGATATCTTTTTGCCGGCGGACGATTTTGTGCCTGCTGTGGGGGTCTGCTCAATTATGCAACCCTCTTCAAATTTGTCGCTTATCTCGTTGTCCTCAATAATTACCGTATATCCTCGCAATCGCGCGTATTCCTGAGCTTCCCTGAGCTTTTTTCCGACAAGTGACGGCACCACATCTACGTTTGTGCCGAGAGGTTTGTTGGCTATGCTCGAACCGAGGAAGAACATCGATACGATAAGCACGAGTATGACTATGACGGACGCCGGTATCATCCATACTCTTTTAGGTACGAGCGCTTTTTCCGCATCGTTGTGCGCCTTACTTCTGAGTCGCGCGAATCTGCCGTTTGGCTCGCTCATTGCCCTCACAATGTCATTCTTCATCTCTGTTGCGGAGCTGTAACGCTCTGACGGCTCCTTTGCACATGCTTTGAGTATAACGTCGCTAAGCGCAGTAGAGACCTTTGGGTTGAACTTGCAGGCAGGCGTCATCTGGTCCTGCAGGTGCATGAGGGCCACCGAAATCGGGGCATCGCTGTCAAACGGAAGCTTGCCCGTAACCATTTCGTATAGCATTATTCCCGTAGAATAGATGTCGGAGGCAGGTGTTACAGCCTCGCCTTTTGCCTGCTCGGGTGAAATGTAGTGTACAGAGCCGAGCACCTTTTTTCCTGCAAACGTCTTTGTCGATGACGTGCTGACTATTTTTGCTATGCCGAAGTCCGTGAGCTTTACGATGCCTCCGGCGGTAACGATAATATTTTG
Source organism: Clostridia bacterium (assembly GCA_016293975.1). GTDB lineage: Bacteria > Bacillota > Clostridia > Christensenellales > CAG-138 > RGIG1693. Next base: position 23,893 of record JAEDCW010000013.1, read on the forward strand.
TGGCTTTATATCCCTGTGTATTACGCCCTTTTCGTGCGCATGGGCGAGTGCACTGAGAACCTGAGAGATAATTTTAACTGCAAAGCCTTGGCTGAGGGGACCGTTCTCATCGATTATCTCTTTAAGAGTTTTGCCTGTAGCGAATTCGAGCACGATGAATGGCGCATCGCCGTCAATTCCAACATCGAGCAATCCTATGATATTGGGGTGACTCAGCGACATGACGGCCCTTGCTTCGGACTCAAAACGCCTCACATAATCGGGCTTGCGTCTGTACTCATCGTTTAAAACCTTTACGGCCACGACTTTGTTGTCCGTAATGCGGTACGCCTTATAGACAACGGCCATTCCGCCTATGCCAACTATGCTCTTGATCTTGTATTTATTAGCCAGAACAGATCCTATCATAAGTCATTCTCCGCATTTACCGCAACAGCGACGGTAATATTGTCGGTAGAGCCTGCCTCAAGTGCGCTGTCTATAAGCGTTTGACAAAGCTCGTCTGTGTTCAGGTATTCATTCATTATTTCTTCGATCGTCAAATCATCGAGCGAACCGGAAAGCCCGTCTGAGCAAAGCAGAAGTGCATCGCCTTTATTCCAATCGAATGACGCAGTGTCCACTTCGACATAGTCAGAAGTGCCTACTGCGCGCGTGATTACGTTTCTATAGGGGTGGTGGAGCGCCTCTTTCTCGGTAATCATTCCCTGTCTGACAAGCTCTGCGACATAGGAGTGATCCTGCGTGAGCCTGGAGAGCTTGCCGTCGACAGCGGTATATAAATAGATCCTGCTATCGCCGACATAGCCTATAGAGAATCTGTCGCTATAGAGCAGGGCGGCAACGATTGTCGTGCCCAGTCCTCTGCTGGCATTGTTGAGCTTTCCGTATTCAAGCACTACGGTATTGGCTGCAAGTATGGCCTCTCTGAGAGCCTTCTCCGGCTTAATTATAATATTGCAGCGCTTTATTTGCGCTATGACTTCCTCTTTGGCGAGATTGCTGGCGATCTCACCTGAAAGATGGCCGCCCATTCCGTCCGCCACTATCACAAGCTCACAGTCCGACCCGTCGGGCGTGTAGTAATTATCCTCGTTATGCTGGCGCATACCCGTTGTCGAAAGCCCCCAATAGCGCAAATTACGTCTCCTCCCGATCCTTTTCCTTTATGGCTCGCCTGCGGAGCTGTCCGCACGCGCCGTCTATATCCGCTCCCATTTCACGCCTTACCGTGGCGGATATATGCAGATCTTCTAATTGCTGTTGAACCTTGTAGGCATCAGCTCTGCTCGTACCGAAAAGCTTGCGTTCCACAACCTTGTTAAGCGGAATGAGATTGACATGGCAATTAATACCGCGAAGTCTATGCGCAAGCTCCCTTATCGATACTATATCGTCATTCTTTCCGCTAATCAAGGCATATTCGAATATTACTCGCCTTTTTGTGATGTTGGCGTAGTATTTGGCGGCTTCAAGCACCGACGCTATCGGGTACTTTTTGTTGATAGGCATTATGCTTGAACGAAGCTCGTCGTTGGGCGCATGTAACGATATGCTTAGCGTCACATGGGGCGCATCCTCGACAAATGTGTATATCCTGTCTGCTAAGCCGCATGTCGAGAGCGAAATGTTCCTGCTTGACATATTAAAGCCGTCGGGACATGTAATGAGATGCAGGAATCTGACAACGTTATCGTAGTTGTCGAGAGGCTCTCCGCTTCCCATGAGCACTATGTTTGTGACGCATCTCTTTCCCTCAGGGGCGGGGTTGTCCGCCTCAACGGTGTTCACCGTCTGAAGCATCTCGCCCGACGTAAGGCTGCGCACACAGCCTTCAAGCGTAGAAGCGCAGAATGCACAGCCCATTCTGCAGCCCACCTGTGTCGACAAGCATAAAGTGTTGCCGTAGCTGTAGCGCATGAGCACGCCCTCGACTATATTGCCGTCGCCGAGCTCAAACAAATACTTTACGGTATCATCTTTCATCGATTTGCGCTTGGCGTATATGCTCACCTTGCCGAAGGGAATAGCATCGAGTTCTTTTCTGAATGCCATCGGCAGGTTTAGCATGTCCATGGGCATTGTTCCCTTGGAGAGCCACGAAAAGAGCTGTTTTGCCCTGTATTTTGGTTGACTGAAAAACTCGGTGAGTTCTGTTATTTCATCGAGCGTCATCGAATTCAATTGGAGGCTCTTAAGCCTTTCTGACAATTCTTGCAATGAAGAAGCCCTCCGTATCGTCAATGTGCGGGAAAAGCTGGAGCATGGAGTTTTTCACTCTGGCTTTTAAGCATTCGGGTACGCATTCGGCGAGCCCCTCCGCACAAAAGTCTTTATGTTCACTTATGAATCTGTCAATCACGCACTCGTTTTCCCTCGAGGACACAGTACAAGTAGCGTAAATTATCGCGCCGCCTACTTTTACGAGCTTACAGCAGTTTGAGAGTATGCTGTACTGCAATATAGAAAGCTCATCGAGCGTTTCGGGCGATTTTGCGTACCTTACGTCAGGTTTGCCCAATACGCCGAGGCCGGAACAGGGTACATCGAGCAGTAACGCGTCGTATATCCCGTCGCCGTCGTCTGTCGATGCAGAAGCGTCCCTGACTTTTACAACAGCGTTCTTTACGCCGAGCCTTAAAAGAGTGTTTTCGGCGAGCTTTGCCCTGTGGGGATGAACCTCCCACGCATCTATGCGTCCGGTGTTTTCCATGAGCATGGACAAATAGGCGGTCTTTCCTCCGGGAGCACAGCACGCATCGAGCAGGTACATATCGCGTTTTGGTTCACACGCCCTGCATACGAGCATGGCGCTCTCGCTCTGTACGGTTAGCTTTCCGCTCGTAAAAAGCTCGTCATTCTGCACGTCAAAGCCTCGTTCGAGCTTAAACGCATCGGGTATGAGATTGCCTCTCATGTAGGGAAGCCCGCGCGTTCTAAGACTTTCTTCGAGCTCTGCGGATGTATACGGGGCCTGCGCCCGTATGGTCATTCCCGTATGTCTGTAGGAAAGCATTTGTTCGGTAAATTCGACTCCGTACTTGTTGTAATACTCCTCTGCAAGCCATCGGGGATAGCTATGCTTAACGCTTAGCCTGTCGATTGGGTCATCGGGGAGCTTTAACGAGTCGAGCCCCGTTCTACAGATATTGCGCATGACCCCGTTGACGAAGCCCTTCAGCGCACCTTTGCCTATCTCGCTTGTGAGCTTTACGGTTTCGTTGCAAGCGGCGCTCTCGGGAGTGTCCATGAACAGCGCTTGACAAACCCCGAGCCTGAGTATGCCGCGAATCTTCGGGTTCATTTTGCCCTTTGCATGGGCGTCGATTATGTAATCTATAAGTATCAGACGGTCAAGCGTCTCGTATACCAATGCGCTGACCCACGCCGCATCCGAGTGCTCTGCCGACTTAAGCGCACTTTTCAACGCGAGGTTTGCGTATTTGCCACCCTGCGTTATCTCAAGCAATACGTCGAGTGCTATGCGTCTGAGGCTCATCTAAAGCTCCCTCCGTCCAGCTTTCTGCCGTTGAGGAAGGCTTTTGCTTCCATCTGCTTTGAGCCAAACGCCTGAAGCTTAGTTATCTCGATTGCTCCGTCACCCGTCTTTACGAAAAGCCCTTTACGGGAATTAGCCAAGAGCACGTCTCCCGGTTGTGTGGAGTCAAAGCCCTCACAGTTGAATTCGGGACACAGACGCGTAGCGTGGATTTTAATTACATCGTCACCGAAAAGTGCCCACGCGATGGGGACGGGATTCATTCCGCGCACGAGATTGTGTATGCTTGAGGAAGTCCTCGAAAAATCGATTTTGGCGGATTCCTTTGTGATGAGGCCGCATTTTGTCGCCTTTGAGTCGTCCTGAGGTGTTCTTTCGAGCGTACCTGATAGCAGAGCGTCTATTGTTTCACCGAGAAGCTCCGCACCGACATCAGCTAGCCTAATATAAAGCTCTCCTGCGGTTTCATTTTCTCCGACCGTAACCTTACGGCTCAAAAGCATGTCGCCCGTGTCGAGCCCTATATCGGTCAGCATTGTGGTCACGCCAGTAATGCTTGCACCGTCTATCACAGCAGACTGTACGGGAGATGCGCCCCTGTATTTGGGCAAAAGGCTTCCATGCACATTGATACAGCCGAGTTTCGGTATAGAGAGGTTTTCCGCCGAGAGAATCTGTCCGAAAGCAGCAGTCACCATCAAATCGGGAGCAAACTCCCTAAGCGCCTGTACGCCTTCGCTCCTGCGTATCTTCTCGAATTGGAAAACGGGTATGCCGTGTTTTTTCGCAAGCTCGCACACGGGAGGAGACTGCATGGCCTTTCCGCGTCCCTTTGGCCTGTCGGGCTGAGTAAAAACGCACAGCTTATAACCCCTGTCTATAAGGAGCTGAAGCGAGGGCAGTGCAAATTCTGGCGTACCGCAAAAGGCAATTCTCATTTATCCTCCTCTTCGGGCTGGACGGCTTCCAAATTCTTGGCAATGTCTATATAGAGCTTGCCGTCGAGATGGTCGAGTTCATGGCATACCGCACGTGCAAAAAGCTCGGACCCCGTCATTTGGCGAGTTTCGCCGTTTCTGTCTTGGAACAGCACTGTCACGCTGTTTGGACGTGTGACTGTTCCCTGAAAACCGGGAACGGAGAGACAACCCTCGGGACCTGTCTGTTCGCCGGAGCAGGCAAGTATTTTTGGGTTTATCATTTCTATAAGTCCGTTACCGTCGAGTATGTCGATTACGACGATTCGCTTGAGAAAACCTATCTGTGGTGCGGCAAGTCCAACGCCGTTAGCTTTATAGAGCGTGTCCGCCATGTCGTCCAGAAGAGAATGAAGCCTGTCATCAAAAAGCAGCACGGGCTTTGAGGTTTTTCTGAGGCACGGGTCGCCGTTTTCAAATATCTTTCGTATTGCCATAGTTAACTCCTAAAGTCTTACTTAACTAAAAATTATACCAAATAACAGACAACTCAACAAGTGCGCAATGTGGCTATGCAGTATAAATGCACATCCTGTCCAATACATACAAAAAAGACGAGAAACTCGTCTTTTCTGCGGTGCAGCGTGGGAACGCTGCTCCAAGTCAGGATGGTTGGGGGTATGTCAACGCCTATGGGGATTGGGCGATAGACCGTGTTGACGTGCGACAGATGCAATCGCCGTCAACCGTATTATGCCCCTCTTGGTTTGTGTATATTCCGATATGGCAAATAAAAAAAGATACGGTGTGTTTCGTATCTTTCTCTTAATAATCAATTAATTGGCCAACTTCTCGAGTGCGGCAAGCTTTACGCATGTGCACAACACTTGCGTAGCCATGCGGAGTTCATCGATGGGCGGATAGCTCGGTGCAATCCTCAGATTGCTGTCTTGGGGATCATTGCCGTACGGGAATGTCGCACCGGCCGTGGTCATGACGACGCCCGCTTCCTTCATAAGGGTGAACACTTTCTTGGCGCATCCCGGCATTACGTTGAGGCTGATGAAGTAGCCGCCGGTGGGCTTCTTGTATTCCGCTATTCCCAGGGGCTTTATATGCTCGTCGAGCAATTCTATTACGGCATTGACCTTCTCGGACATTATCCTTGCATGTTTCCTCATGTGGGCAAGAGCACCCTCACGGTCCTTGAGCAGAAGCACGTGTCTGAGCTGATTTACCTTATCGTAGCTTATTGACTGCGCGGAGATAAGCTTTTTCATGTAGGTCATGTTATCCTCACTGCAGGCAAAGCACGCGACGCCGGCGCCGGGGAATGTAACCTTTGAGGTGGATGTAAATTCAAACACCATGTCGGCGTTTCCGTAGCGCTCGCATTCGGAAAGTATATCGATAAACGGTACGAAATCGCCTTCAAACTCGTGGATACAATAGGCGTTGTCCCACATGAGCAGGAAATCCTTTGCGGCGGGCTTCATTGACGCAATGCTGTGTATCGTCTCATCGGAGTAGGTGATGCCGGTGGGGTTTGAATATTTGGGTACGCACCACATTCCCTTTACGGCAGGGTCGGCTATGTACGACATTACGACATTCATATCGGGGCCTTCATCGGTCATGGGAACAGGTATCATCTCCATGCCGTACGTTTGGCAGATGGCAAAATGCCTGTCATAGCCGGGCGATGGACAGAGGAATTTGACTTTGTCGAGCTTAGACCAGGGGAGATCCGAATGGAGCATACCGTGAGTGTATGCTTTTGTTATCGTGTCGTACATCAGTGTAAGGCTAGAATTGCCTCCGCAGAATATCTGCCCGGGACGAACGCCGAGTATGTCGGCAAACAGCTTCTTGCAAGCGTCAAGTCCGTCGAGCTTGCCGTAGTTTCTGGCTTCTATTCCGTCGCTTATGAATGCCTCGGGCGGTATTACCATGTTTGCAAGCTCCGCCGACAAATCAAGCTGCGCCTTTGAGGGCTTGCCCCTCGACATATCGAGTTTAAGCCCCAACGACTGACATCTCTTATATTCGGCAAGCGTTTGTTCGTAAAGTGCCGAGAGCTCGTTACGCGACATAGCGCACAATTCTTTCATGATTACCTCCGTAAAAGGAAATTACATGATTATTGTGCTCTTATGAGCAAAGCAAGTCAAGACTTCTTACTCATATATTTATTTTGACGTTTGGTGTATAATGGCGGTAAAAAGGAGTGCGCTTATGGATGATTCGATTATCAAGCTTCGCGGTTTGATAGGCAATGCCAAAAGAATAGTATTTTTCGGCGGTGCAGGCGTTTCCACGGAGAGCTCGATACCGGATTTTAGGGGCAAAGATGGGCTTTACAAGGCAAGAAACGAGTTCGGACTTTCACCCGAGACGCTTTTGACACATGAATTTTTCGTCAGACATCCCGACGTGTTCTATAAATACTACAGGAGCACGCTTTCAAAGACGGGTTATCTGCCAAACAAGGCGCATTACGCCCTTGCGAAGCTCGAAGCGGAGGGCAAGCTCACGGCAGTGATAACGCAAAACGTCGACAACCTTCATCAGATGGCAGGGAGCAAGCACGTCATAGAGCTTCACGGCTCCGCCTACAGAAATTACTGCACCAAATGCGGAAAAAGCTATTCAATAGATTTTATAAACTCCTATGACGGCGTGCCTAAGTGCGATTGCGGCGCAATAGTGCGCCCCGATGTGGTGCTGTACGGCGAACAACTCGATTACGATGCCATAGACGAGGCTATAGAAGAATTGCGCAGTGCGGATTTGCTGATTGTGGGAGGTACTTCGCTCGTCGTCTATCCTGCGGCGGGACTAATTGATTACTATTCGGGAGACGAGCTTGTGCTGATAAACAAGGGTGAAACATCCTACGACTCAAGGGCTTCACTTGTATTGCACAGGTCTATAGGCGAAGTGCTTTCACAGGCAGTTGACATTTAGGAATATATTTCATAAATTTACCAATTTTAGTCAGTACGCTGTTGACAGGCGTACTTTTTACATGTAAAATTACTTAAAGTGTATCATATGATACATTTAGCGAGGGATTAGTGCAGTGATGCGATTAACAAAACATATGCTCGAAATACTTGCCACGACATTTCTTTTCAAAGGTTTGACCTCTGAGGAGATACTTCGAGTCGTCGAGAATTACTCGGGGCAGCTGCTGACATTTGCAGCAACGGAGTCTGTGTTTGAAGCGGAGAGCGACTATAGAAGGCTCGGTATTGTAATCCGCGGCCGCACAAGCGTGAGAATGCCCATTGAAGGGACGCAGGTGCTTATGAGTGAGCTTACCGAGGGAAGTATACTTGGAGCTGCAGGTATGTTTTACGATGGTGCAAAGACTGTGACTACTGTTACAGCAATCAAGCAGACGGTCGTGCTGTTCTTCTCCGAGGAGGAGCTCAAGCGGATGCTGCATGAGGATGAGAGACTGATGACCAATTATCTCGCTTACCTTACTCAAAGGATACACTTTCTGACCGACAGAATAGGCAGCATCGCATCGACAAACACGGAGAACAAGCTGATCAGCTACCTGATGACGAATTCCGACAATGAAGGCAGGGTGGTGATAAACAGAGGGCTGAGCGCACTCGCCTCATCGCTTTCTATAAGCCGTGCATCTTTATACAGAGCTATTGCGGCGCTGACGGAACAGGGAAGAATAGAACGCGAAGGAAAAACAATCTATATTTTGGGGGTTAACGAAAAATGAAAAAAATAGTATCATTTGTATTAATACTGGTTATGGCGTTTGCCGTAGTGGCCTGCACACCGGCTGATACGACAAAACCCAACGTGATAACATTAAAGGGACCGACCGGTATGGGCATGGTCTATATGATGGAACTCGACACATATAACTTTACGCTTACGAGCATGCCTGAGGATATCGTAGGTAAGCTCTCAAGCGGAGAAGCGGATATTGCGGCTATGCCTATCAATCTCGCTTCCGTGCTTTACAATAAGCTCAAGGGCGGGCTGGTAATGATAGCGGTCAACACATTGGGCGTATTGAGCGTAGTTGAGAACGGTAATACGATAAACTCGCTTGCGGACCTTGAGGGCAAAAAGGTCTATGCTACCGGTAAGGGTTCGACACCCGAATACATAATAAGTTACCTGCTCGAGCAGGCGGGCGTGAATGTAGACATAGAGTATGTAGCAGAGCACGCCGAGCTTACGGCAATGCTCGCATCTGGCAACGCGGAGATTGGAATAATGCCTGAACCCAATATATCGGTTGCACTTTCAAAGAACAGCGACCTGAGAGTTGCATTGAGCCTTACAGAGCAGTGGGAGAGCGTATGTGATGCGACGCTCGTACAGGGCTGCATCGTAGTAAGACGCGAGTTCCTCGAAGCGCATGAATCCGTTGTAAAGCAGTTTTTGAAGGATTATGCGGCTTCATCCGCCAAGGTCAACAAGAGCCATTCCACATCGGCGAGTATGATTGCCGACAAGGGAATAGTGGCTGACAAGGCGGCGGCAGAGAGAGCAATACCCAACTGCAACATAGTATCGATAATGGGTGAGGAAATGAAGGAGATATCAGTGGCTATGTTTGAGGTACTGATCGCACAAGCGCCCAAGAGCGTAGGCGGAAGCCTGCCGGGCGACGACTTCTACTATATGCCGTAATGACATGAAACGCATAAGGAGTATAATCAAAGGAATAGCAATTGCTGCCGTATGGATTGTCGTATGGCAGCTTTGCTCTGTTTTTGTGGCGGACAATCTTGAGTTCTTATTGCCGTCGCCGCTCGTGACGTTGAGAACGCTTTTCTCGCTCGCATCGGAATCCGACTTTTGGCTTAGCGCGGCTACGACGCTTTTGCATGTGCTTGAGGGCTATGTGCTGGGCGTGCTTGCCGGTATCGTTATGGGTATAGTGACATACAAGGTGGGATTTCTGAGAGATTTGTTTAATCCGATAAGGACGGTCATAAAATCGACGCCTGTAACATCGTTTATACTGTTGGTTTTGCTGTGGCTTGATACTGATATGGTGCCCATGTTTATAACGCTTCTGATGGTACTGCCCATAGTTTGGACGGCAATATACGAGGGGCTGTTTGCCGTGGATGAACGGCTTAAGGAGATGGCGCATGTATTCAATGTACCGTTTGCGAAGAGGCTTATGGGCATATATCTGCCGTCACTCAGACAGCAGCTGCTTGCGGCACTTACGACTGCGCTCGGGTTGGCGTGGAAGGCAGGTGTTACGGCCGAAGTAATTGCAACGCCGGTGCATTCTATCGGAGCGGGGCTGTACAACAGCAAGATATATCTGCAGACGCCGGAGCTTTTTGCATGGACAATCGTTGTAATACTGCTGTCCATCGTTTTCGAGAAGCTCATTGTCATGGGAATACGAATGATACCGTTGGGAGGTAAGCGAAGTGGCAATAAGATTTGACGATGTGACGGTAGATTTTGGTTCTGCCGTGCCGATTAAAAATATGTCAGTGACACTTCCCGAAGAAGGTCTGTGCATAGTCACGGGGGTTTCGGGTGCGGGTAAAAGCACTCTTTTGAAGCTTATTGCAGGGCTTGTTAAGCCTACATCGGGCAATATATCGGGCACGGATGGGCTTAAACTGTCGTATGTTTTTCAGGAGGACAGACTGCTTGAGTGGAATACGGCCAAGGAAAACCTCATGTTTGTGAGGTCTGACGAGGCGAGCGCTGAGTTTTGGCTCAACGCTATGGAGCTGGGTGACAGATTTGACTCATATCCTGCGGAACTTTCGGGCGGAATGTGCAGGAGAGTCGCGATTGCAAGGGCGATGCATTTCGGCGGGGATGTGCTCTTACTCGACGAGCCTTTCAAGGGACTCGATGGGGAGCTGAAAGTCAGGGTAGCAGAGCACACGAGGGGGCGATTCGGACTTATTGTAGCGGCGGTCCACTCCAAAGAAGAAGCCGAGTTGCTGTCGGACGGCTCCGAAACGTTAAATGTACACATACAATAGGAGTATAGTTTTAATAATGACAACAATATATTGGCTGTACTGTTGAAAAATTGACATTTTTAGTTTACCATTGTATATCATAGCCCAAAGAAATTGGGTGAGAAAATAAAGGAGTTAAATATGGTAGAACTCATCAACCACGGTGTGTATCTAAGAAGAGACTATTCAGTATCGGAGTGCAGCTGTTCGCAGGGCGTTACACCCGAGGAAGGACGCAAGCGCACGATAGCATACTCAATTCTTAACGCTCACAATATTTCGGGTGACGAGAAGAAGATGCGAATTAAGTTCGACAGTTTGATTTCACACGACATCACCTACGTCGGTATCATTCAGACCGCAAGGGCGAGTGGGCTCAAAGAGTTCCCGATCCCCTATGCAATGACAAACTGTCATAATAGCCTCTGCGCTGTAGGTGGCACCATAAACGAGGACGACCATGTATTCGGTCTTTCTGCCGCAAAGCGTTACGGCGGAATCTATGTGCCGGTCAACCAGAGCGTCATACACTCCTATGCAAGAGAGATGATGGCGGGCTGTGGACGTATGATACTGGGTTCCGACAGCCATACACGCTACGGCGCTTTGGGCACAATGGGTGTAGGCGAAGGCGGCGGCGAGCTCGTTAAGCAGCTTCTGTCAAACACATGGGACGTAAACGCTCCCGAAGTTGTTCTCGTATATCTGGAGAATGCACCCAAGAAGGGCGTAGGTCCGCACGACGTTGCAATCGCGCTTGTAGGTGCCACATTCAAGAACGGCTTTGTAAAGAATAAGGTTCTTGAGTTCGTAGGACCCGGTGTTGCAAACCTCAGCGTTGAGTTCAGAAACGGCATCGACGTAATGACCACAGAAACCACCTGCCTCACATCAGTATGGGAGACAGACGAGCAGGTTCACAATTACTTTGTTACGCACGGAAGACCCGATGCATATAAACAGCTCAAGCCCGAGGACTGCGCTTATTATGACAGCATGATAAGAATAGACCTCTCGACAATAGAGCCGATGATAGCTCTTCCATTCCACCCCTCCAACGCCTATACTATCAAGGATTTCGTAGCGAATGCCGCGGACATACTCAGGGGAATTGAGCTGGAAGCAACAAAGACATTCGGCGACAAGATAAAGCTCGACCTCGTAAGCAAGGTCGTAAACGGCAAGGTCTATGCCGACCAGGGTGTTATCGCAGGCTGTTCCGGCGGACTTTACGACAACATAGTTGAAGCCGCAAGCATACTCGACGGTCAGTCAACGGGTAACGGCTATTTCGGACTCAATGTATATCCCACGAGTGTCCCTGTAAGCCTCGCTTTGACAAAGATCGGCGCGAGTGCAAAGCTTTTGGCGGCAGGCGCAATAATTAAGCCCTCATTCTGCGGACCGTGCTTCGGCGCAGGAGATGTACCCTCTAACAACGGCTTCTCCATCCGCCACACCACGAGAAACTTCCCCAACCGTGAAGGTTCAAAGCCCGGAGAGGGACAACTCAGTACAGTTGCGCTTATGGACGCACGTTCCATCGCCGCAACAGCCAGAAACGCCGGCGCTATCACCCCTGCTACGGAAATCGAT